>NZ_BCNW01000001.1:2104346-2404967 GCF_001571385.1 Methanofollis ethanolicus | reverse complement strand
TGTCCAGAAAAAAGGGATCGTTCTATCATTTGGGACTTATTTAGTGGGGACTACCCAACTGTTATCAGCGACCGTGGGCTAGAACCAATATATGATGTTGAATCTCTTATCAGGGCAATACCTATAATAAAAACAGAAATCCCGGATGTAAGATTTATTATAGCGAGGGAAGACTACCAGAAAGCATATCTTATGAACTTAGCAAAATCTTTGAATGTTTTTGACTCGATAAAATTTGTTGGACTTATAAAGCATGAGGATCTTCCACTTTATCTTTCTTCGTCTGATATTTATGTCTCTACGTCCCTTTCTGATGGTGGGACTGCCGTGAGTAATATTGAGGGTATGGCTTGTGGTTTACCCCCAGTTGTCACTAACGTCGGAGACAATCACAGGTGGGTAGAGGATGGTGTCAATGGTTTTCTTGTACCCCCTAAAAATCCATATTATCTGGCTGAAAAAATAATATATCTCCTGAAAAACATTTCAGTCCGGAAGAAATTTGGAGATTTGAGCCGTAAAATTGTTGAAGCGAATGCCAATTATTATTCTGAGATGGAAAAAATGAACACAATCTATCATGCCCTCTCTAAGAGGTATAAGATATGAAGTTGCTGATCACCGGCGGCGCCGGTTTTGTGGGTTCTCATCTCTGCGATCGATATGTGAAGAACGGCGACACTGTCATCTGCCTGGATAATTTTATGAACGGCAGTCTGACCAATGTCAGGCATCTCCTCGGATTCCGCAACTTCAAACTGATCAACGGGGACATCAGGGACTATGACCTCCTTGAAAAGATCATGCGCGATGTCGACGCCGTCATCCACCTTGCCGCCCAGATCCATGTGGACCGCTCCATCATCGAACCGCGGCTGACCTACGAAGTGAATGTCCTTGGCACCCAGAATGTCCTTGAGGTCGCCAGGGTCTATGACGTTGACAAGGTCGTTCATGCCTCGACGAGTGAGGTGTACGGCTCGGCGCAATATGCCCCGATGAATGAGGATCACCCGCTCAATGCCCCCCATCCCTATGGCGCAAGCAAGATCGCAGCTGACAGGATGTGCTATGCCTATATCGAGACCTATGGGATGAATGTCTGCATCATGCGGCCCTTCAACCTCTATGGCCCGAGGCAGAAGGATTCCGGGTACGGCGGAGCCCTTTCCATCTTCACCAAGAGAGTGATGAGTGGCCTTCCGCCAGTGATCTACGGGAGTGGTCTGCAGACGCGGGACTACACCTATGTCGACGACATCGTGGAGGCATATGATCTCATCCTGAAGTATCCAAACCCCTTGAGAGAACCTATCAATTTTGGGACCGGTGTCGATGTCTCGATCATTGACCTTGCTCATAAGATCATCGACCTCTGCGGAAAGGATCTCACTCCTGTTCACGTCGAGGAGCGTCCCGGTGAGGTCCAGCGCCTTGTTGCCGATATATCGAAGGCGAGAAAACTCGGTTGGGAACCAAAGTATTCCATCGACGAAGGCCTAGAAAAGTTCATTGAATGGTACAGGAATTACAAGGTTGAAGAATGGGCGAAACCGAGGTGAAAATATGGACGAATTGAATATTCCCTACTGCCTTCCCGAGATCGGTGAGGAGGAGATTGCAGAGGTCGTCGACACCCTGCGGTCAGGCTGGCTCACCATGGGACCAAAGACGATCGCCTTCGAAGAACAGATCGCGGCATATACCGGTGCGAAATATGCGGTGGCGGTGAACTCCTGTACAGCCGCTCTTCACCTCTCCCTCCTTGCCTATGGCATTGGACGTGGAGACGAGGTTATCACCTCCCCGTACACCTTTGCCTCGACAGGGAATGTGATCGTGCACTCCGGTGCGAGGCCTGTCTTTGCCGATATCCAGCGGGACACCTTCAACATCGACCCGGAAAAGATCAATGAGGCGATCACGCCGAAAACGAAGGCGATCATCCCGGTACATTTTGCTGGTCAACCTTGCGACATGAAGGAGATCCAGGAGATCGCAGACGACCACAACCTTGTCGTTATCGAGGACGCGGCCCATGCGATCGGGGCGGAATATCGCGGGAAAAAGATCGGTTCCCTGAGCGATGCCACCTGCTTCAGTTTCTATGCCACGAAGAACATGACCACCGGGGAGGGGGGTGCGGTCACCACCGACGACCAGAAGATCGCCGACAAAATGCGGATCCTCAGGCTCCACGGGATCAGCAAGGACGCCTGGAAGAGGTACTCGGCACAGGGGTCATGGTACTACGAGATCGAGGAGTGCGGCTGGAAGTACAATATGACGGATATCCAGGCTGCACTTGGCATCCACCAGTTGAGGAAGCTGGATGGATTCGTTGCGACACGGCGAAAGTATGCGGAGATGTATTCTGCTGCTCTCCGTGATCTCGAAGGAGTGGTGACGCCGGTTGAAAAAGAGGGTCGGAAGCATGTTTACCATCTCTATCCGGTTCTGGTCAATGAAATGAACCGGGGTGATTTTATCCGGGAGATGGCAGAGATGGGTATTGGGTGCAGTGTTCACTTTATACCCCTTCATCAGCATCCCGCTTATCAAAAATTATTTGAATGCATGAAAGGTGATTGTCCAAATGCTACTTGGCTCTATGAACATGAAGTGTCACTCCCTCTGTATCCTAAAATGAGTTTGATGGATCTTGAATCGGTTATTTCGTGCATAAATAGGGTTATGTATGATTAAATCATTCATTCGCAATTGCATAGTTTTTTTTGCTCGACGATGGGGATTACCTGATCCTTCACTGGTTATTTTTAAATCGGATTATCCAGATGGAAAACTTGTAGGTGAACCTGCTCAGATTGGTGCATTCAGCGTTATTGATTATGGAGGCGGAGTATTTATTGGAAAAAATGTTAAAATTGGTTATGGGGTAATAATCCTGTCAGTTTCAACTATTACTGGAAGTAAAAATAATATTGTATTAAAAAAACCTGTTTACATCGGGGATGACGCTGAAATTGGATCAAATGTTGTGGTGCTTCCTGGAGTCAAAATCGGTAAAAATGCAACTATTGGTGCTGGAGCTGTTGTAACAGAAAATGTTCCTGATGATTCTGTCGCTGTTGGTATGCCCGCACACATTGTAAGGATAAAATCGGATATACTTTAATATTGTATCGTTTTTTCTTGATGATGATAATTTGAAATATTATGAATAATTGATAATACTTGGGAGGTTTCTCATCCCTGATATTTCCATTCGCTGTGTTAATATGAAATATTTGAATATTACTTTGAATGGCCAAGAGATTGTGAAGGTAAGTGATATCTAATGAAGCCAAAATTAAAAATTGCCATTGTGTCTCCTTGGAGTAGATTATTTTATTTAGACAACAAAGGGGGAACTCCGACAATATATAATCTGGTCAAAGGACTTGCCGACGCTGGTCATGAAGTACATATGATCTGTCCGTATGAAAAGGGGCAACGTTCGATAATTCCCGGATTATACATTCATTCATATGTGGCGCCGTTTTTCTCCCTACATATCAAAAATCGTATATTGAATGGTCTCTATGCAAAGTTTAAATTTTTTTCATTGATTCTCTTTGCAACGATAAGGGCCATAAGGGTTTCAAGAAAAATTGATCCCGATGTCGTCTATGGTTATGCGGGTAGCGGCGCAGTAACGGCGTACATTATCTCGAGACTATGGAAAATCCCCAATATAACGAGACTTCTTGGGGTAGTATATTTGTACTCATTTATTGATAATAATTTACAATTATTATTGCGTTTTAATGAGGTTATGCCATTTAAACTCTCGTGTGACGCCTTGATAATTACCAATGATGGGTCTGGGGGGGACAAAGTTGCAAACGCGTTTGGATTTCCAGAAAAAAAGTTAAAATATTGGTTAAATGGTGTGGATGAAATGTACTTGGATAATTTTAATTCTAAATTATTCAAAAACTCAATTGGAATAGATCCTGATACTAAGATTATTCTGGCCATAAGCCGATTAGACAAACTCAAACGTGTTGATAGGTTAATTAGAGTCATTCCTGACGTTGTATCGCAGATAAATAACGTTATGTTTGTGATCGTTGGAGATGGCGATGAGAGGACAAGTCTTGAAAACATGGTTGACAATCTGGGTGTTAGAAATTATGTAACATTCACTGGTACGATCCCCCATGACCAGGTGAAGTATTATCTTAACAGTGCTGATATTTTTGTTTCTCTTTATGATATCTCCAATGTTGGTAACCCCCTTCTGGAAGCGATGATGTGCGGAAGATGCATTGTTACATTAAATACTGCTGCAACAGGAGACATTATTGAAAATAATAAAAATGGGCTCATATTGGATATAACTTCGTTGCATATGTTGCCCCGAATTATGCTTGAATTATTAGAGGATGAAGATCTCCGCATCCGTCTTGGAAAAAATGCGCGTATGTATGCTTTGGAACATTTTGAAACGTGGGATCAGAGGATCCAAAAAGAAGTGAATTTTATTGAAGAACTCACCTTGTTGCCATAGATGGATATGATTTTTATAATTTAGCCCACCTTTCGTAACGGAATGCACCTCCTCATCAAGACGATGTCTTCAACCTCATGGGCATTTTGGAGCGCCATTATACGTCGATTATGATAACTCTCTCATTAACATGAATAATAAGATATTTTCTTTGAGAAGAAGAATTCATGTACAGTAACTTCATTTCCATGAAAAATACATAATCTTTGAGGCCCCCCCATGTGCGGCATAGCAGGTATCTATTCAATCACATGCGAGGCCGATCCGGCCCTCCTCAAGGTCATGTCCTCCCGTCTCGCCCACCGCGGCCCTGACGGGGAGGGCACCTACCTCCAGGGACCGGTCGGTCTCGCCCACCGCCGCCTCTCCATCATCGATCTCTCGGATCTGGCCGCCCAGCCCATGGCCAATGAGGACGAAACCCTCTGGCTCGTCTTCAACGGAGAGATATATAACTACCGTGAACTCAGGGAGGACCTTCTCCGCGCCGGCCATACCTTCCGCTCGCAGACAGACAGCGAGGTGATCCTCCATGCCTATGAGGAGTGGGGGTCGGCATGCGTTGAAAGGTTCAATGGCATGTGGGCCTTCGCCCTCTATGACCTGAAGGAAGATGCCCTCTTCTGTTCCCGGGACAGGTTCGGGATCAAGCCCTTCTATTACACGGTCGCCGACGGCACTTTCCTCTTCGCCTCAGAGATCAAGGCCTTGCTCGCCCACCCTGAGGTTGGAAAAAAGCCCAATGAAAAACGCCTGATGGACTATCTTGCATGGGGCGTGCTCGACCACACACCTGAAACGATGTTTGAGGGGATCTTCCAGCTCCCTCCCGCCCACTCGATGGTCGTCAGGAAAGGTGTGCCTGAAGGGCCGACCCCGTACTGGGATCTTAAGATCTCCGACGCTCTGACCGGTGCTGATGACCGGGCTGCCGCCGACCGTCTCCGCGCCCTCCTCCTCGATGCCGTCCGCCTCCGCCTCAGGAGCGACGTGCCGGTCGGCACCTGCCTCTCGGGCGGCATCGACTCATCGACCCTCACCGCCCTGATCAATGACCTGATCGGGCAGGAAGCCCCTGAGAGTGTCGGCGGGAGGCAGAAGACCTTTTCGGCCTGCTATCTGGACGGAAGATTCGACGAAAGCCGGTACATCGACGAGGTCGTCAGGGCGACCGGGGTCGACGCACACCGCACCTCCCCTGACCCTGAGGAGTTGAAACGCGATCTGGAGCGCCTCGTCTATCTCCAGGACGAACCCTTTGGTTCCCTCTCCATCTATGCCCAGTACCGCGTGATGGCCCTTGCCGGGGAGCATGTCACGGTCGTCCTGGACGGACAGGGGGCTGACGAGCAGCTCGGAGGCTACCTCGGCTACATCGTTCCCTACCTCAGGAGCCTGAAAGCCCATCCTCTCGCGCTCCTCCGGGAGGGAGTGTGCGGCGGCCTTCGCCACCGCGGCTTCTTCCTGGATGCAAGGAAGCAGATCGCCGCGCGTTCCGAGCGCCGGTCTCTCCTCCTCGGTGAACTCCCCGCGATCGACCGCTATGGCGGAACTCTCCCTGAAGTGCTTTACCGGGAGATCGGGTTTACGAACCTCCCCTCCCTTCTCCACTACGAGGACAGGAACTCGATGGCCTTCGGGGTCGAGTCGCGGGTCCCCTTCCTTGACTATCGGGTCGCGGAGTACCTCGCCTCCCTGCCCCTGGACCAGAAGATCAGGAATGGCGTGACAAAGCATGTCCTGAGGCAGGCGATCCAGGGTCTGGTGCCGGAGAACATCAGGTGTCGGATGGACAAGATGGGATTTGTGACGCCCGAAGAGGTATGGATGAAGGAGGATCTTAGCCCCCTCATCAAGGAGATTTTCTCCTCTGAACGGTTCCGGGCCCGGCCGTACTGGGACGCGGACCAGGTGTGTCAAAGTTACCTCGCATATGTGGAAGGGCAGGCAGCATACTCTCCTGAGATCTGGCGGGTCGTCTGTGCAGAACTCTGGTTGCAGATCTTTTTTGATGAGAGAGATGACCCCCGGCACCAGACCTTGTGATTAAAACATTCCACCGTCACCAACCGGACCGTTTGAATAGAGGATACAGTTTAATGATGCTCCTCTCCTATCATATTCTGTGTTCGCGGCCCGCAGTTTCGCCCGTCTTATGGGTATTGACCCCATCAGACGTCAGAGCCTGATCAGCTTCACCTCTACCATCCTCCTGACCGTCATCGGCTTTGTCGCCACCATGTACTTCGCCCATGCCCTTGGTAAAGCAGCCTACGGTGCTTATTCTATCTTTATTGCATTTTATGGGATATTCACTCTTCTCGGGGATGGGGGGTTTGGCGGTGCGGCAGTCAAAAGGATCTCGGAAGGAACCGAACCGGAAGGCTACTTTTCAGCATTTGTCTTCATGCGGGTTCTACTTCTTGCAGTTTCGATCGCCGTTGTGTTTGCGGTGCTCCCCCTCCTCGATGACTTCAGAGCGTCGGGTATGGTATCCTGGCTGCTGCTCGCTCTCGTAATCGGTGTATTCCAGGGGATCGCCGCAAACGGCGTCTACGGCACCGGCATGGTCGGCGTGAGCCAGACCAGCAGCCTTGTCAACAATGTCACCCGTGTTCTATTCCAGATCCTGGCCGTCTTCCTCGGCTTCGGTGCCGCAGGACTTGCCGGAGGATTTGTCGCCGGGATCTTTGCCGGCGGTCTGACCTGTCTCCTCTTCCTTAAACTCCATCTCACCCGCTTCACCATCGGGCATATCAAAAACCTTGTTTCCTTCTCTTTCTGGATCTTCCTCGCCTCCAGCGGTGCCACCGTCTTCTCGTACGCCGACACCATCCTCGTTGGCTACTTCATGACTAAAGCAGACGTCGGGGTCTATCGGATCGCCTTCCAGTTCACCGCCGCCGCCACCTTCACCACGATGGCGCTGCATACAACCTTGTACCCAAAGATCAGCCGCTGGCACGCCGACGGTGCCCTCGACCGCGTCACCCTCTCCCTCGCGCGCGCCTTCACCTACTCCCTCCTCCTCGCGATACCGGTCGCGGTCGGGGGCTGGGTCCTCGGCGACCGCCTCCTGTACTTCTTCTATGGTGCGGGCTTTGCCGAGGGCACGACGGCCCTCGCAATCCTCCTCCTCGTGCAGGTGGTCAATGTCTTCATGTACCTCCAGACGATGTGTCTCAATGCCCTCGATCGCCCCAGGGAGTCTTTCTATGCCACCGGTACGGCGGCTGTCGTGAACATCGTCCTCGATCTTGCCCTGATCCCCCTCTTCGGGATCGAGGGGGCGGCGATTGCCACCCTCGTAACGATGCTCGTCAATGCCGGGATCGCCAGATATTATCTTTCGAAACAAATCCCGGTAAAACTCGAACGCGGCCCTGTCCTTCACATCCTCCTCGCCGCGGGAGCGATGGCCCTCGTCGTCCTCGCATACCGCTTTGCTATTCCCCTCACAAATGTCTTCATCGTCCTTGCCGCCGTCGCCCTCGGCGGCCTCGTCTATGGCCTCGTCCTCCTGAAGGCAGACCACGGCCTCCACGACGAGATCCGGGACCTTGTCGTGCAGCTCGGCGCGCCCTGGCCGCGGTGGTTGTGATCTGCCGGAGGAGAGATGCAAAAAATCTTTCGGCAGTTTACTCTTTTCCCGGGATCTTTATTTACCCGATAATTTTCTGATCCTCTGTGAACTGCTTTCTCAATCAAACTTTGATTTGATATGGCCCTGGAGATCCGCATGAATCGACACCGTTTTGTTCTTGGGAAGTTCAGCAGAGTATGACCGGAATCGTTAATATTCCAGCAACAGAATGGAATGCATGGCCGGAACAGTCGACACCATTCCTGGAACCTGGGAGATGCAACGGATCCTTGAGGTTCTCAGGCAGGCAAAGCCCGATCTCCTGAGGAAATATGGGGTCAGGGAGATCGGTGTCTTTGGATCCTATTCCCGAAATGAACAGGTCGAAGGGAGCGATGTGGATATCCTGGTCGATCTTGCACATCCTATCGGGTGGGATGTCGTGGACCTGCGGGATGACCTGGAACATCTTCTTGGTCTCAGGGTCGACCTCGTCCTGAAAGGCGGGATCAACCGGCGCAAAAATCTGAAGAGATCCATTTCCCGGGACCTCGTCTATGTCTGAGCGTGAAATCACCTTCTTTCTCGACGATATTCTGGAAGGCATCGGTGCCATTGAAGAATATATCCACGGTCTCTCTGAAGAGGAGTTCGCCACTGATCGAAAGACCTTTGATGCGGTGATCCGGAATCTCGAGGTGATCGGTGAGGCCTGCGGCAATATACCTGACGCTCTCCGGGAGCAGTATGCCCAGATTCCCTGGCGAAAAATTGTCGGCCTCAGGAATGTTGTCATTCACCATTACTTCGGTGTTGACCCTGCGACGGTCTGGTTCATCATCACCAGGCAACTCCCTGAACTGAGAGATCAGATTGAGACGATGCGGCGCACTCTGAAGCCTCCAGAGAACGAGTGATATTTCGAGGTTACTGATGCCTCTCTGAATTCCTGTCATCGAGCATATCCCAAAACTCTTGTTCACTCCCCCACCTCTGCATGTGGGGCACGGGAGAAAATTTCAGGATTGGATCGATGTCTCCCCGAATTCCATAAAGAACAGTGCGAAACCACCGCCTTCCCCCAACTCTCTGTCGGGGGACTGCCGCCGAAAATCAAAGATTTTCTTGAACTCGCTATCACTCGTTGTCCCCGGACAGCGAAGACTTCGTCTCATGGCACATCATAGATGTGCCTGCTCAGGAGATCTCCGGTCTCCTGTGTCTCGAACTCGCTGGCGCTTGTTCCTCCGAAAGAGGATAGGGTCGGGGAAGAGAGAACAGAGGTCTGCGGAGGGAGATTGCCATCCACCCCCTATCGTAATGGTGGGGGGACCGGGGGGTGAAACCCCCCGGAACAGACATGAGATCAGGATTTTTTTTAGAATCAAATACCGATCATTCCATCGACAGGAGAGGGTATGATCAGTTTTGGGATGATCTCATCAGAATGACTCCAGAATGACTCTTCGCCCAGCCCCTCAACCTCCTATCGCAACCCTCTTGCCCTCCTCCTCCCTACCCTATCCTCAGCATGAAGATCCTCACCGTTGTCGGGGCCCGCCCCCAGTTCATCAAGTGTGCGCCCGTCTCCAGGGAACTGCGGAAAGAGCACGAGGAGGTCCTCGTCCACACCGGCCAGCACTATGACCGGGAGATGTCAGACCTCTTCTTCGAGGAACTCGGGATCCCGCACCCTGACCACAACCTGGGCATCGGTTCGGGCACCCACGGCCACCAGACCGGGGCGATGCTCGCCGCGATCGAGGATCTGATCCTGCAGGAGACGCGGCGTCGGCGATCGCGAGGGTCATCGGGCAGATGGGAGTATGAAAGACAGTTCCCGCCGACCACCAGTAGTTTTTTGATGACCTGCGGGGTAGATACGACTATCAGGATGGCGTGAAATGACCCGATTAGATCAATCTCCCGGTTCGTGTTGAAAAAGATGAAGATGGCTTCTATGTGGTGGAGTGCCCTCTTCTTCCGGGGTTTTATACGCAGGGGGAGACACTGGATGAAGCGCTGAAGAACATCCATGAGGTCATCGATCTCCGTCTTGAAGAGCAGACCGAAGAAGATATCAGGCATTTGAAATCCATCCGGGATCTCAGTTACCATGTCGTTTCGGTAGAGATATGACCGGATTGCCTGTTCTTTCAGGAGATGCCGCGATACGATCTTTTGAAAAACCTGGATATCAGGTTGTGAGACAGAACGGTAGCCATGTCCGTATGGTCCGCCCTGATCAGAGCAAGAAACCATTAACAATCCCCCGGCATGATGTTCTTGGAAAAGGGTTCTTTGAAAGCTTCTGAGAGATGCTGATATCAGTCCTGAAGAGTTCTCCGCCCTGCTGCAATAACAGGGCGTCATAGTTCGTAGCGTCCCTGCCGTTCCTCTCCTCCCTGGGAGGCATCCATATGGGCACCTCGCCGAAATTATGATAATTTCCATAATGATTATAAAAATAATCACTACGTGATTCTCTCAGGATACTGCTGGTGAAAGGACTCTCCGGCCCGGTGACGCCGGGGCTTGTAGCACGGACTCTCCCGGGGAAAGAAAAACTGAGGGAGGAGGGGTTCTGTGTCCGGGATCTTGCCGACCTCGGGGTTGTGCGGTGACGGGATGACCGCAGGGCCGAAACTATATGAGCACAGGGTTCCCATTCTCGTAGAAGAAGGGGGTGAAGAGAGGATGGAAACAGCAACGAAGGCATGGTCGCATGTGGTCGGACCGCTTGCAGAGCACCCTGCAGTCCTTGCCGTCGTTCTCTTCGGCTCGACGGCAACAGGAACGCGGAGACCGTTCTCCGATGTCGATCTCTGCATCATCGCGTCCCGACCCCTTGAGAGAGAGGAAAAAGAGGACCTCTTCAGCAACAGTGCTCCGGGATACGATCTGTCCTTCTTCCAGGACCTGCCACTCTACATTCAGTACCGTGTGTTCAGGGACGGGAAGGTGCTCTTCTGTCGTGACGAGACGCAATTGCAGAGACTGAGGGGAAAGACTGTCAGTGGGTATCTGGACTTTTCCCGGATTCTCAGGCGCTGTTGCGACCGGGTGCTGGGGGAGTGCGATGTACGACCGTGAGCGGATCGCTCTTATCCTTGCGGATATTGAAATATATTGCACCGACCTGAAAGAGTTTCAGATAGGTTCGGCCGAGGATCTCCGCGACAAAAAGACCTATTATGCCGTCTCTATGGTCCTCTTCTCCCTGCTCAACCGGGTGATCGATCTTGGCAGCGAGATGGCGATGGGAGCCAACCTCGGGACGCCGGCAACCTACCGGGACATCTTCAGGATGCTGGAAAAAGGGGGTATTATCGATGGAGGGATGAACCGCTCTCTCTCATCGCTGGTATATTACCGGAACCTGCTCTCTCACGAATACCATACCTTCGATGAGAGCGTACCATACCTTCGATGAGAGCGACCTTATGGAGATCCTCGCCCGCCTGCCGCAGGTTTCGGATTTCGTTCTGCAGGTGAAGGAAGCGCTGCGGTGATCACCGCTCCACCGCTTTGATATGCCTGTCCGTCTCCTTCATCAGGCCCTCTTTCCCCTCGATCCTGGCCACCTCCTTGACCACTTCGAGGGTGTGGACCATCTCTTCGAGGAACGAGAGTATATCGGCAGGGAAGACATCGATGCCATATTCGTCCAGGATCGCATCCGCGATCTGGCGGTGGTCGAGGCCGGTCTCCCTGTATTCGAGGATCGTCTTTGCAAACTTCTTCTCAGGACACCCGCAGTTCGGGTTGTCCCTGCACGTGCAGGCGAGAAAATCCCGGTGGATATTGAGGAGTTGCTCCCGCACGCGGGTATCGAGGGCGCGGTTGCCCATCGCCGGGGCGACCGCTTCCAGAAATGCAGTGTTGAAGACCCGGTCGGGGAGGCGGACTCCCGTAACCCGTTCGATCTTCCTGCTTGCGCGGAACCGGGCCTTGTCTGCGATCACGTCCCTTCACCGGGCTCTTCGTCGAACTTCTTCAGGGACTGCACGGCCTCCGACATCGTCTCGATCTCGGTGAGCCACTCGTCGAAGACGGTCGGGTCCCCCTTGCTCTTGAGGTAGGTGGCGCTCCACTTGCCTCCGTTGATGATCTGTGCGCCGAGTTTTGCCGCCATGTCCAGGGCGACCTCGGGTTCGTCGTCGGCCGCCTTTCTCCCGTCCTTGACGAGCGCCTTCGGGTCGGCCTCATAGTCGCCCTCAAGGAATGTCCTGCAGGATGCAAAGAGCGCAAGCAGAGAGATCTGTACGTCTCCGATGATATCGACGAGGGGTTCGTCTTCAGGGAGGCCGGCCATCACGATATTCTCGACGCCCTCGAGTTTTTCGAGCGCATCTTCCTTGCTGAACCGCTCGTTCTGGTAGAGTTTCACGATCTTCAGGACCGAGATGGTGATGTCCTCGACAAAACTCTGGAGGGTCTGGAGGCCCTGCGGCATCTCCTCCTCGTCGTCGCCGCCCTCGAAGTCCGCCTCCCTGAGAGTGGACACCCAGTTATTCCAGCGTTCTTCGCTGTAGAAAATATAGAATAACTTCATCGGCTCCTGTTCTTTTGCGCTCTTCTTTGCCATTCCTATAGAGATAGAATACCTCCAATTAAAGAATTTTCTATCCGGGAACGGCGGCTGCACATGATTTTTCGGCCGGCAGGAGGGGGGCAAGCGCTTTAACTGATGTGCGAAAAGGGTTTCTCATGAAGATCGCCGTAGCAACCGATGGAGAGGGCGGCCTTGACGCCGTCGTGGCCACCGATTTCGGCCGTGCCGACACATTCACCTTTGTCGAGGTGGAGGGGGGTGCAGTCGGCACGGTCGAGACCGTGGCGAATGATGCCTGCCGCGTGGCACAGGGGGCCGGCATGGCCGCCGCCGATCAGATGATGAGGGAGGGGGTTGACGCCGTGGTCGCCGGGCACTTCGGCCCCCATGCCGAGGAGATCTTCGGCGAGGAGGGGATCATTATCGTGCTGATGCCGAAGGTGATGGCGAAAGATGCGGTGGAGCGCTATCTGAAAGTGGCCTGAACTGTCTTCACCCAATCTTCATCTGAGATCAGCGCCCACCAGATGGCATGATTCCCGACTGCCTCTGCAGGTATCTCCGTGAGCATGCCCCTCTTGTCGTCGCCCTCTCGGGCGGGACCGACAGTGCGGTCCTCCTTGCGGCGGCGGCGCGGGCCGGCGTCAGGACGGCGGCGGTGACAGTGGAGACCGGGCTTGCTGCCCCGGCCGAGGCCGGGATTGCGGCGAAGGTCGCGGCCTCCCTTGGCGTGCCCCACGCGGTGGTCAGGGTCGAGATGCTTGCCGTCGACGCGGTCAGGCACAACACCGCTGAGCGGTGCTATGTCTGCAAGAGGCTGATGATGGAGGCGGTCCTCGCGTGGGCGGAGGAGCACGGCTACGCCCATGTCGTCGACGGCACCCATGCGGGCGACGACCCGGCAGACCGTCCGGGCCTGCGGGCCCTCCGCGAACTGGGGGTCGAGAGTCCCTTTGCGGCCTGCGGGATCGGCAGAGATGAGATCGTCGCCATGGCCCGCGCCTTTGGCCTGCCTGTCAGGCCCTCCTCCTCCTGCCTTGCGACCCGCCTCCCTGTCGGCGAGGAGGTGACGCCCGAAAAACTCGGGCTCATCGGCGAGGCCGAGGCCATCCTCAGGGAGAGGATACCGGGCCGCGTGCGGGTGCGGGTGCAGGGGCGCTCGGCCAGGGTCGAGGTGCCTGCCGGGTACGAGGCCGAGGCACGGGCGCTCATCGAGCGTGTCCGGGCCATCGGTTTTGACGACGTGACGATCAGAGGTGTGTAAATGGGAACGGTGCTCCTGCGTTTTGGCGAACTTTTCCTGAAGAGCGAGGCGGTCAAGAAAGTCTACATGCGGATGCTCAGGCAGAACATCGACCTGGCCCTTACGGCCGCCGGGGCCGAGCACGATATCGAGGTGCGACGGGACCGTATTCTGGTGCACGGCCCTGACGTCGATGGGATCGCCGGTGTCGTCTCCCGGACCTTCGGGATCGTCGATGTGGCGGTCTGCACCCGGACAGGGACCACCATCCCCGAGATGGGGGCGGCGGCCCTGGAGCGGGCGCGCCGCCACCTGCGGGCAGGCATGAGTTTCGCGGTCAGGGCGAAGAGGGAGGGGGTGGAGGGCTATACGAGCCCGGAGATCGGGGCCGAGGTCGGGAGCGTGATCTATGACGCGATCCCTGGCCTCAGGGTCGACCTCTCCCATCCCGACTACGAGGTCTTTGTCGAGGCGCGGCCGTACGGCGGGCTCGTGTACGACGAACGTATCCCGGCGCCCCGCGGCCTGCCCTTCGGCACGCAGGACCGGGTGCTCACCCTCCTCTCCGCCGGGATCGACTCGCCTGTCGCAAGCTGGCTGATGATGCGCCGGGGCTGCACGGTCACCCACCTCTCCCTTGACGCGGGGCGCTGGCAGGGGGCGGCGGTGCGGGACGCGGTCCTCCGCCACCATGCCGTCCTCTCGACCTGGTGCATGGGCCGCCCCCTCGACCTGGTCGTCGCGGACATGGAGCCTTTCTTCGATGCGATGACGGCGTCGGGGGAGTACCACTACCGCTGCATCCTCTGCAAGCGCTTCATGGCCAGGATGGCCGACGCCGTCGCCCGGAAGGAGAGGGCGCTCGCGGTCGTCACCGGGGACAACCTCGGCCAGGTGGCGTCCCAGACCCTGGCGAACCTCGGGGTGATCGAGGCGGCGGCGACTCTTCCTGTCCTCCGCCCTCTCCTCACCTACGAGAAGGCCGAGGCGATCGATCTCGCCCGGATGATCGGCACCTTTGACGACGATGCCGGCGACCTCTCGTGCCGGGCCGTCCCGAAAAAACCGGCGACGAAGGCCGACGTCACGAAGATCGAAGCGGCGGAGGAGAAGATCGGGGTCGACGACCTGGTGGCCGCGGCGATGGAGACTCTCAGGCGGGTCAGGGCGAAGAACGGGAAGATTGTCGGCGAAGAGGAAGGGGCCTGAGGAGTTTCTTCACCGCGTAGCGGAACCGGGATTTTTTCCTCCCTCCCACACCATCGCCCAGTTCCCCACTTCTGTCCCCGGGACGAGACTTTTTTCGATCACCCGAAACCCGTAGTGCTCGTACAGCGCCACGTTCTGCTCGTTCTGGGTGACGAGATAGCAGGGGAGTCCCTCCCTGTCCAGGCGATCGAGTATCGGACGGATCAGGCGGCTCGCATACCCCTTTCCCTGGAAGGTCGGGTCCACGCCGATGAAGAAGAGATAGTGGTGAGGGCCGGGCATATGCCGGCGGTGGAGGCCGTCGACGTACTCCGAGAAGGAGAGGATGCGTTCCAGGGCCTCTTTCCCGACTCCCTTCCTGAACCGGAAGAGTCCGGCCCGAAGCGCCCTCCAGAGGGTGATCTCCACCTTTTTTGCGGGGAGCCAGACCGCGACGCCCTCCAGTCGCGGCGATGTCGCGTAGACCTCCCCGTAGATCAGGCCGTACCTGAGCAGGAACTCGAAGTGGTGACGCGCGATCGCCCCCCGCGTCCCGTCGTCGGGAGCGAAATAGTCTATCTTCGGGTCCTGCCCGAAAGCCCGGGCGAGCATTTCGGCAGCAGGGCCGACCTGATCCTTTTTCAGGCGCAGAAGGTCGCCGAGGTCTGCCGGCACGGTATCCTCCCCATGGCATCATGGAATAGATTCTGAGATGTTATGGTTTTCTGCCCGGGGGTGCTGGCCTCGAAAGCCTTCGTCTTCTCGACTCCCACTGGTCGTCCCCGACTCCGGATAAACCCCGGGAAGACAGAGCAGAGGTCCTGAAGGAGGAGGTTACCATCCCTCCCCTATCCTGATGGTGGGGGGACCGGGGGTGCGACCGAAGGGAGCTTGAGAAAACGGAACGTTTTCGAGCGATGCCCCCCGGACAAGATGCCGCTCCACCGATTTATCCCTGGAGATAATGCCTTCCCATGTTTCTCCCGGGATTTTCTTCGAAGCCTTCGTCTTTTCAAGTTCCCTCCGGACTCCCATTTAAGACTCTATCCGGAACAATGTGATAGAAAAAAAGAACCGCACCGACCCCTTCAGGGCCGGCACTCTATCCTATCCTTACGAGGAGACGGAAAGTTCGTTCTCCTCCGCGATCTCCAGGTACGCGGCGGCGAGGTACTCCACCTGTGCCCGGGAGAGGCCGTAGGTGTTGAACTTCCAGACCTTCGTCGCCCCGGGAATGACGCCGACGATCCCCTTCTTCTTCAGCGCGGAGGAGAGGAAGAAACCGCGTTTTTTGTGCGTCTCGGCCACCCGATCGAAGGAGGCGGTCGTGTCGACGCGGGTCAGGGTGTGGCGCCGCGGCATCTCGGACCTGATCTCCGTCCCCTCGATGGCGGCCAGGGCGTTGACGAAGAGCGTGCCATTGGCAAGGTGCTCCTCCCAGTGGTTCACCCGCTCCTGCACGTGCGGGAAGGAGGCCATCATGCCCATGAGGGTGACGCCCATCAGGGTGCAGCCCATCATCTCCACCTCCTTCAACCCGAAGGTCCGGCCCGTGACGTCTCCCTTGATCGTCGTCGTCCTGAAGACCTCGTCGGCACGCTCCGCGGTCGTGGCGAGCACGCCCGAGGGCGCCGGCGCCGCCATGCTCTTGTGCCCCGACCCGACGACGAAGTCGACGCCGAGCGCCTTCCCGTCCACAGGCAGGATGCCGACCGTGTAGGCGCCGTTGAGGAGGACGGGGACGTCGTACTGGTGGGCGACGCGGGCGATCTCCTTCACCTCATGGAGGTTGCCGTACTGGTAGTCGACATGGTCGATGAAGAGGAGGACAGGCGGCCGCCCGAAGGTCCGCACCGCCTCTTCGAGTTTTTCCGCCGCCGCCCCGGCCCTGATGATATTCTTCTCGTCCTTCGGGATCTCCAGGGGCACGCCGCCGGTGTTCTCGACGGCCAGGAACTCGGTGTAGTGGGAGAGGCCGGTGAGCATCACCGGGTCGCCCTTCTGCACGTAGGTGCCGGCGACCGCCTGGAAGCCGCGCCTCGCGCCGGGCACGACCCGCGCCTCGTCCATGCCGACGAAGGCGGCGAGGTCGTCGTGGAAGACGTTGATTGCCGGCTTTTCGATGTAGTCGAGCCTGAAAGGTTTCCGGCAGTTGTCGCAGACCGAGTAGCCGTCGCCCCAGGCGATGATCGCCTTCATCGCGTCCGCGGTCAGCCTGCCGCCGGCCTGGATCGGGTCGATATTGATGTTCATCTCTTCGAGGTCGCGTGCCTCGATATCGGCCGTGCACTTCATCGAGACAGCTCCTGCTCAAGAGTATTGATCTGTTTTTTCAGTTTCTCAAGGGCCTTCGAGGCCTTTGCCCGCTGTTCCTCGTCGAGATCGTGAAGGGGCGCCGTCTCCCGCATCAGCACCCGCAGATCGGTGAGGAGGAACATCGCCTGAAATATTGCGTCCACAGCCCGCTGTGTCACAGAATCACCATCTTCATAGTGTGCACCCGCTATTAGATAGTGGTGACGCTCCCCTTCACTTTCAGGGTCCGCCGGAGAGCTCTATATACGACCGGCAGATGAGGGTTTGATAAAGATGAAATTCGTCCATATTGCCGATACGCACCTCGGCCTTGCGGCCTTCAATAAAATCGACCCGGATACCGGGATGAACCTGCGGGAAAAACTGGTCTACGAGAATTTTCTTGCGGCCGTCGACGCGGTCATCAGGGAGAGGCCGGACGCCGTCGTCCACGCGGGCGACCTCTTCCACACTGTCAGGCCAAAGACCAGGGCCTACACGACGGTCCTCGAGGCCCTGGACAGACTGCAGGACGCGGGCGTCCCCCTCATCCTCATCGCCGGCAACCACTCGATGGCGAAGACCCGGTACACCGAGTCCCCCTTTGCCGTGCTCGCATACCACGGCGCCGAGGTCCATGCCGCCTACCGCTACCGGTACGAGAGGGTGGAGGTCGGCGACACCGTCTTCCACCTCATTCCGAACATGCTCGAGGCCGGCGACTACAGGGTCGCCTTCGACCAGGTCGACCTCTCTTCCTCATCGGCCAACGTGCTGGTCACCCACGGCCTTGCGAGCATGGTCGCCGACAAAAAACTCCACACCATCGCGGAGCACGAGATAGACAACACGATGATCTCCGACGACTTCGACTACATCGCCCTCGGCCACTACCACGGCCAGGTGCAGGTCGGCAGCCGCGCCTGGTACAGCGGGTCCCTGGAACACTGCACGTACGGCGAGATCCATGACCGGAAGGGGGGCCTTGTCGTCGACACGGCGACGGGTCGTGTCACGCCCCTCGCCCTCCCGAAGACCCCGATGTACGACCTCGGCACCCTGGACTGCGCCGATCTTTCGGCCGGCGGGGTCGCCGACGCGATCGCCGGGGCCGTCGAGAGGGTCGCCGCGCCCCATGCGATGTGCCAGGTGACGGTCGCCGGTGTGGGGCGGGAGACTCTCCGCGACCTCGGGCGCCGCGGCCCTGCCTGTGCCGCCGACCGCCTCCTCGACCTGAAGGTGAGGGCCGAGGTGGCCGAGGAGGAGGTCCCCCGCCTTGCCGGCGGAGACCTTGCCGGCCTCGACTATGTCGCCGAGTTCGGGCGTTTCCTGGGCGAGAAGCACCTCCCCCCGGAGAGGGAGGCGTATGTCCTCAGGAAAGGGCAGGAGGTCCTGAAGACGGTGATCAGGGAGCGCCAGGAGGTCGACGATGCTCCTGCATAAACTTGTCCTCCGCAACTTCAAGCGCTACCGGGACGAGGAGATCCTGTTCCGCGACGGGATCACCGGCATCGTCGGGAACAACGGCGCGGGCAAGAGCACGATCACCGACGCCGTCCTCTTCGGGCTGTACGGCGTGCAGGGCGGGGTCGACGGCGAGTATGTCGTCTCCTCCTTTGCCGGCCCGAAGGAGAAGTGCGAGGTCGTCCTGGAGTTCTCGGCCGGCGGCGAGGATTACGTCGTCCAGCGGACCTTCAGGAAGACGGGGAGTTCCACCCAGCACAATGCCTCCCTCTTCATGGACGGGGGCGAGAAGCAGCTGGCCGAGGGGGTGAGCGCTGTCGCCGCGGAGGTGATGCGGGTCCTCGGTATGGGGCCGGCCGACTTCAGGAGCACGGTCTTTGCCGCCCAGAAGGACCTGCTCGCCCTCCTCGACGAGAGGCCGGCGGCCAGGCGGGAGTGGTTCATGAAGGCCCTCGGTATCGACTACCTGAAGGACGAGGGGCAGGCCGCCCTGAAGGGGGAGATCGACGCCGTCGAGGCGGACATCAGCCGTGCCGAGGGCGCCCTTTCCGTCCTCGACGAGGAGGCGCTGGAGGGCGGGCTGGAGATCTGCCGGGCAGATGCGAACTCTGCCCGGGCCGGGATGAAGGCATGCACCGAGGCCCTGGTCTCTCTCTGTGCGGAGAGGGACGCGGCCGGTGCCGACCTCGCCGCCCTCGATGCGGCAGGCCGCGAGGCAGCGCGCCTCGGCGAGGCACAGGCCTCTGCCGTCAGGGAGAATGAACGGTACGCGGCCGAGGTGTCGGGGCTTGAGAAGGACATCGAGGGTATTCGAGCACACCTCGGTGAGTACGAGGCCCTCGCCGCGGCAGAGGAGGAGTACGCGGCCCTCCAGGAGGCCTCTGAGGAGTGGGGCCGGAAGAAGCAGAGCCACGACCTCCTCTCGGCACGCCTCTCCTCTCTCGATGGCGAACGGCGACGCGAGGTTGGCCGTCTCGTGACCCTTGCCCACACACTCGAAGGACTCGACGCCGACCTCGTCCGGTGCCGGGACCTTGCGCCCGTCGCCGCGCGGCGGAACGAGGTACTCGGGGCACGGGAGGCCTGTGCGGCCGACGAGATCAGGCACCGCGACCTTGCCGACCGTGTCCGCGCCGCGGAGCAGCATGTCGCCGCGCTGGGGAGGGCGATGGCCGGACTCGTCCGGGAGGTCGAGACACTCAGGGAAAAAGACGCGGAATGCGCCGATCTTGAGGCTGACCTTGCCGGGTACGACGACCTTTTCCGGGAGAAGGAGGCGCTCGACCTGGCCGCGGTCCATGCCCGCGAGGCCCTCCGCATCAGGGACGAGATTGCAACGGCGGAGAGGGAAGAGGCAGCGCTTCAGGCAATGGTCGAGGGCCTGAAAAAAGACGTGACGGCGGCCGGCGACCCTGCTGCGGACCTGAAGGCGGCCGGGGAGAGGAGGGACGACCTCACCCGCACCCGCGCCGCCGCGGAGGCGAAGAAGAAGATCTGCACCGAAGAGGTGGCGTCTCTCCGGGCGCACCTCGCGGAGGTTGCGTCCCTCGGGCCTGACTCCCCCTGTCCCACCTGCCACCGCCCCCTTGGAGGGCATTATGGGGGCCTTGTCGCCGACCTGGAGAGGGGTGCCGCGGCAGGCGAGGAGGAGGCCCTTACCCTCGACAGGGACCTCGCCCGCATCGACAGGGACCTTGCCGCGGTGCAGTCCGGGATACGGGAGATCGAGGGCCGTCGCCAGGCCCTCCAGGACCTCCTGGCCGGGGCCGCCGTGGCGGTGGAGAAATGTGTGGACCAGAAGCGCCGGGTCGCTGCCCTCAGGGAGCGCCTGGAGATCGAGGAATACGCCGCCGGCACCTACGACCCTGCGCACCATGCGGAGGTGGTCGGGCGCCTCGACGCCCTCTCCCGTCTCAAGGAGAGATACGACAGGCTTTCCGGCGAGGTCGCCGCTCTCCCCTCGAAGGCCGGGGACCTGGAGGCCCTCGACGCCGAGGCCGCGACGGCGCTTGTCGCCGCCGAGGTCGCCCGCGCCGACTGCGAGGCCTTCGCCTACGACCCGAACCGGAAGGCCGCCCTCGACGCGGAGCAGAAGCGTCTCGAACCCCTCTGGCAGGAGTACCTCGCATTGAAGACGAAGTGCGAGAGGCGTCCGCAGGTGGAGGCCGATCACCGGGAGGTGAGCGCCGCCCTCGCCCGCATCGACGGTTTGATCGCGGCGTGCACGGCAGAGAGGGACGAGGTTGGTTTCGACGAGGCCGGGTATGCCCGCGTCGCCGGGGCGAGGGAGGCGGCCGAGGAGAAGCACCGCCGGTACCTCGCGTGCGAGCGTGAGGCGGCCCGCCTCCCCGACCTGGAGAAGAGGCTGGCAGATGTCAGGTCGGCCCTCGCCGCCGCGGAGGAACGCCGTGCCGCCGTCGGCCGCGAGGTCGAGGCCCTCGCCTTCGACCCCGACCGCCTTGCCGGGGCTCGGGAGAAGGCCGCGAGGGCCGCGGATGCAGTCCAGGAAAAGCAGGCGGAGACGACGAAACTCCAGGCCGCCCTCGCTCACCTCGCCGAGAAGGAGGGGGAGATCGTCGGGAAACTCAGGCAGGTGCGGGAGGTCAGGAACAGGGTCGCCGCCCTCGGCGAGGAGAGGGAGAACCTGAAACTGACCCGTTCCCTCCTCTCCGAGTACATCGCCTACCTCCTTGGCGTCGTGCGCGGCCAGCTCGAAGGGGTTGTCGGCGAGGTGCTCGCCGAGATCACCGACGGCCGGTACGACACCGTCTCCTTCGACGACACCTTCACCCTCCTGGTCAACGACATGGGGGCAGACTACCCGGCCGACCGTTTCTCCGGGGGCGAGCAGGACGATATCGCGATCGCCCTCCGCATCGCCCTATCCCGGTACCTCGCCGGTATGCGGGGCATGCACGACCCCGCCGTCCTGATATTCGACGAGATCTTCGGCAGCCAGGACGAAGAGAGACGGGCCAACCTGGTCAGGGCCCTCAGGACGCAGGAAGCGCACTTCCCCCAGATCTTCCTCATCTCCCATGTCGGCGAGGTCCAGGACGAGTTCGAGACGACCTTGCGGGTCGAACTCGGGCCCGGCCCCGAGAGCCACATCGAGGAGGCGGACCGGTGATCCCCCTTGACGAGGGCGACATCGCCGGCATCATCGGTTATCTCGGGCAGATCCGCCCGGCAGACATGGCCTCGCGTTTTGCGCGGGCCGGCGGCTTCGACGCCTCCTCCTTCTCTCCCTGCGGCACGGGCTTTGGGGGCTCTGTCGCCGCGGTGGACGGGAGCAATGCCATGGTCCTTGAGACCGGGAGTTTCTCCGTCGTGCTCGTCCGTGCCGTCGAGACGACGTTCCTTGCCGGCCGGCGGGACCATGCCGGGGAGACGTCCCTCCGGGCCTTCAGGATCGGGCCGGAAGAAAAGAACACGGCCTATGAAACTCTCTACAGGGAGTGCTTCGAGGACACGCCCCGGGAACCCCTTGACAACGAGAACCGCTCCCGCGCCGCGGCCGCGTTCAGGGACACCCTCGAGTACTGGACGGCCCTCCGCCTCGCCGAGACCCTCGATCGGGGCGACGTCCTCCTCCTTGACGGCGCCCTGCGCGTCGACCACGAGAGCCACCGCCCTGTCCTCAAAAAGATCCTCGACACCGCCCGTTCCCGCGGCGTCCTCGTTGCTGCGGTGACCAAGATGGCGTCGTCGACCTGGGGCGGCGGCATCCCCCTCGTCCCCGCGGCCGAGGCCCTTGCCCGCGACCTCGGGGTGGCAGGGGCCTGGCACCTCGCCGTCCCGCCGTCTGTCCTGGACGCGGAGAGATACCGCCAGTGGGACTTCAGCGCGACCTATGTCGCCTCCCTCCACCCCGGATCTCCCCGCGCCTTCAAGGTGGATCTCCCGGCAGGGACGCCGCCGCCGGCCGTCAGGGCGACCTTTGCCGCCCTCGCCACCTATGCGGACGATGGAAGGGTCACCGGCTACCCCTTCCCCCTCTTCGATGCCCACCGTTTCGCGGCGATCGGGAAGGACCAGGTGGATATGGTCCGGCAGGCCCTCATCCGCCGCATGAGCGAGACGGGCATGACAAACGCGGATTTCCGCGCCTATTTCGGTGACTACCATGACACATTTGCATCCTATCGATAATGCCGACCCGGCCAAGTTCAGGCTCATCGGCGAGAAGGTCCTCTCGTACAGGTTCATCGTCCCCCATGACAGCAGGATCTTCGTCGGCGACCTCCTGAAGATCCGGGACGAGACGAAGGGCCTCACCTTCTTTGCGAAGGTGACCGAGATCTGCCATGACTGCAACTTCGCCGACCCGAAATGGGACACCCGCCCTCACACCGCGCACTTCTACGAACTGGGCGAGGACGTCTTCCTGGGCGTCGAGGCGGTGCCCCTCGGCTACCTCGACGGCGACGGCCGGTTCAGGAAACCGAACACCCTCCCCTCGAAGTTCTCCGAGGTCGTCGCCAACCCGAAGGCCGACGACTTCGCCTTCCTGAAGGAGGAGATGGGCGAGATCGAGGTCGGCCTCCTGAAGACGGGCCAGGGCGTCGTCGAGGGGGTGCCGGTCGCCCTCCATGCAGAGGTGATGGCCCAGCACATGGGGGTCTTTGCGACCACAGGCATGGGCAAGAGCAACTTCATGAAGGTCTTTTCCGCCTCCTGCATGAAGGCGAAGCAGTTTGGCATGCTCATCGTCGACCCGCACGGCGAGTACGCCACGGGCGGCCGCTCGTCCACAGGCGATGCGACAAAGGGCCTCATCCACGTCACCGCGGCCCTGGACGGACTGTCCGTCTTCACGATCGATGCCGAGAAGATGAAGACGTACCACCTCAACCGCCTCTGGCTCGAGTACGACGACATCAGGGCCTCCGACCTGAACATCCTCTTCGACCACTCGGAACCGCAGCACGACGCCCTCGAAATCCTTGAGGACGAGAAGGGGTCAGACCTCATCGCCTTTTTCCGGGAGACCGAGTTCGCCGATTTCGACAAGAAAGAGTACGTCGGGGACTTCGGGTGGATCGCGGAGAAACTCCGGACCTCCCATCCCGGTCCCCTGAATGTCCTCAAGCGCCACTTTGATATCCTGACACGGGTGAACGGCCGGTTCTTCCGCGAAAGGGGTTCGTCCATCCCGGAGATCATGCGGGCCCTCGACGAGAACAGGGTCGTCCTCATCGACATCCCCGGCATGGGCGAGAGGAGCGAACTCTTCGTCCTCTCGGTGATCACCCGGCAGATCATGGAACGCCACAGGGAGTGGGGCGTCGGCCGGGATGAGAAGCCGCCGCAGGTCCTGATTGCGATCGAGGAGGCGCAGCGCGTCCTCGGCGCGGGCGGACGGCGGACCCAGGTCTTCAGGGAGGCCGCGATGGAGGGGCGCAAGTTCGGCGTCGGCCTCTGCGTCGTCACCCAGCAGCCGAAGAACATCGACCCCCGCGTCCTCGCCCAGTTGAACACCTTCGTGGTGATGGGGCTTGGCGACCGGGGCGACCGCGACACCATCGCGAGCAGCGCAAAACAGGACCTTTCAAAGATGGACACCGAGATCCAGACTCTCGACGCCGGCGAAGCGGTGATCTCCACCCTGAAGATCCCCTTCCCGGTGAGCACCAGGATCCATCTCTTCGACGATTATCTCAAGGAATGCAACAAAGGTGTACGCCCGTCTCCCGGGGAAGGACTGAAACGGGGCTTTTCCTGAAAGCCCCATCCTCTCCTTAACAATCCCTTGCGGGCTTTACTGTTCTTCTTTTTTGATCCGCCTGATCGAAACGCAGTTGACCACGGCGTCGCCCGATACCACGTAGCGCTTGATCACAAGGCCCAGGATCTCGACCCTGTCCCCGACCTCCACGTCTTCCTGCGGCGTGGTGAACATCTTCACCGTCATCTCGCCGCTGGTGTCCTCGACGATGTAGTGGGGCCTGTTGAGGTAGCGGAACTTCACCGTTTTGACGGTGCCGCGAAGCCTGACGGGCTTTCCGATCATGGCAATGGTGATTGCCCTGGCCCTGACGTCCTTTGCTTCCTTCTCATAGACCGGGACCAGGCCTGCGTACTGGCTCTGGCTCATGTAGTTGAGCATGCCCGGGATGATGATGAGGAGGACGAGAGTCGGAATTCCCCAGATGAGGATCGAGAGGTCTCCTGTAAGAGTGACTGCAAAAACGACCAGAATGGTAAAAAATGCGAATACGGCCAGGGAAACGGCCGATATTCGCACATTGACATTCTTTATTTCCATTGTCTGCTCGGGTTTACTTGAGTGCGGCGATTTCCTTGCGGAAGGCGACCCAGTAGATAACACCGACGAAGAGCAGGCCACCGACGATGTTGCCGAGGGTGACGATGATGATGTTGTTCGTCCACATGGTCACCCAGCCGAGGTTGCTGAGGCCAGCGATACCTGCCGCCTGTTCAGCGGAGAGGTACGGCATTGTCAGGATGCCTGCGGGGATGAAGTACATGTTCGCGACACAGTGCTCGAAGCCGGTGGAAACGAAGGCCATGATCGGGAACCAGATGCCGACAATCTTGCCGATCGCGTCGTCGGCGCAGATGCCGAGGAGGATGGCGAGGTTGACGAGCCAGTTACAACCGATGGCCTTGAGGAAGCAGGACCAGAGGGCTGCTGCGCCAAGATAAGAGGTCTTGCCTGCGGCGATACCGACTGCATTGACGCCGAAGGCGGTTGCTGTGCCGACACCAGCGGCTGACCAGGAGGTCAGGGGGCCGTAGGCCATGATGTAGGCGTAGACAAGGGAACCGATGAGGTTGCCGATGTAGACCCAGAGCCAGAGATTGAGCACGCTTGCCCAGGAGACCTTGTGGATGAATGCCGCCATCGGGGCGAACATCGCGTCACCGGTGAAGAGTTCTGCACCGGTCATGACGGTGATGATGAGGCCGACGGGGAAGACGGCGCCCAGGACAAGCTTGGCTATACCCGCACCGAGGAACGGTGCGACGCCGGTGGCACAGACCGTTGCCAGTCCGGCACCCATGGCGATGTACGCACCGGACATGAACCCTCTCAGGATCATGTTCCATGCGGGCAGGGAAACCTTGTACTTCCCTGCATCGCCAGCCTTTGCGACGATTGCTACTGGAGGATGGAACACCATTTTTTTAACACCTCTAAACGTCCTACCTATACCGACACTATAAATCCTTTCTTGTATAGGTCAAACTAAAATACCCCGAAATCTTATTAAAATCTTTCTAATCGTTGCTGCTCATGGCTTTTCTTTGTCTGACACCTTTCAGCACCTGTCAGGGCCAGAGTAAACAATATGGTCTTTACTCCTGCGTTATGTTAATAAGTATCATACCAGACCGTCCGCCTTTTCCCCCCCTGAGATGACCTGATGCCGCTTCCCTGCCCTCTCTGGAGGCCGGATCGGGCATGGGCGCGCACCGGCCCCCGTGCCTCCCTATTTCAGGAGGATACGATGATTTCAGGACTATCGGGCAGTTTCGCGATATATTTTATGTTGTTTGTCCTGCAACAATATTCTGCATTATGTCAGACGGTGCCGCACCTGTACAGCGTATCTTTCTCATATCGATAATCGTAGGAATAATTTCTGGAATCGGTGCCCTTTTGTTCTTCGAGGGCCTCAAGATCGGCACCTCCTTCTTCATGGAGACCATCGTCGGGTTCAACCTGCCCGAGGAGGGGCAGAGCATCGCCGAAATCTCACAATGGGCCCCGCCCGAGACGCCGTGGCTCATCCTCCCCGTGATCTGCTTTGGTGCCCTCGTCTCCGGCCTCCTCGTGTACACCTATGCCCCCGAGGCCGAGGGCCACGGGACGGACGCGGCGATCCGGGCCTTCCATGGCGAGGGGCGGATCCGTCGCCGCATCCCCATCCTCAAGGCCCTGACCGCGATCATCACCATCTCCACAGGCGGGAGTGCCGGCAGGGAGGGGCCGACCGCCCAGATGTCGGCGGGTTTCGGGTCCCTTGTCGCCGATCTCCTCGGTCTCTCCGAGAGGGAGCGGCGGATCGCCCTGGCGACAGGTATCGGCGCCGGTATCGGGACGATCTTCAAGGCACCCCTCGGCGGCGCCATCCTTGCGGCCGAGGTGCTCTACAGCCGGGACTTCGAGTCCGATGCGATCATCCCGGGTTTCCTCGCCTCTGTCATCGGGTACGCGATCTTCGGTGCATTCGAGGGTTTCGAACCGGTCTTCTCGCCGGTAGAGGTCGAGTGGACGACCGGCCAGATCCCCTTCTTCCTCCTCCTCGGCGTGGTCTGCGCCGCGGTCGGCGTCCTCTATATCAGGACTTTCTACGGGACGAAACGCCTCTTTGCCGGGATCTTCGAGAGGTACCACCTCCCGAAGCACGTCAAGCCCCTCGCCGGAGCCTTCATCACCGGCAGCCTTGTCGTCGCCCTCGTCTACCTCTCCCCGGAGACCGCGATCATCGGGCTTGCCGGCCTGGGCACCGGGTACGGCTTCATACAGCTTGCCCTGTACTCGATGCTCCCCCTCTCCGTCCTCCTCTTCATCCCGTTCATCAAGATCCTCACCACCTCCCTGACCATCGGGTCGGGGGGGAGCGGCGGCGTCTTCGCGCCGGGCCTGGTCATCGGCGGGGCGACAGGCGGGGCTGTCGGGATGGCCCTCCACACCTTCCTGCCCGGTATGGTACCCATCGAACTGGTGCCGGGTTTTGTGGTCGTCGGCATGATCGCCCTCTTCGGGGCGATCTCGAACGCGCCCATCGCGGTGATGATCATGGTCGTGGAGATGACCGGCAACTTCTCCCTCTTCGTGCCCGCGATGGGTGCGGTGGCCGTCGCCCATGTGCTCACCGGCGAGGAGACGATCTTCGTGGAGCAGGTGCGGAACAAGTCCTTCTCCAATGCCCACCGCGGCGAGTTCGAGGTCGATATCCTGGAGAAGATCGGGGTAGCCGAGGTGATGGTCCCGCGTGACCGCGTGATCTCCCTCTCCCCTGCCGACGCCTGTTCGCAGGTCTTCTCCCTCATCACTTCGACGCACCACACCGGCTATCCGGTGCTCGACGGCGACCGCCTGGCCGGCATCATCACGACGAGGGACGTGCGCGAACTCCTGGCGGGCGGCGACCTCTCCCTCCCTGTGGGGGAGAGGATGACGAGGTCCCTGGTCTCGATACGCGAGGACCGGACCCTGGAGGAGGCCCTGCGCCTGATGATCGATCACGACATCCACCACCTCCCCGTGGTCTCGACCGGAGACCCCGGACGTCTTGCCGGGTTTGTCACGCGGACAGACCTGATGCTCGCCCACAGCAAGGCGATCGCCGCCCGTGCGCCGTGAGTGGGTCAGGCCCCCTTTTTTTCGGCTCTGGGGAATTTCTGGTACGGGGTGCCGGTGGGTCCGCACTCTCCCTCCTGGGATCAGGAGGCGACGTCGACCTGCGCAGGAGGGTTTCACCAGGCCTACCTCCGCGAAGATCCCTGACCGCCCCTCATGAACCGCGTCCCGGTCGCTTCCTCCTGCATCTCCCCGGTCGGCTAGACCCTCTGACCCTTGAGGTGGAGTTCAGGAGCGGCCGCCTCTACAGGTACTCCGGGGTGCCTGCCGCGGTGTACGATGTCCTGCTCGCCGCGCCGTCCCACGGGCGGTACCTGAACGCGTCGGTAAAGGGGAGGTACCCCTGTGCGAGGGTCGGGTGACGAAGCGGATACAAAAAAGGAGTGGAAAAATTGTGCCCTGCTCTTCTCAGTGGATGACCTTCTTGATCTTCGTCCACTCATCCGCGGAGAGGTGCGCCTTGTCGTGTGCCTCCCGTGCGTGGTCGGCGATCTTCTTTTCCAGGTCGAACTCATTCGATTCGGACGCCTCGAAGGGGCATTTCAGCCCGATATCTTTGCATTTAAACGACGGCATATACCATCACCGGGTGGTCAATAGAATGCATGGGATATAGTGTTTTCTCTGGGATTTCTGCGGATATGCGGGGAGAATTTCGCTCAGAATAGATCTGTCCCGCGGGGCGTCGTAAAGGATAGATGGGCCTGTCCGGGTTCGAACCGGAGATCTTCGCCGTGTAAGGGCGACGTCATAACCGACTAGACCACAAGCCCAGAAATGCCGTGTACTCTTTTACCCTCTTCCTTATATCTCTGTTGTCGGGCCGGCGGCATCGCGGGTGACGCTCCCGGCCGGGCGTCGACGAAAAAAAGAGAGGGAAATTCACTCCTTCTTCTCCGCCATCCTCTCAAGCACCCGGCGGATCGCCTGCAACTCGGCGAGGACCGCGTCCTCGGGTGCGGCGACGGTCTCCTCCCCCCCTGTCGTCGCCGCCACCGGCGGCCTGCCGCGGACCTGGGCCATGATCAGTTCCCGCACCTCTTCGGGCTCCTCGACGCCCTGGATGCGGATCTCCGCCTGGGCCTGGGCCGAGTACCCGGCCGTCTGGATGCGGAGGTCGGAGATGCCGAAGACCCGCATCAGCGGCCCCTGCACGATATCGACATTCGTGATCCTGTTGTACGGCACGATGCCCGTCCCCCTGAACCAGACACCCCTCTTCCAGGTCATCTCTGTCCCGCTGAGGTGGTAGACCACACTCCGGTAGTAGAGCGGGATCCAGACCGCGATAAAGACGACGACCGCGATCAGACCCCCGGCAAAGAGGGTGTTGAGAATCGGTTCGCCGGCAAGGGAGACAGGGAAGAGGATGAAGGCGGCCGCAAGCAGAGTCGTAAGGAAAAGATAGAGGAAATAATATGTCTTGAACTGCGGGGCCGGCTTGAAGTCCTCCCCGATTGTGATGGAATCCGTCATGTGCAGATTTTCTCCTCCGACCACATCAAGGTATGGTCGCCGCCGAACCTTTATAGGAGGCGGGATAAGAGGGCGGACCATGCAGAGAGAGCACGACGCCGTCATGGCGGCGATCCGGGGGAGACGGAGCATCAGGTCGTACGAGGACAGGCCCCTCGACGATGGGACCGTGCAGGCGATCATCGACGCCGGCATCCATGCCCCGACGGCCCTCGGCCTCCAGCCCTGGCAGTTCATCGTCGTCCGTGACCAGACCCTCATGAAACAGATCTCGGAGTACTGCAAGCCTTTTCTCCTTGCGGCCCTCAAGGACGCCACCGACGAAGCGTCCATCGCGTACAGGGAGATCCTCGCGCAGGAGGAGTACGACATCTTCTACGACGCCCCGGTGCTCGTCCTCGTCCTCGGCGACGTGCGGAACAGGTACAGCATCTACGACTGCACCCTCTGCGCCGGGACCATGATGCTCGCCGCCCGTGCACTGGGGGTCGGGAGCTGCTGGATCGGATCTGCCGAACCTGTCTCCGGCAGCCCCGAGTTCCTTGCGGCCCTCGGCGTGCCCGAGGGCTGGCGGATCGTGGCGCCGATCATCTTCGGCTACCCGAAGGGCACGCCCGAACCGCAGACCCGGCGCGATCCCGTCATCACCTGGATCGGATAAAATCTGGGGGGGGGGGTATGGCCCCCCGGGAAAAGAGCGTTTACTGGAGACCGAAGGACTGCAGGGTCACGTCGGGGTTGACCTCGCCGACATGGTAGACGACACCCTCGGAGATCTCGTTGATGACAACGTCTGCCGGGGAGAAGAGCGACGTGTCGATCTTGTAGAAGTCGTAGCCCGCCTCCTTGAAGATCTCGTTGAAGGGCTTGCCGTAGCCCTGGGACGTATTGGACGGGATCTTCCCGAGGTAGTCCTTGATCTCCGGGGCATTCATGGTGAGGGCGATCTGGCCGTGGTAGATGGTGGCGTCGTTCGTGACACCCATCGCACGCTTGGCGCCGCGGACCGGCGGGACCGGGGCGGTGCCGAAACCGGCGACGATCTTCCTGGTGTCGAAGCCGAGTTCGTTCAGCTTGTAGACCGCGGTCTCCACGCAACGGCCGGCGACCTGAACCGAGCCGACGATGGAGGAGGTGGGGGCGACGATGGCGCAGGTGTTGGCGACGTCCACCTTGCACGCGTCGGCGATCGTCTGCATGACCTCGCCGTTCGGGAGGTGGTCGCTCTCCAGGCAGATCACGGCTGAGTCGCACTCGTCCTCGTATCCGATGACCTCATAGGTGTGCTTCGGCTTGAGGGAGAGGGCGCGGGCCGGGCCTGAACCCATCGCGAAGTAGTTGCCGACCTTGATCGTCCAGCCGGCCTTCTGGGCGCCGAGGCAGGAGACCGAGGGGAAGTCGGTGGAGACCTCGATGAAGGGCATCGGGATCCCCTTGATCTGTCCCATCGTGAGGTTCACGTCGGCGAGGCCGCCCATGCAGATCTCGGTGAAGGTCCGGCCGGCCTGGTATCCGCCGGGAACGGAGACGCCTGCATCGACGATCCTGGCGCCGTTGTCAAGTTCATGGGACGCCGCGTTGTAATCATCGGGATATTCGAAAATGTCGTTGAAAATGTCAAGGGCCTGTTCATTCACGCTCAGCATGGAAATATCACCATTCACATAAACAACGCGGAGAGAATAGATAAGACTTGCCAATCGATCGCTCAGGCCAGGAGATCGAGGACGCGTTGCGGCTCGTATCGCAGCGTGATAACGCGTGTTCGGCCCCGTCCCTGCCTGTAATCGAGGTTGATCAACCGCATCGCATCGAGCTTTTTGACGATCTCGTAGAAGCGGGTATAGCCGATTTTCATCACCTCTTTTGCATGGGTATAGACCTCTCCCGCGTTCATCTCTTTCCCTTCGCTGCTCATGTCGGCGATGGTCTTTAAGAGGACTTTTTCCTCGTCCTTCAGGGTCCGCAGGGTGAAGGAGAGATGGAGGTACTTCGAGACCTGGTAGGCCAGGCAGATGTCGTCCTCCTCGATCTTCTTTCTCGCGTCCTTCTCGGCATTGAGGGCGGCACGCTTCAGGAGGTCGAGGCCGACCCGCAGGTCGCCGCTCTTCATCGTCTGCTCGACGACCAGGTCGAGCATCGCATCGGAGAGGACGCCGGGGTACAGGCCGCTCATCACCCTCTCGGTGAGGATGTGGCGGGCCTCGTCCGCGGAGTACGGGGGGAAATAGATCTCTGTCGGCCTGAAGACCGAGGCGACCCGCGGGTCCACCTCGCGCGAGAGGTCGACGTTCATATCGGAGATGATCGCGATCACCCCGATCCGCGTGCCGGGATAGGACTCGTGCGACCGCAGGAGGGCGTAGAGCACCCGGTTGATCTCGTTCTCGTACAGGAGGTAGTTGGCGTCGTCGAGGGTGACGAGCAGGACGATCTCCTCCTTCTGGAGGATCCGGGCGATGGCGTCGAAGACCTGCTTGAAGGAGGTGCCGGAGGCAGGCGGCAGGTGGCCGGAGAGTTTCCGGTAGATCTGGGCGAAGACGGCGAACTTCGTGTTGTCGATCTCGCAGTTGACGTAGACGGGCACGAGTTTTTTGGTCTCGGCCTCGATCTCGGCGAAGAGTTTTCGCACGCTCGTCGTCTTGCCGGTGCCGGGCAGGCCCCTGCAGATCGTGTTCAGGGGCCGGCCGCCCCGCGCTCCCGGCCTGATCTGGAAGGCGAGTTCCCGCATCTGCGTCTCCCTGTGGTTGAACTGCTCCGGGACATAGTCGATCTCGAAGACCTCGGGGTCCCGGAAGAGTGTCTCATCCCACATGAGGAGATCCTTTGTCATCACCTATTTCCTCGATTTTTCTCTATTTATAGGCTGTAGATCTTTACTTTTACCCTCCCTCACTGGTGGTGAGTCAGGCGGTCCATACAGGCCTTGCAGAGCGTCTTGTTCAGGAAGAGGTTGCTCATCTGTTTCTGGGTCTTCGTGACGGGCTCGCCGCACTCTTCACAGGCGGCGGCCGCCGCCGGGGCCTGCGGCTTTTCGGGCTTTGGTGCTGGTTCCGGTGCGGCGACAGGTTCTGGTACTGGTTCCGGTTCCGGTGCGGCGACGGGTTCTGGCACCGGTTCGGGCACGGCCTCCGGGGCCTCCGCTTCCTCTGCCTCGATCGGGACCAGGACGGTCTGGCCTTCTTCGGGCTGCGGGGGCAGGGGCGCTTCGACGGGTTTCATCGAGAAGACCCTGCGGCGGTAGGCGTCCACACGTTCGGCCGTCGCCTCGTCCCCCCTGCCGAGACGGGCGAGGGTGGCGTCGAGGAAGCCCGCGAGGTCGTCGGCATCCTCCTGTGATCCCACCTCCCCGCTCACTTCCAGGCGGAGGTTCTCGTAGTTGTCCAGGTTGACGGTGATTCCAAGGGTAAGAGTCTTTTTTGCCGGCATGGTACTCACTCTACTATGGGCGGCATATCTATATCTGTGTATATTTGTCCAGGGATTCAGGGGGATGCCCTGACGTCCGCCCCGCGGTTCCGTGCGCGGGTGAGGAACGCCGTCCCGCCGGTCTCCGCCATCGCTTCCTCCGCGGCCCCGAGGGCGTCCTGCATGCCTGTGTCGCCGATCGCGTAGACAGTCGGGCCGAAGGAACTCAGCCCGACTCCTGCGGCGTCGGTTGCCCTGAGTGCGGCGACGAGGTCGTGGATGAGAGGGGGCTGGAGGCTGTGTTCGACACGTTTGAACCCGAGGCCCTGGATCGCGTTCACCGCCGTCCCGAAGAGGTCGAGGTCTTTTTCGACGATGCCGGGGAGCATCTGCATCAGCACCGTGTGGCAGAGCGCCTGCACGTCGCCGATGGGTACCGGGCAGTACTGCCTGAAGATATCGACCTCGGCCTTCCCGTTTTCGCCCTTCGGAATGGCGGGAGTGGCGAGGAGGACCTGCCAGTCCTCGGGGACAGGGTGCCTGAAGAGTACGGGGGCGGGCCTCACGCCGTGCGAGGCCGCCGACGGCCTGAAGTCGGACTTCGCTCCCGAAGGGCCGAAACTGTGCCCGCCGTCCAGGATGAAACCGCCCGACTCGAATGCCGCGGTCCCGATCCCCGACGTCCCGCCTCTCCCGGCGATCGCCGCGATCTCCCTGACCTCCATGGGCCGGTACAGGGCGGAGAGGGCGCGGGCGGTGGCGAGGGCGATCTGGGTGCCGCTGCCGAGGCCGATGTGTCCGGGATAGGTGCGGTGGAGGGTGATCTCGGCACCTCCCCGGACGCCGAGGGCGGCAAGGACTTTCTCTGCGGTCTTTTTCACCCTCTCGGCACTCTCCCCCTCTCCTCTCACCGTGAGTCTGTCGCTCTTTTTCGCCTCGACGACGACGGCCGGGTCCTCGACAGAGAGGCCTATCCCGCCGTCGACCCGCCCCGAACTCCCGTTCATGTCGATGAGGGTCATATGGACCCGTGCCGGGGCCTCCACGATCACCCTGGCCTCGTCGGTGAAGTTGCAGTACGGGAAAGTTTCCCTGATGGCGATCAGGGGTTCCCCGCGGGTGATGATCCGATACCTGCGGGAGAGGAGGGGTTCGTGGCGGAAGATGCCGAAGACGCCGCTGATGCCGGTGCCGGCCCGGCACACCCGCACGTCGCTGAGTTCGCGCCGCGCCTCGATCCGGTGCTTCTGCATGATCCGCCCGATCGGGATGTCGGCCCGCATCAGGTCGTCCTTGAACGAAGGGTCGAGGCGGGAGAGCGGGGTGTCGGACGCCGCGTACAGAAGTGCCTTCCCGCTCTCCTTCTCGTTCAGGGTCACGATCCGGTGGTTGACCGCTTCGCCTGCACGGATACCGAGGGACACCGCCACGCGGTCGTCGGCAGGCACCACCTCCTGCGAGAGCGTCTGCACCGTCACCTCGCAATCAAGCGCGTTTTCCAGAAGAGTGGTCACCGAGCCGTCGGTGCCGAGGAGGATCTTCTGCATCGGCGAGAGAGTGCCGACATCTTTCTCCAGTTCCCGGAGTTTTCCGGCGATGTTGAATGATGCCATGGTCGTCATCAGCCATGTGTCCCGGAGGTCTGGCCGGGACGGTCAGAACATTATTCCATGGGGAGGATATTATAGTACACACAATTGCGGCAGATGATGATAGTTACCCCCTCTGATCCATGATGAAGCAGGGTGCTGATGCCGCTTCTCTTCTTAAGTTCATCTCAGAACTTTCGTTCATTCCTCTTATCTCCGCATGCGTGGCTTTGGAGAAACCTTCATGATCAGATCGATGTAGCCCCTTGAATCTATGGAAGAGTGGCGTGGATCCCTCTGCCTTCCCTACACTCTTCGTCGGGGGACTGCCTCGAAAGCCTCCGGCTTTCTCTTTGCCCCCGAACCCCCGAAACTAGGATAGGACGGGGGAAGACAGAGAAGAAGATGTGATGAGGGAGACTGCCATCCTGCTCCAATCCTGAGCGGGGGTTCGGGGGCGTAGTCCCCCGACGAGCAGTTTGGGGAAGGCAGGTGATCGACGCTCTCCGTGCGGTCCCGCAGACATCGATCTGATCTGGATACCTCCAGACCCGAAAAAAAGAATATATCCTGCCCTTCACGCCGCCTTCCGCCCGAAGAGGAGGGGCAGGAAGTCCGCGGCTTCGTGCAGGCCGAACGCACCCTTCGCCGCCTCCTTCTCCGTGAAGCAGGCGGTGCTGTCCGTCACCTCGCCGCGGATCGCGAAGGGCACAGGCGTCCTGGTGTGGGTCTTCAGCCGGATCGGGGTCGGGTGGTCGGGGAGGACCGCGACCGTGCCGTCGAAATTGTCCAGGATGGTGCCGATGAGGCCGTCCACCCCTTCGATCGCCTTTACCTTCTCCTCGACGCTGCCCATGTGCCCGGCCTCGTCAGGCGCCTCCACATGGACATAGACGAAGTCGAGGCGCTCGATCGCGTCCAGGGCGTACCGCGCCTTCGCCTGGTAGTCGGTGTCGATGAACCCGGTCGCGCCCGGGACATGGATCACCTCCATACCGGCATAGCGGGCGATCCCGTTGAGGAGGTCGACCGCCGAGATCATCCCGCCCGCAAGGCCCCAGCGGCCCCTGAAGTCAGGGATCGCCGGGCGCTTCCCGCCGCTCCACGGCCAGATCGTCGTGGCCGGGAGTCTGCCGGCGGCAACGCGGGCGCGGTTCACCGGGTGGTCGGCAAAGGCCTCCCTCGCGGCGTCCATGCACCGCATCAGGAGGGGAGCGTCCCCGCCTGAGGGGAGGTGGGGTGCGACCGCCTGCCCGACGATGTCGTGGGGCGGCGTGGTCACAGACCCCTTCGCGCCGTGGACGACCATCAGATTCCTGTACGAGATCCCGGGGTGGAAGTCCGCGCCCGGCATGGCAAGGGACCCGATGAGGTCGGCCCCCTCCTCGCTCGTGATGTGCCCGGCATTGAAGTCCTCCATGACGCCGTCCCGCACCGTCACCAGGTTGAAGCGGTAGGCATAGTCTGCCGGCCCGAGGTCGATCCCCATGCTCGCGGCTTCGAGAGGGCCCCTGCCGGTATAGCAGGTGGCCGGGTCGTAGCCGAGCACCGAGAGGTTTGCGACGTCGCTCCCCGGCTCGAACTCGTCCTTCACCGTCCGGAGAAGACCGCAGGCGCCCTCGCGGGCGATGCGGTCCATGTTCGGGGTGTCGGCATAGTCGAGGGGGGTCATGCCGCCGAGCGCGTCGATGGGCTCGTCGGCCATGCCGTCTCCTAGAACGACGATATATTTCATGACTGGTCTTTTTCTCCTCTGTTTTTCAGCAGATTTCCCTGACAAGGGCGCGTGCCGCCTGCCGCACCGACTCCTCGGACCCGACGGTCGTGTGCCACCCCGTCGCCCCGATCTTTTCGACGGCAAGCTGCATCCTCGGGACATCGCCCACCCAGCCGCGGTCGCCCCCGGTGTACCGGAAACGCACGTCGGGGAGACCCATCTCGTCGGCGACGATCCGGGCGATCGCCGTGACATCGATCCAGTCCTCGGACCCGATATTGAAACAGGCAAAAGGCCCGTCCGCCGCCCTGACCGCGTGGAGGAGGGCCGCCACGCACTCCGAGACGAGGAGGTACGACTTGATCTGCTTCCCGTCCCCCAGGATCTCCAGTTCGGCCGGGTTCTCTTTCAGTTTGTGGGCGAAGTCCCAGATCACGCCATGGTTGCTCCGCTCGCCGATGATGTTGGCGAACCGGAAGACCCGCGCCTTCATCCCGTAGGTGTGGGCATAGGACGAGATCATCGCTTCCGCGGCCAGTTTGCTCGCGGCATAGACCGAGATCGGTTCCATCGGGCTGTAGTCCTCGGGCGTCGGGATGACCGACGCCTCGCCGTAGACAGTCGAGGTGGAGGTGAAGACGATCTCGCCGACACCGTGGACCCGCATCGCTTCGAGGACGCGGACCGTAGCGGTGACATTGTTCTCATAGACGTCTGCCGGCGTTGCGGCGCTCCCCCGAACATCAGGGTCGGCGGCGAGGTGATAGACCCTCTCTGCCCCTTCGAACCTCTCCTGCCAGCCATCTTCGAGCAGGTCGGCCTGAAGATAATCGATTCTCCCGGCATCGAGATGCCCCCTGATATTGGCGAGATCCCCGGTGCGGAGGCTGTCGAGAACCAGCACGCGATCCCCCTGCTCCACAAGGGTGTCGACCAGATGGGAGCCGATAAATCCGGCGCCGCCCGTGACGATCGAGAACATATACGATCTCATTGGCACCGCGAGATAATATGGGTGACGGCAGGACCATTCCCTCCCCTCTCCTCACTCGTCCGGGTCGTCGAGTGCCGTCCCTTTCCGCCGCGGCATGCCTGCCATGCTTCTATCATAATCATTAATTACGGCCCGCCTCCACACCCTATGCACACAGGACCATGACCATGCGCAGAGAACTACGAGAACACGCCGGGATATATCTCCGTGGCCTGATGATGGGGGCCTGCGACGTCATCCCGGGCGTCTCGGGAGGGACCATCGCCCTCATCACCGGCATCTACGAGCGCCTGATCGGGGCGATCGGCGCCGTCGATCCCGGGTCGCTGAAGCACGTGCTGCACGGCGACTTCGGGGCGTTCAGGAACGACCTCGAAAAAATCGACTTCCCCTTCCTGGTCGTCCTCCTTGCCGGGATCGCCACGGCATTCCTGGTCATGTCGGGAGTCATCCTGTACCTCCTGGGATACCACGGGGTCGAGACCTACTCCTTCTTCATCGGGCTGATCATCGCCTCCGCCGTCGTCCTCTTCCTGGAGATCCGCTCGCCCGGCCTTGCGGGCCTGGCCTTCCTTCTCGCCGGAACCGTCGCCGGGTTTTTCCTGACCGGCCTCGGCCACCTCGACGCCGGCCACTCCCTGCCGGTGATCTTTCTGACCGGGATGGTGGCGATCTGCGCCATGGTCCTCCCCGGCATATCGGGCGCCTACATGACCCTCATCCTCAACCAGTACGAGTTCATGCTCGCGGCGCTCAAGTCATTCGCCCTCCCCGAGATCGTCACCTTCATGGTCGGCGGCCTCACCGGTCTCCTCCTCTTTACGAAGGCCCTCAAATATCTCCTGAAGAACCACAAGACCGCGATGCTCGCCTTCCTCACCGGCCTGATGCTCGGTTCGACCAGGATGCTCTCCGAAAAGGCCGCTATGTCCGGCAATATCCTCGTCGACGGCGGCATCTTCCTCGTCGCCGGCATCGTCGTCATCGGCATGGTGGAGTACGTAAAACGGCGCTAGGGTCGGGCGGTGCCTGAACCTCTCTTTTTTCCGGGACGGATCAGAAAAACGTACTTGTGCAGGCAGGTCCAAGAGGTACGGAAGATATCATGTTCATCGGGATCGATCATGGCACAACGGCCATGCGCTTTGCATCTGAGGTCGACCACTTCAAAGTCTCGCGCGAGGCCGCGCGGGACTTTTCGGTCCGTGACCTCGAACGTCTCTGTCCTCTCGACGAGATCGAGGGCATTGCGGTCTGCTATTCGATGGGAGACGGCATATCGACCATCACCGACATCTGCAGGGTCGAGAACCGCGGCGTCGTCTCGCAGGAGGGCGCGGGCAAGCACATCGGCGGGGGCACGCGGGTCTTCGACGAGGTCGCCGCAAGCGGCATCCCTGCCGTCGTGATGCCGGGCATCCACCGCGGCTCCCCGACAGATCCCCGGTTCAAGGCGTACTCCCACCAGACCAGCCCGGAGAAGATCGGGATCGCCTACGAAGTCTGCCACGACCTCGGGTCCGACGCCGTGGTCTGCGACACCTCATCGAACACCGTCACCCTCCTGGTCTCCGGGGGGCGGATCGTCGGCGCCTTCGACGCCTGCGTCTTCGCCCCGGGCACGCAGCACGGCGCCCTGGACGTCGACGCGATCCGGAGGATCGACGCGGGCGTGGAGACGGCGAACGAGGCCTTCCTCCATGCCGGCGTCTCCCACACCCTCCCGCCCGAGGAGCAGGACAGGACGATCGCGATGTTCGCGGCGATGGAGTGCGCCGCGATGCTCCTCCTCAACCCCGAGGCTCATGTGGCCCTGGCCGGGTCGAAGGGGCCCATCGTGGCCGAAGAGGTGAGCGCGTTGCTCGGCCGCCCGGTCGCGGTCTATGACGAGTGGTGTGCGGCCCGCGGCCTTGCCCGGATAGCGCGGGACGTCTTCTCCGGAAAACAGGAGATCCTGGGACTTTCCGTTGACCTCTGACGCCGTGCCGGGAACCGTGGCCCCGCGCAGGAAAGAGTCCGGGTGCCTCCCTCCCCCTTCCCCGGCGGGCAGGCAAAACTATCCGTGAAATATTATTTGCCGGGGTATTTTTTCGTTTCCGGTTTTTTCCTTCTTTTCGGAAGGTTGAAACCCGATGGGGTTTTTCATTTATATGGTACATTGATGTCCCGGGATATGCATGAGTGGATAGGGGTTTTTCCCGCGATTCCGGGTCGATTGTCCCCTACACAAGATTCTTATTTATTAATCATGATAAATTCTATGGGGTAGTCTGAGTGAGAGAGTTACGCATCCATGGCAGGGGTGGGCAGGGTTCTGTCACTGCTGCCGAACTGATCGCCGTCGCTGCATTCGAAGACGGCGTCTATTCGCAGGCATTTCCTGCATTTGGAGTCGAACGGCGCGGCGCCCCCGTGCAGGCGTTCGTCCGGTTCAACGACGCGAAGATCCGCCTGCGCAGTCAGGTCTATGAACCCGACTACATCATCGTCCAGGACAGCAGCCTGATCCGTGACGTCGATGTCTTCGGCGGTTTGAAGAAGGGGGGCATCGCGATCGTGAATACAGAACGCTCGATCGACGCCGCTGTTCCCGAGGGGGTCAGGCTGATCACCCTCGACGCCACCGGCATCGCCCTTGAGAAACTCGGTGTCCCGATCATGAACACCACGCTCATCGGCGCCTTCGCCGCGGCGACCGGCGAGATCGCCCTCCCCGCGATCAGGAAGGCCCTTATGCGGCGCTTCCCGGGAAAACTTGGCGAGAAGAACGTGGCGGCAGCCGAATATGCCTACAAACTCGTGAAAGGTGAGGCCTGATGGGGTTGAATGTCGGGTGCGCCGCCGCACCGGGCCGGGCTCGGGACAATAAGACCGGGTCCTGGCGGGTCTTCAAGCCTGTTTTCAAGTACGACAAATGCGTGAAATGTGGTCTCTGCGAGGTCGTCTGTCCCGAGGGCTGCGTGCACGAGGGCGAGGACGGCTATTACCGCCCTGACTATACCTATTGCAAGGGCTGCGGCCTCTGTGCCGAGGAGTGCCCTGTTGATGACATCGAACTCGTCCAGGAGGAGAAGTAAGACATGATGGAGATTCTGGAAGGTTCCCATGCGGTCGCCGAGGCTGTCAGGCTCTGCCGTCCCCAGGTGGTCGCGGCATACCCGATCACGCCGCAGACGCATATCGTCGAGGCGCTCGCGAGCATGGTCGCCGACTGCAAACTGGACGCCGAGTATATCTGTGTGGAAAGCGAGTTTTCTGCCCTTTCGGCCTGCCTCGGGGCAAGCGCCGCGGGGTCCCGCGTCTACTCCGCGACCACCTCGCAGGGCCTTGCCCTTATGTTCGAGGTCTGCTTCAACGTCGCCGGGATGCGCCAGCCGGTCGTGATGACGATCGCAAACCGCGCCCTCGGTGCGCCCCTGAATATCTGGAACGACCAGCAGGACTCGATCTCCCTGCGGGACTCGGGCTGGCTGCAGTTCTACGCCGAGGACAACCAGGAGGCGACAGACCTCCACTTCATCGCCTACAAGGTTGCCGAGGACCACAGGGTTCTCCTGCCCGCGATGGTCTGCTTCGACGGTTTCATCCTGACGCATACGTATGAACCGGTGGACATGCCCTCGCAGGAGGCGATCGATGCCTTCCTCCCGCCATATGCACCGGTCAACATCCTGGACGCGAAGAAGCCGATGTCCCTTGGCATGTACGCGACCCCTGACTATTACATGGAGTTCAGGTACGAGACCGACCAGGCCCAGAAGCGGGCGAAGGAAGTCTTTGCCGAGGTCGGCGCCGAGTTCGCCGCAAAGTTCGGCCGCGACTACTCCGGTCTCGTCGAGGGCTACCGCCTTGAGGACGCCGACATGGCGTTTATTGCGCTGGGCTCGATCTGCGGGACTGTCAGGGAAGCGATCGACGAGATGCGGGCCGACGGGAAGAAGGTCGGTCTGCTGAAGGTCCGCAGTTTCCGCCCCTTCCCCTCCGAGGAGATCAGGGCCGCCCTCCCGGGCGTCTCGAAGGTTGCGGTCCTCGACAAGAACATCTCCCTCGGCCAGAAGGGCGCGCTCGCACTCGAAGTGCGGGACGCCCTGTACGGCAGCGGGATCGACGTGAAAGGCTACATCCTGGCCCTCGGCGGCAGGGACGTGCGGCAGGCCGATATCAAGGCGATCGCCGACCTCCTCGAAAAAGGAGAGGGCGACCAGTTCTTCGGCCTGCGGACGGAGGTGCTCTGAGATGACCGAGGAATGCGAACTCTTTGAGTGCGGCCACCGCGCCTGCGGTGGCTGCGGCCCGGCCCTTGCGGCCAGGCTGATCATGAAGGCGACCGGCGAGAACACGATCGTCGTCGCCTCCACCGGGTGCATGGAGGTCTTCTCGACCCCGTACCCGGAGACGGCGTGGGGCGTGCCCTGGATCCACTCTCTCTTCGAGAATGCCGCGGCCGTGGCATCCGGGATCGAGGCCTCCCTCAAGAAGCAGGGGCGGGACGAGCATGTCGTCTGCATCTGCGGCGACGGCGCCACCTTCGATATCGGGATGCTCTGCATCTCCGGCGCCTTCGAGCGGGGGCACGACATCACCTACATCTGCTACGACAACGAGGCCTACATGAACACCGGCATCCAGCGCTCGGGTGCGACGCCGTACGACGCCGACACGACGACGAGCCCTGCCGGCAAGTGCTCGACCGGGAACCCGCGGCCGAAGAAAGACCTCCCGGCGATCCTGGCGGCCCACGGGGCGGCCTATGTGGCCACGGCCTCGATCGCCTACCCGAACGACCTGATCAAGAAGGTGCAGCGCGCCGTCTCGACGCACGGCCCGAACTACATCCAGGTCCACGCCCCCTGCTGCACGGGCTGGGGCTTTGACGGCTCGCAGACGATGGCCGTCGGCCGTCTCGCGGTGGAGACCGGTCTCTGGGTGAACTACGAGATGATGAACGGCGAGGTCGAGCGTGTGCGCAAGGTCGGCCACAGGAAGGCTGTCGACGACTATCTCTCTGTCCAGAAGCGGTTCCGCCACCTCTACCGGCCCGGCCGGAACGAGGAGGAGATCGCCAAGATCCAGGCGATCGCCGATGCCAACGCCGCAAAGTTCGGGGTCGACCTGAACATGAAGAAGGAAGAGTGACCGGGAGACCGGTCAGAGATCTTTTTTTCGCACCTGACCGAATCGCGTACGAGCGGTCGCTGTAGGAGACGGTGTCCCGGAATGGATTATACTCTCTGTGCTCGTTGCCCGGCCCGGAGAAGGATGCCCATTAAATGCCTTCCCCACAATCGAGACCGGGGGCCTACTCGAAGACTTCGTCTTCTGGCTTTGTAGAAACCCTCACCATTTCTGGGTACGAGTGTGACTCAATTGCCTTCCTACATCTTCGCGCCGGGGGCTCTGCCCCCTGACCCCCGGAATTGTGATTGGGTCAGGAAGGCAAAATCAATGAACACGAATGGGGATTTACCGTCCCGGGTCCTATCCTGATGCGGGGGGACCGGGGACAACGAGCGATAGCGAGTTCGAGAAAATCTTTGATTTTCAACGGTAGTCCCCCGGCACGGGACACCGATCAACCGCCTTCCCTGTACTGCTCACCAGGGGTTCAGGATAGCGAAGGATGTCAGACCCATTTCCTGAGGGTGAACCGTATCGCCGCCCCCTCTCCCGGACGTCCCGCGACCCGGTCGTCCGCCCGGATCGTCCCGCCGTACCAGGTCACCAGGGACCGGCAGATATGGAGACCGAGACCTTTACCCGAGGCCCGGGTCTTCCCGCGCCTGAAGCGCTCGAAGACAGCGCCCTTGAGGTCGTCAGGGATGCCCGGGCCGGTGTCCTCGACCGAGACCTCGACCTTGTCGCCGCGATCGGCGACGGCGATCCTGATCTCCGTGCCGTCGCCGCCGTGCTTCAGGCTGTTCCCGATGAGGTTTGTGAAGACCTCGCCAAAGAGGTTGTCCGCGATCACCACGGCGTCGGTTCCGTCGTACCGGATCCTCGCGTCCGGGTAATGCGCGATCTCCTCCCTGATCACCCGGTCGAGAGAGATGGGCGCAAGGTCGGTCTTCTTCTCGTAGGTCTTCCTGATCGTCCCGACATTCATGATGATCTCGACGCTCTTCTGCGCACCGACAAGGGCCTTCCCGGCGTACTCGCGCTGCTCCTCTGACAGGCCCGACTCTTTCAGGAACTCGAGGTACGAGAGGGTGACGGTGTTCGCGTTGTTGATGTCGTGGAGGAGGATGTCGATGTAGAGGTTCGCCTCCTCGTTTGCCACCTCCAGTTGTTCGGCCCGCCGGTCCACCATCTCTTCGAGGTTCTTGCTGTACTCCCTGACCTGTTCCTCGGACTCCCTCAACTTCTTGATGGTCTCCTTGAGTTGCCTGACCATCAGGTTGACGCTCTCTTCCAGGCGGGCGAACTCGATCCCTTTTGTCGCCCTGATCCTGTGGTCGAGGTCGCCCCGCGCGATGATCCCGACGTCCTCCACGATGGCGTCCACCGGGCGGGTGATGTACCACGAGGAGGCGAGGGCGACCAGCGCCCCGAAGATGATACCCAACAAACTTGTGATGATATTGAACAATCTGACCGTGTTGAGGTGGTCGATCCTGTCCTGCAGGTTGTAGGTGACTTCGACGATCCTGATGTTCTCGTCTGTCTCCCTGTCAGGGTCGACGAAGAGGTACCTGGTCATCCTGGAGGTCTCTTCGTCCATGACCGCAATGTCCGCCCGCGTCGTGAGGACCTGCTGCACCATCTCCGGCCCGAGCGTCCCTGCCGTCGTGTTCATCGGGTCGGTGAGGTCGACGACCAGATCTCCGGCAGTGTCATAGACCCTGACCGATTCCAGGAACGGGTTGACGTCCCGCGCTTTCGCGACGATGTCCTGCTGGTAGATCGCCGGTATCCCGCCCTGCTGCGGGATGATGACGGCCGCTTCCAGGAGATAGGACCCGTCAGGCGTCAGGTCGTATGCGCTGGTGGTGACCGAACCGTCGGGGTTCGTCCTGACCTCCCATGGGGGCCGTGCCCTGCTGTACCTGACAACGTCGGCGACCTCGGTGATTCTGGTGATGTGCACCGATACCGCGGCGTTTTCCCCGAACAGACGGTGCAGATGTTCCTCCGGCGGCCGGGTATCGGGCAGGGACGCATTGTCCGGCGGCGGGGTGTACCCCGCGAGGTACGCGTCGAGGACGGCGACGATCTCCGTGCTGTAGTCTCGTCCCCTGGAGGTATCCTCTCTGTTGACCAGGACGACGACCTCGCGGATCATCTCGTCGGTGTGGTCCATCACCTCCTCGTACGCCTCGACGATCTCGCCCCTCACTTCGAGGTACGAGATCGTCGAGAGAAAACCGATGGTGACGCTGATGACCAGAAAAACGAAGAACAGCACGTAATGAAGATACGGCCTTCTGTCCGGGGAGGTGGTGCTGCTCTCATTCATGGGGTGTACCGGAAGTGCTGTCCTGGTGTCACGTTCATGCGATATTTTCTATTGCTATCTTTAGATTATAAAATTATTCATTTCTAAACCTCTTGATATATTTATTTTCATCATAATATTCTGCGAAATTGCCATCTATTGGGGGGTGTTATATATACGGCCCCTCGTGTCCGGGGCTGGCGGTTTCGTGACCGTCCCGGAACCGACAGGGCTGGTGTCCGGCCCCCTCTGGTATTCGCCGACAGCAGAGGCTGCACGGATAGAGGCGAAATTGTGATTTTCCTGGCCCTGAGAGGGGCGCTTTGATGAAACGCCCCCTGCATCGGGTCGTCTGCCTGACAGAGGAAGGAAAAAAGAGGACTCTGGAGAAAAGTTTGCCTCACTCCTGTCGTCTTCGCATCAGCAGGAAGGGAAAGAGGAGCACAACCGCCACGGTGAGCCAGACGCTCCCGAAGATAAAGAGGAGACGCTCCCGTGCCGGGTCGTAGAAGCGCACCTCGGCAGAACGCACGCGGTCGAATGCGATCACGGTCGTGTTGTTCTCCGTCGAGACCTTCCCCCCCTCGCTCACCCGCCCGAGAAGGGGGTTTTTGACGGCCTGGCCTTCAGGGAGGGTGACCGTGATGTTCGAAGGCTCGGTAAAGATCATCTGGAAGTTCTTCTCCGTGACCGGGCCCTCATAGGTCACCGTCACATTCCCCTTCTCGAAGGCGATGGTGTTCCGGTTCTTCTGCGTGTAGGTGCAGTTCTCCCCGCACGCCCCGGAGACCGTCACATTTTTCGCCGCAAGGGGCACCCTCTCCCCAAGCATCCCGGGTTCCCAGAAAGAGTATTCACTCGCGTTGACGAGGGTGACCTCCCCCCGGTAGGCATCGCCGCCGGGGAGCACCGTCACCGTCGCCTCGAAGGCTGCGGCAGGCGCCAGCAGGATTACAAGTGCAAGACAGAGAGTAACGCCTGCTCGGTGGCGTCGATCTCGATCGGGGGTGGACACTGTTTTATCACCGTTTCCGGGTCCTTGAGGAGGTGGCCGGTCACGACGCAGACGATCTTCTCGTCGCGATCGATCGCACCCTCTTCCACGAGTTTCTTGATCCCCGCCACCGAGGCCGCCGACGCCGGTTCGACACCGATCCCTTCCTTCTGGGCGAGGGCACGCTGCATGGCCAGGATCTCCTCGTCTGTCACCGAGGCCGCAGTGCCGCCGGTCGCCCTGATGGCGATGAGGGCCTTCTCGGCATTCACCGGGGCGCCGATCCTGATCGCGGTCGCCACTGTCTCCGGGTGCTCGTCGGGCACGACCTCGCCGAGGTTGCCCTGGATCGCACGCACGAGGGGCTGCGAACCCGCGGCCTGGATGCCTGTCATCTTCGGGAGGCGGTCGATGAATCCGAGAGTCTCCAGTTCTTTCAGCCCCTTGTAGACTGCGGAGATGTTGCCCGCGTTGCCGACAGGGAGGACGAGCCTGTCCGGCACCTCGCCGAGCTGGTCGACCGACTCGAAGCCGATGGTCTTCTGCCCCTCCAGCCGGTAGGGGTTGATGGAATTGAGGAGGTAGATGCCATGCTTGATACAGAGTTCGCGGACAAGAGCGAGGGCCACGTCGAAGTTGTCGCGGATCGCGATCACTTTCGCGCCGTGCATCAGCGCCTGGGCGACCTTGCCGAGGGCGACCTTCCCTGCCGGGAGGAGGACGACCGCCGGGATGCCAGCCTTTGCGGCGTACACCGCCAGGCTTGCCGAGGTGTTGCCGGTGCTTGCGCAGGCCACGCTCTTCATGCCGAGCTGGATAGCCATCGAGACGCCGACGGTCATGCCGCGGTCCTTGAAGGAGCCGCTCGGGTTCATGCCCTCGTGTTTGGCATAGAGGTGGGGGAGGCCGAGTTCTTTACCGAGCCTCTCAAGGTGGTACAGGGGTGTTCCGCCTTCCTGGAGGGTGACCGGCTTGATGGTGACCGGCAGGAGCTCCCGGTAACGCCAGACAGAGAGGGGGCGCTGTTCCCACTCCTTCTTTGTCACGCTGATCGCGTCAAGGTCGTAGTTGACGGTGAGCAGGTGCCCGCATTTTTTGCAGGTATAGATGATCTCGCCGGGCGCGTATTCGGCACCGCAGTGGATGCACGAGAGACGGTACATGAAAGAGAGTAGGTTGTCAGGGTAGATAAAATTCGGGACGCTACCGCCCTATCCGGGCGGTGATGAGAAAGAGAAGCCAGAGGATACAGGCTGCAACGATGCCCGTCCAGGGGTAGAGGTCGGTCGGGACGAGTCCGGCGGGCCCTGCGGCAGCAAGGCCGAAGGCGACGGCGCACATCGCGCCTGCATAGATGGCGGGTCTCTGGTCGCCGCTGCCTGTGACGATCTTCCCCCGCGTCCGGTGGTCGGAGAGGGGGAAGAGCCAGGCGACGCCGCTCTTCGTGCACGAGTCTTCGAGGAGGTGGCCAATTGCCCCGCCCAGGAACCCGAGGAGGAAGATGGTGAAGCCCATGTCCCAGGGTATCGCGAAGACGATGGCACCGATTGCCCAGGCATAGAAGCCGAGGAGGGCCGTCATCAGCACGACGCCGATAAGGGAGTGGAGGACGCCGCGGTGCCGGGGCATGCCCCTCTCCCCGCAGAGGAGGATGAAAGGCAGGGAGATGGGATAGTAGATCAGGTAGCGGATGCCGTAGCCGAAGACCGGGAGGATGACAAGCCTCTTTCCCCTGCCGCCCGGGACGCGGGTGTGGAAGATTGCGGAGTCGTTGGCGTCGGCGTCAGGGGCGAGGGCCCCGATGAAGACGCCGAAGAGGCTGGCGATCAGCCAGGCCGGGTGGATGGACCAGAGCCAGGGGGCGAGCACGGCGGCCGCTGTCGCAAGGCTGATGGTGATATGTTCGTTACCGTTCAAAGGCACTCCTTCCATGCAGCGTACAGGTCGGGCCGCCGGTCTTTCATGACCGGGACGGCCGTCCGCATCGCTGAAATTTTCGTGAGGTCGATCTCGCCGATGACGAGGTCGCCCGTCTCTTCGCCGACGAGTTCCCCGTCCGGGCCGGCGATGCAGGACCCGGGCCCGGCGTTCGCGCCGGCGACATAATATTCCCCGTCGAGGGCCCGCGCCCGCACGAGGAGGTCCCACTGGGCGAGGCGCACAGCCGGCCACGCGGCAGGGACGAGGACGCAGTCGGCCCCGCAGGCCGCGTAGCGGGTGAAGAGGTCGGGGAACCTGAGGTCGTAGCAGACCGCGAGGGCGAACCTGACGCCCCCGGCCTCGAAGGTCGCCGGGACAGTGCCCGGCGTGCAGGCTGCGTCCTCGCCGTCAGGGGAGAAGAGGTGGACCTTTGCATAGCCTGCGGCGACCCGGCCCTCCGGGCTGATCGCATAGGCCATGTTCCGCGGCCTGAGATAGCCTTCATAGCACGACCCGACGACCCAGATGCCGTGCTCCGCGGCGGTCCGGCAGAGGGACCGGAGGATGCGGGGGTCGGCCCGCGGCTCCGTGGCCGACCACCCGGTCGCGAATTGCTCCGGGAGGAGGAGGAGGTCGGCCCCGGCGGCCCGTGCCTCTCCGGCGAGGGCGCCGGCCCGGGCAAGGCCGTCCGCGACCGTGGCGGCGGGCGCCATGCCGGCACAGCAGACCTTCACAGCCCCGCCCCCACCAGGATGGGGAATGCCGCCTTGATCCCGGTGATCACGAACTGGACCGCGATGGCGATGAGCATCATACCCATCAGCCTGTTCACGGCGCGGTATTCCCGCTGCCCCACATGGCGCATGATCCTCTCGGAGTTGGCGAGCATCAGGTACGTGGTCCCGACCGCCAGGAGGATCGCCCCGATGACGACGGCGATGCCGACCGGGTTCCAGGACGTCGCCTCGTTGGTGAGCACGATCGCCGTCGTGATGGCGCCCGGCCCCGCGATCATCGGGATGGCGAGGGGCATCACCCCGACGTCGTCGGCGTCCTGGCTCTCGTACTTCTCGGTCGCCGAGATCTTCGTCCGCGAGGTCTTCGCGTGGACCATCTCCATACCGATGCCGAAGAGGAGAAGCCCGCCCGCGATCCTGAAGGCCTCCAGGGTGATCCCGAAGAGTTGCAGGATCAGGCCGCCCGCGATCGCAAAGAGGAGGAGGACGGCGAGGGCGTACCAGCACGCCACCCTGGCGACCGACCTTTTCTGGACCTCCTCCATCCCTTCGGTCAGGGAGACATAGAGAAGCGTCGCTGCCAGGGGGTTGATGACGATGAAAATCGATGATACGCTGAGCAGTACAAAACTCAGCATGTCGCCGCTCATGGAGAAAGGTAGGCGCTCTCCGGGTTAATGCCTTTCGAACTTCCACATCTGATTCAATACCAGCATGGCAATGAAAGAATGGAGTCAGGGAGGGTAATCCCCTATATCTATAGCCTCACTGATCACTCTCGGACTTCGGCACTCATCTTTCTCAGCATCCGGAATGTCTTTATATTGTGATTTTTGTTGCGTCAGAAAAACCGAAAAATGTGTTAAAAAGGGGAATGCCCAATACGGAACCCCCAAAGAGAACATGCCCCAAGATGATTAGGGCAGGTGTCAAAATCAATCATACTTTTTAGTCCTGTTCGATTGAGGGCGTTACAGGTTTCCCTCCCGTATTGGTCGGAGGTTGAAAAGAAACGAGATATATCTTTCGAGATGTGATGTCGGTCTGTTTTGAAAATGAACTGCTCTTCTGCCCGGATGTCTCCGTGATCCAATCTGTGAAGCAGGGACACTCTGTATGATGCCGGTACAGGACTAAAGATTATGGCAAAATATCGCTGTGCGGAAGACTAAATTGCATAATACCCGACTATGTGTGGATTTATGGATCCCGGGCTGATTTTGGCCCATAAAATGAAAAAAATCGGAAGATAAAAGTGTGACCCTGACAGATGCATCGTACATGATTGATGCATCGTTTTCGAATAGGCGACAAAAAGGAAGCGAGAGCATGGATATTAAAGAGAGGATGGTGCCGGAAAGAGAGGGGTATTGCTGCGGCAATGTGGATGCATGCCCCGACCTGGTGATTTCGATAGGTGTGTATTCAAGTGAGATCTTTGAGTTTTGTTGCGTCAGAAAAACCAGAAACTGCGTGAAAAGAGGGGAATGTCCCATACGGAACCCTGAAGAGAATATGCCGGACTATGATTGAGGCCAGAGATCTCACTTTTCTGGTGGAGCCGCTATCTCCTGGCACATCCTGCCGGCGTTCTCGGAAGCCTCCAAACCATAGCAGAGTGTAATCGGGATAGGCGATGGGATGGGCAATACACCGATCAACTGTCTTCCCCACACTCTGAACCGGGGGACTTACGCCGAAAATCAGAGATTTTCTTGTGCTCACTCCGTTCGCAGCCCCCGGACCCCCGATCCAAGATAGGGCCGGGGAAGAGTGAACACGAAATCCTGAGGAGGGGTCTCGCGCCGGGGGCTCCTCGAAGACTTTGTCTCAGTGCAGATCAAAGATGTGCCTGAACAGGAAAATGCTCTGCATTTTCCGCACATGGCAAATAAAACATTTGCCTGCTCAGAGAATCTTTGATTCTCTGTGTTCTCATGCTCACTCCGTTCGCATCCACCGGACAGCGAAGACTTCGTCTTCTCGACTTCCTTCGGTCGTCCCCCGGAATTGCGATTGGGTCGGGAAGGCAAAATCAATGAACATGAAGAGGGAGGTGCCGTCCCCGGTCCTCTCCTGACGCTGGGTCCGGGGGTCTATCGAAGGGGTTTTCCCTCTCTCCTCCGCGAATCCATAATATTCCCCCGACCCGATCCCCAAAGCTCACTCTCCGGAGATCCGCAAAAGAAACCGCGAAGAAAAGAACCGTACCAGAACAGACGAGAAAAAGAAACCGGGAAAATCCCGGTATTATTCACTCGTACAGGACCGGTTCGTCGATCCTGGTGTAGGAGACGAGTTCGTCGCCAGCGAAGTGGATCGCAATCTCGCGGGCGGCGCTCTCGTCGGAGTCCGAGGCGTGGATAACGTTCTTGCCGGTCTCCATGCCGAAGTCGCCCCTGATAGTCCCGGGTGCGGCCTCGGCCGGGTTGGTTGCGCCGACAAGCTTCCTGACAATCGCCACGGCACCCTTGCCTTCCCAGACCATCGTGAGCACGGGACCGCTCATGACATACTCCTTGAGGGAGGGGAAGAAGGGCTTGCTGACGTGCTCGGCATAGTGCTCCATGACCTTCTCCTCAGGGAGCATGGTGAGCCGTGCCGCCACGAGCTTGAGGCCCTTGGCCTCGAGCCGGGAGATGACCGCGCCGATGATGCCGCGCTGGACACCGTCGGGCTTGATCATCACGAAGGTCCTGTCCATCCGGTTCACTCCTTGCCGAGGGCCTTGCGGCCTGCTTCGGTCCAGGCGACCTTACGAGGGACACGCCCGAGATCGTAGTTCTTGTGGCACTTCATGGAGCAGAAGTAGAAGAGAGCCCCGTCCTTCCGGACGAAGAGTCTCCCTGTCCCCGGCTCTATTGCCTTGCCACAGAAGTTGCACTTGTACGTCTCTACCATCCTTACCGCCTCGAAAGTTTCTTCGCTTCGCGCTCGGTCTCGAGGAGCATCAGGATGTCACCCTCGCGGATGGGGCCGACGGTGTTGCGGGTGATGATCCGGCCCTTGTTGTTGCCTTCAAGGACGCGGCACTTCACCTGCATGGCCTCGCCGTGCATCCCGGTGCTGCCGATGACTTCAATGACCTCTGCGGGTGTTCCGTCTGCCATTCTGAAAACCCCCTCAAGCGCGCAGTTCGCTGACCTGCTTCACGATCTCTTCGACGAGCTCTTTTGCCTTGCCTGACTTGACGATCGCCGCTGCAGCAGAGCCTACATTCAGGCCGGACGCCGCGCCGATCTCGTTCTGCTTGCTGATGAAGAGGTACGGGATCTTCTTCTCGTCGCAGAGAGGAGCAAGATGCATGACGATCTCTTCGGGCTCGACATCGGATCCGATGAGTACGAGCTGTGCTGTACCGCGCTCGATGCACTTGGTGGCCTCGTTCGATCCCTTCTTGATCTTACCGGTGTCACGGGCGATCTCGAGCGATTCAAGAGCCTTGTTCTGGATTTCCTCCGGAACTTCGAATTTAACGTATATCTTTGCCATAACTCACCTCATTCAGGAGCGTAGATTCTCCCTCATCAATCATCAGTCGTGATTGAGCAACCATATCAATTCTACAGGGAAACTGATAAACCTTCCTTCACTGCCTGATATACACCGTAACCCCACCGGCATTATACGCGGGCACAAGACCCTCTTCAGGGAGGGCGATCCGGTAGTGCGAGCGTTCGAGGTCGCCGACGTACAGGTGCGTCACACCGTATTTCTCCATCAGGGAGAGAGTTCTCGACGGGTCTTCATAGATGGCCTGCACGTCATTTTTCCGCTGCGCGATCTCCGGCCAGTCGTTCCGCCACATCTGTTCGTGGAAGGGCATGCCGAGGACCGCCGGGATACCGGTGAAAGAGGAGACCCGCGAGTAGTAGGTGTAGTCCCCGTCCACCGCCTCGACGAGGGTGAGGTCTCCCTCCTGTGTCCTGAGCCATGCGATCGCGTCGGCATCGCCGGGGTGCTCGTCCGCGATCCAGGCGGCGCCGTCGAGGGTGTGGGTGCCGGTGCCGTAGCCGATGGGGACGGTGAAGGGGATGACGACCAGGGCAAGGGCCGCGACCGCCCCGAGGGCCCGCCACTGTGCGGTGGAGAACCTCTCGGGCCTGACCACCCCTGCAAGCCTCTGCCCCGCGGCGACAAGGGTGCCGGTGCCGAGGAGGATCCAGGCGACCGAGTAACACTTGAAGACGGTGTTCATCCTGAAATACGTCTCCCCCATGTTGTCCTGGAGGTAGACGAACTCGCAGACGATGACGACGATGAGACCCGCGGCGCAGAGGAATGCCTCCGGTGAGACCTTCCGCCGGGAAAGGAGCGCCGCAAGAGGCAGGGCGGCGATCCCTGCCGCGAGGTAGCCCGCGAGGGCGAACGGAACGGGCACCAGGAGGAGCGCCGGCATCCGCCTGATCTCAGGGATAAGGAGTGCGATGAGGACAACGAGGAAAAAGCCGTGGACGAGAAGGAACTGGGCCGGGTCGGACGGTGCGGTGATGAAACCCGGTCCCTTGACGCCGGCGCCGTTGAGCATGAGATAATACGGCGCATAGAGGGCGATCCCGAGGGGCGGGACCGCCAGCAGGTAGCGCAGGTCGCCGTGCCGCCGCCAGATCAGGAGACCGACGGCGACGATGACGGGAGCGTACAGGAGGACGTCCCAGGAATTGATCGCGGGCATCGACCCCAGGGCGAGGGCCGAGAGACCGACGACCGTCCACCGCGCCCTCTCCCCCGACTCCTCCCAGCGGCAGAGGGCGTACGCGATCAGGAAGATGAGGAGGAACTGGACGGCGATCCCGGAGACATGGGGGTGGAGGTCGCCCCAGACGAACGAGAAGAAAGTGTACTCGTTGATCGTCCCGTCGATGACGCGGGTGCTGTTCCAGAGGACCTTCGCCACAGGCGTGCCGATGACGACCTCCCTGATGAACGCCGGGTTCACCAGGAGGAAGAGAGCGAGCGGGGCCCAGGGGAGACGCGGGACCAGGAGACGGCCGGTGGCATAGGCCGTCACCGCCGCGGCGCCCGCGATCGTCGGCAGGGCGAGGTTGTACGCCACCGCCGAGGGCACGCCCGCCGTGACCCCGAGGACGCCCGCGATCCAGTAGCCGAGATAATAGTAGACGTTGAGAGTCCCGCCGGCAAACCAGGGGTCAAGGGGCGGCACGACCGGTTCCCGCATCACCGAGGCGAGGAAAGCGTGGTCCATGAACTTCTCGGCAAAGGAGATGGACGGGGTGACGAACCGTGTGGAGAGCATCGCGGCGAAGAAGGCCAGGAATACGGCGTCCCAGATCAGGGCCGACCGCAGGGCCTCCCGCGTGTACTCGCGCCTGTACAGGGCGTAGCCCGCGAGGGCGACGAAAGGTACCAGCGCCGTCTGCACCGGAAGCCCTGCAAGGGCGGCGTACCACGAGACGGCCCCGTAGATGAGGACCGACGCCGGGTATGCGACAGGTGCGGCATACTCGCCGAGCGCCCCGGCAAGGCGGGGCCAGAGGGCGACCTGGAGGAACTTGACCAGCACGAGCCAGGAGAGGACCATCAGGACCTGGGCCTCAGGGCTCACGCAACTCCTCCCGGGAAAGGCCCTCCGAGAAGGAGCGCTTCATCAGGGAGACCGACCAGTCGCCGAAGTAGTAGAGGGACGCGATCCCGCCGAAGAGGGTGACACCGTTTTTGATCAGGTGGTCGACGACGGCGATCACCGTCGCCGTCGCCGGGGCCATCCCGGCGAGTTCGAAGGTGACGGCAAGGGCGAACTCGTAGGTGCCGACGCCGCCGGGCGTGATCGGGACGGCCTTCACCAGGTTGCCGACGACCACCGCAAGGACGATGACCGGGACAGGTATCCACTCCCCGAACATCAGGACAACGATGGTGCAGACCGCGATGTCCACGAGCCATATCACGATGGACGAGGCCCCCAGGACCAGGACGGCCTGCAGGTTGAGGGAGGCCGCCCTGATCTCCGCAAACATACGGTAGACGACGGCGAGGATGCGGTTCTCCGAGTGCCGGTCGCCCACGAACCAGAGGAAGAGGGCGAAGGCGATCCCGCCGAGGATCGGGACGGCGATGAGGGGCAGGAACCAGTCGGGCACGTCGAGGACGAAGGGCAGGGCGATCAGGCCGAGGACCGCAATGGTCACGACATCGAAGACCCGCTCGACGACGATCGACGAGAATCCCTGGGAATAGGTGGCCATCTTCTCGTGCTTCAGGATAAAGAGACGCACAAGGTCGCCCAGGCGTGCCGGCACGATCAGGTTCGCCGTCTGGGAGAGGAAGATGCAGGCCGTCGAGAAGATAAGGCTCACCCTGACGGTGAGCCCCCCCAGGACCGCCCGGTACCGCCAGCCCCGCAGGAACCAGGCGGCTATGCAGACGACGACGGCCACCGCGAGGTACAGGGGATGGGCATGGGCGACCGTCATCACAAGGTCGTCCCAGACCCGCCAGAGCATGTATGCAAGGATTCCGACAGCAATGACAGTCGGGATGACGACCGCACTAATTTTTCGCCACATGAATCTGCCACCAGAGCCCGAGGATCTGCGAGCCCATCGAGAAGACGTCCTTGAACCGGACAGTCGTCCCCGGCCCCTGCCGCCAGACCACAGGGAACTCTTTCACCACATAGCCTTTGCGCTGCCCCCGCACGAGTACCTCGGTGTCCCAGAACCAGTGCGGCGCCTGCACCTCCGGGACGAGGGCGAGGATGCGGTCCCGCCTGAAGGCCTTGAAGCCGCACTGGTGGTCGTGGAGACGGCTCCCGAGAACCGTCCTCACCAGGAGGTTGTAGCCCCGGCTTGCGACCTCCCTGCCGCCGCTCCTGACGATGTCCGAGTCGGGCATCAGGCGCGACCCCGTCGCGATGTCGGCACCTGACCTGATCGCCCCGACAAGTTCGGGGAGATGGGCGAGGTCGGTCGCCAGGTCCACGTCATAGTAGCAGACGACCTCGTAGCGTGCGGCATCGATCGCGCGGTTCAGCGCTTTCCCCCGGCCGAGACGCTCGTCGGCGTGGAGGAGGCGGACCCTCGGGTCCTTCTCGTGCCATGCCCGCACGAACTCCGCGCTCCCGTCCGTACTCCCGTCCTCCGCGACGATCACCTCGAATGCGTCGGTGATCGCCGCGAGTGCGGCGACCGACTCCGGGACCGCCCGTTCAAGAGCAGGTCTGTCATTGAAGACCGGCAGGATCACCGAGACCCCGTCCTCAACCACGGAGCGCCTCCGTCATCTTCCGGGCGACCTCCTGCCCGGCGACGATCGACCCCTCCATCGAACGTTCGGGGTAGTTGGGCTTCGAGAACATCCCGGCAAGGTAGAGGCCGTGCTCCTCGTATGCCGGGATCTGGTCGGCGAAACCCGTCGTATAGACCGGGCCGGCAAAACGCTCCACCGCAAGTTCGCTCCAGTGGACTGCACTCTCTGGCACCGAGAACCGGCGGCGGAAATCGGCGAGCATCGTCTCTTTCAGTCCGGGCGCAGGTCTGTCGCTGAAATACGAGGCAAGATAGACAATGTCCTCGCCGTACCGCTCGCGCGGCGCGAAGTTCGTGTGCATGACGACGGCGCCGTACGGCGCCTGGTCCTTCATGTTCAGCCAGTAGATACCCTTCGAGACGTCGCGGTCGAGACCGATGGTCATGCAGGCCGCCCCCTGGTACGGCACCGGAGCGAACTCCTTGATCCCGCTGAGGCGTGCGACCTCCTGTGGCGGGATCGTGGCGAGCACGGCATCGAAGGGCCGGTCATTGACGAGCCATTTCTCCCCCTCGCGTCTGATCGAGGTGGCAGGCGTCCCTTTCTCGATCGTGCACCCCTTGTCGAGGAGCCTCTCCTCCATCCCGTCGATGACCTGGTGCCAGCCACCCTTCAGGTACCCGAGCCTCTCCCCCTCGACGCCGCGGTCCGACCGGATCGCAATGCGGGAGATGAGCCACGCCGCCGAGACCTCGTGCCGCCTCTCCCCGAACTTGCTCCGCAGCAGGGGCTCGAAGAAGGACGTGTAGACCCGGTCGCCCAGGTGCTCCCTGATATAGTCGACCGCCGGCACCGCGTCCAGAGGTCCGAGGTCGAGGTGCTTTGCCCGGAGAGTGAGCATGCCCAGGCGGAATTTATCGAAAAAGGAGAGGTGGGGATAGCGGAGGATCTCCATCGGGGAGGTCAGGGGATGGACCTTTCCGTCCACGTAGTAGCCTGTCGAGCCCTTCAGCCATTCAAGACTCTCGTAGAGCCCGAGGTCGCGGAGGAGGGCGAAAAGGTGCTCGTCCCCGGCAAAACAGTGATGATAATATTCTTCGACCCAGGAGTCCCCGCGGTGATATGAAGCGAGGCAGCCGCCGAGGACCGGTCTTTTTTCAAGGATCGTGACCTCAGATATATCAGAGAGGGAGAGGGCGGCGACAAGGCCTGATAAGCCCCCTCCGAGAATACAAATATCCATAATCTGCAATACTGTGTATCATCGAAAGCGCATAAGAAAGTTTTTGAACTCATGGGAGAACTTTACTATTAGCTAGATACCAGCACTAGTGTCCTTATACTTATGGAGCCGACTGGATGGTGTAACTGAATGAGGGTATTTTTCATAGGATTCGGTCAGGCTGGCGGGAAGGTCGTTGACATGTTTATCGAGCAGGACAGAGTGTCCGGCTCGAATAACTTCAGGGGCATCGTCGTCAACACCGCCCGCACCGACCTGATGGGGCTAAAGCATATCGAACTCAAAGATCGGATTCTCATCGGCCAGACAGTGGTCAAGGGGCACGGTGTGGGCACCGACAACGTCACCGGCGCACGGATCGCCGCGGACGAGATCGACTCGGTCATCAATGCGATCGACACGCGCGGCACCCATGACGTCGACGCCTTTGTCATCGTCGCCGGCCTCGGCGGAGGGACCGGGTCGGGTGGCTCCCCTGTGCTCGCCCGGCACCTGAAGAGGATCTACCGTGAACCTGTCTACGCGCTCGGTCTCATCCCCGCGCCGGAAGAGGGCAGGCTGTACACCTACAACGCGGCACGCAGTCTCTCCACGCTTGTCAACGAGGCCGATAACGTCTTCGTCTTCGACAATGCCGCCTGGAAGAACGAGGGGGAGAGTGTCAAGACCGCCTACTCCCGTCTGAACGACGAGATCGTCAGGCGGTTCGGCGTCCTCTTCCGTGCCGGCGAGGTCGGTAAGGCCGGCGTCGGCGAGATGGTCGTCGACTCGTCCGAAGTGATCAACACCCTCCGCGGGGGCGGGATCACGAGTGTCGGCTATGCCGTCACCGAGGTCGTGAGCGAGCGGACGAAGCAGAAGAAAGGGTTCTTCGGGGGCCTGCGTGACACGCTCTCGAAGAAGGAGCAGGTCGAGGAAGTGCTGACCGGCGAGGACAAATCTGCAAAGATCATCGCCCTCGTCCGCCGGGCCATGCTCGGGCGTCTGACCCTCCCCTGCGACTACTCGACCGCGGAGCGTGCGCTTGTTCTCGTCGCCGGTAACTCGGAAGAGATGGACCGGAAAGGTGTCGAGAAGGCGAAGAGCTGGGTTGAGGAGAACATCGCCGGTGTCGAGGTCCGCGGCGGCGACTATCCGGTCGCCAGCAACTATGTCGCGGCCGTGGTCGTCCTTGCGACCATCGGCGAGGCCCCGCGGGTCCGCGAACTCTTTGAAATTGCAAAGCAGACGAAAGAGGATGTTATCCAGTCGAAGAAGCGCTCTTCGATGTTCGATGACTCCGATGTCGATCCGTTGTTTGAGTGAGGACTATGAGGACGATAACAAAGGTATTGATCGGGCTTCTCATTGCCGCCTGTCTGGTCCAGGCGGCATCTGCATCGTCAAGTTACACGGTTTCAGGAAATCCGACAGTCAGCCCGTCGTCGGGAGATCTCACCCCCGGCGAGAAAGTGACCGTTTCCATGAAGATTACGCCGAAGGAGACCGCCGACAAGTATGAAAACGATATGCTGGAGTTCTACTCCGACCTTGACAACATCAAGTGGACATACTATGTCTCGGTCGATGGCAAGGACATGTCCGGAGGCAAACCGACGGTCTCTTCCAGCCGCAACCTCCGGCTCAGCGTGTGGCTCCTCGAATATAAGGGTGACGAGGCCCTTATCGTCGACTTCGAGGGGACCGTCCCGAAGGTGACGAGCACCCAGGAGAAGATTGTCACCCGGTACAGGCAGGTCGATGCCGATTACAAGGCCCGGGAGAACACAGAGTACGCTATCAAGCGGACGATCGTGAACCCGCAGGACGTCCAGACAAACATCGGCACGGCAAAGACCCGCCTGAACACCCTCAAGGCCGGCATCGACGAGAAGATCGCCCTTGGCGTCGACACCTCGGCGGCCCAGACGAAGTACGACGAGGCAAAGGCCGCGATCAACCGTGCCGAGGCGACCTCCGATTATGCGGCGGCCCTGAAGGAACTGACCGCCGCACAGGATGCCATGGCCGCTGCAGAGACCGCCCTCTCCCAGGCCTGGGCCCAGAAGGCGATCACGGACACCCAGAATACCATCGGCCAGATCGACGGGATCATCACCTACTTCGAGGTCGAGAGGAAGATGGGCACCGACCAGCGGGTGATCAACCTCAAGACCCAGCGCGACCTCGCGGCCCAGTCCCTCTCTGCGGCAAACGAGAAGATGAACGCGAAGGACTATAACTCCGCCAGGATCAAGGCGACAGAGGCCTACCAGAAGGCGAACTCCACCCTCACCATGGGGACGCAGGTTCGCCAGGAGGTCGGCGAGGGCTTCTCCTTCAACTTCGGGAACCTCCCGCTCTATATCGGTGCCGGTGTCCTGATCGTCCTCATCGTCGCCGGTGTGCTCCACTTCAGGGGCCGGAGAAAGTGGGACGAACTGGGATAAACCATAATTTACCATCAGTCGGCCAGGGAGACGTCGTCTCTCTATTCTTTTTTGTCGTTTTTTCATTCTGGTCTATGTTTTCGATTGCTGCCATCAGGATAAGACCGGGGAAGAGCGAACACGAGATCCAGAAGAGAGAGGTAATTCCCCGCCCTATCTCGACGAAAAGGATGAAAATTCTTGTTGGTCTCTGGTGAGTGGATCCTTGTTCCCTCTTCGGAGCAGGACGCCACACGGGGCCACCACTTCATTGCCGCCCCGGTCTATCCTCACCGTGGGGGGGTCGGGGGGTACAACCCCCGGGTGCGAGATTACAGGAAAGACTCTACGATGAGGGCGGCACGCCTGATCACCACGCATCCCTATACCATCGCGCCGGGGAGTCCCCCGGGCCAGGTACTCCAGAACAGGATTTACCATGAGGTCATCCAAAAACTGATCCTACCCTCTGTCCTGTCGATGGAATGACCGGTATGTGGTTCTGAAAAATCCTGTTCTGGCGTCTTGTCCGGGGGGTTTCACCCCCCGACCCCCATCATTGCGATAGGGGGTGGATGGCAATCTCCTTCATCAGGATCTCTCTTCCCCGACCCTATCCTGTTTCGGGGGTCCGGGGGCGTCAGTCCCCCGGCAGAGACCTGGGGGAAGGCGGTGGTTTCGCACGATTCTTCATGGAATTCAGGAAGATATCGACCCGATCATGATATTTTCTCCCGATCTCTGCATGCAGAGATGGGGAGAATGAACGAGAGTTTTGGGATATGCTCATGAAAATGATTTCGAAGAACGACTCTCCAGGTTCGCACGAGGCTCTGACTCTCATCGGGCATCCCCTTTCCGAGATGGAATCTCCGCCCCCTGCCTTCCCGACCCTATCGCAATCCGGGGGACGACCGGAGGGAGTCGAGAAGGGCGAAGCCCTTCGCCGTCCGGGGGATGCGACTGCAAGGAACTTGAGAAAATCGTAGATTTTCGAGGTAGTCCCCCGGCGCGAGCGTGCGGGAAGGCATGTCGACCAGAAGAATCTCCTCAGAACAATTTTCATGCGGTATGCCTGAGGCGTGCTCCCGACTCATGCCTGATTCTACAGAGCCGAAAAAAAAGGATTCAGGCCGATGTCACGTTTCTCGTAAAGACATCGAGCTTCATGTTCCCCATCTTCCCGTCACGGAGGACGTAATACTGGGGGAGACGGTCCTTGTTGTCGTACCACGAGAACCAGTAGTTGAGGTTGTAGGTCTTCTTCTCAAAGCCCGGGAGAGAATCGTAACTCTCCTGGTCCGAGGCGACGACCACGTCGAACTTCCCGTCCCTGAAATTGCTCTCTTCGATCTTTCGCCCGTAATAACTCAGATTCGCTGCCCGGTCGCCGCGGTAATACCACGGCAGCGGCCAGTAGCGGTCTGAGGCGATCGCCGTCGCGTTCGAGGCGTCGATCAGGGCCATCACCTCCCGCATGTCCTCGGAGTTCTGGACCTGCACGATCGGTTCGTTCACGTCGGCCGGGACATAGGCGACATGCCAGAGGGCGAGCACCAGGAAGATGCTCGACACTACGGCAACCACCGCCTTCTTCTTCGTCATCGCGTAGGTGGCGACGAAGATGAGGGGCAGGAGCTGGTGGACGATGAGCCAGGGCACTTTTTCGCCGATATAGGCATAGGCCACAAGCGAGAGGACCATCCAGACGATACAGAACCTGAAGAACTCCTCCTTCTTGTCGAAGGGGGGATCGACGGCTACGGGCACGGGCGCATGACCATTGACCTGTGCAAGGGACGTCTCGACGACCTCGTGCAGGCTCTGGACCGCTACCTCTGCCTTCTTTCGCCCCTTCTGAATAAACCGGGCCGTGCCCACAATGGCAAGGGCGAAGATCGGCAGCTCGTACAGCAGGAAGAAGATGATGTAGAAGAAGAACGGGCCGCCGAGCCTTTCCTGTTCGTGCATCGCCCACCAGTGACCGATGGCGTCGGGCACCCAGGTGAGCACCCGCTCCGGGTTGGCGCCGAAAGACGAGTAGAGGACGGCGATCACCCCGCCCATGACCAGGACGCCCAGGACAAAGTCACGTATCCACCCCTTCCGGAGTTTCACCTTCTGTGTCCAGAGGAGGTACAGGATATATGCCGCAAAGATGCCGAGCACGATCGGCATGTTCTCCTTGGACGATATGCCGAGGCCCGCCGCAAGCCCTGCAAGGACGGCGTACCGCACCTGCCCCCGTTCGAAGTAGAGGATCAGGGCGAGGAGCAGGACGAAGGTCAGGAAGAGAATGAAGATGTCGTTCCTGAGAAACCGCGAGAAATAGACCATGTTCGGCGAGATCGCGAGGAACAGAGCCGCGACCAGCGCCTGCATCCGGTCGAGATATCCCAGGCGGTACAGGGGGTACACCAGGGCCACGACCATGGTACCGAGAAATGCCGGGACAAGCCTGCCGACAAGGTCGGAGTCGCCGAAGAGGGCGAACATGCCGGCCGTCACATAGTAGAGGAGAGGGCCGTGATACGAGGGGTCATAGATATAGGTGCCTTCGGTCAGGAGTTTGTACGAAAACCACGCGTGGATGGCCTCGTCGTGGTGGAAGAGTTTGAGATCCAGGAATGCGAACCGCAGGACCGCCGCAAGCACGAAGATAAAAAAAAATAGTCTCTCAAATGAGAGAGATTTCTGGATTCGAATGGCAAATCCGGCGGCAGAGGTGCCGCTCACAGCATCAACTCTCCAGCACGATTTCGATGCCGATATCCTTCGGCACCTGGATACGCATCAGCTGCCTGAGAGCGCGCTCGTCGGCGTCAATGTCGATGAGACGCTTGTGCACGCGCATCTGCCAGCGATCCCACGTCGCAGTTCCCTCGCCATCAGGGCTCTTCCGGATCGGGACGACAAGCTTCTTGGTCGGCAGAGGGATCGGCCCTGCCAGATTCACGCCCGTCCTCTCGGCAATTTCCCTGATCCTGTCGCAGACCATCTCAACCTTATCGTAGTCCGTCCCTGAAAGGCGTATTCTGGCTTTTTGCATTGACTTCACCCACTGACAGATTTATCTCATCTGCTTTGCCTGGATGTCGATGCACATGCCGGCGGCAATCGTCGACCCCATATCACGGACCGCGAAGCGGCCGAGCTGCGGGATCTCCTTGATCTTCTCGATGACCATCGGGCGGGTCGGGCGGATCTTGACGATCGCTGCATCGCCGGTCTTGAGGAAGGTCGGGTTCTCTTCCTTGACCTGGCCGGTACGCGGGTCGAGCTTCTTCACGAGTTCGGTGAAGGTGCAGGCGACCTGTGCAGTGTGGCAGTGGAAGACCGGGGTGTAACCGACGGTGATCGCGCTCGGGTGGTGAAGAACGACGATCTGTGCGGTGAACTCCTCGGCAACGACCGGCGGGGCCTCGATGGGACCGCAGACGTCGCCACGGCGGATCTCGTTCTTGGAGACGCCACGGACGTTGAAGCCGACGTTGTCACCCGGAAGCGCCTCGAGTTCTTCCTCGTGGTGCATCTCGATGGACTTGATTTCGCCGTTTACGTTTGCCGGCATGAAGGAGACCTTCATACCCTTCTTCATGATGCCGGTCTCGATACGGCCGACAGGCACGGTGCCGACGCCGGAGATCGTGTAGACATCCTGAAGCGGGAGGCGGAGCGGAAGGCTCGTGGGTTTCTCGGGCTCCTTGAGCGCGTTGAGTGCTTCGATGACCGACGGGCCGGTGTACCACGGGGTCTTCTCGTTGCTCTTCGGCTTGATGTTGGTCCCTTCGTACGAGGAGATCGGAATGAACGGAACTTCCGACGGCTTGAAGCCGACCATCTTCAGGAGCTGGGAGAGCTGTTCCTTGACTTCGTTGTAACGCTTCTCATCGTACTTGACGGCGTCCATCTTGTTGATGCCGACGATGAGCTGGTTGATACCGAGGGTCCTCGAAAGGAAGACGTGCTCCTTGGTCTGCTCCATGACACCATCGGGTGCGGCGACGACGAGAAGTGCGGCGTCGGCCTGGGATGCACCGGTGATCATGTTCTTGACGAAGTCACGGTGACCCGGGCAGTCCACGACGGTGAAGTAGTACTTCTCCGTGTCGAAGCGCTTGTGAGCGATATCGATCGTGATACCGCGGTCACGCTCTTCCTTGAGACTGTCCATGACCCATGCGAACTCAAAGGTACCCTTACCCTTGGTTTCGGCTTCCTTTCTGAATCCCTCAATGATATGAGGCGCTACGGCTCCTGTCTCGAAGAGAATGCGACCGACGGTAGTCGACTTGCCGTGGTCGATGTGCCCGATGACAGCGAGGTTCATGTGTGGTTTTTCGGTTGCCATTGGTTATCCTCCACTCAAATATGGGACTGTTTGCACAGTCGGATTGAAGCGAGTATCATATATTGGGCATCGATCTATATAAACCATTTCGATATCCATCTGCTCTCTGGTCCTCGGGGTTTATACTGGAGTATCGACACGCTCAAATTCCTGATTGTACAAACACTCAGTGTCCTATGAAAACACTGGAGTTCCACCGCGATACTGAAAAAGGCAGGGTAACCGTGACCTGCGCTACGGGAGAGGTTTCCGTTTACAGCCACTGCGCTTACTGCAAGCACTGTACCGGCGTCCGTGCGGGCAAAAGGGTGCTCCCTGCCCCGCAGCGCGAGATCATGAAGAAGCCCGCGGGGTTCGGTATGGACGAGGAGGTCCTGAACGCCGCGATGCTCTTCAACTCGATAGTGCGGGACGGGGACGCCGTCGCCTGTGAAGACGATGCCGGTTGTGGCTATACGTCTATGTTTCGCCGCTGAATTCCTCTCGTATACCTTTGCGGAAGTCTTCGAAGCCGATCTCGTCGAGCTGGTCGGCGAGGTGCCTTCCGCTCCATGCTTTTCTGAAGATCCAGTAGACGGTTTTGTCGACCACTTTCAGGACATCTTCCTCGGTCTCGACGGTGACGAGGTCCCGTCCTGGCGTCGGGTGCCGGCCGCGCCGCCCGCCGACGGTGACGAGGTAGTGGCGGTACTCAGACTTCAGCAGGTCGAAGGGGCAGGACAGGATGCAGATGCCGCACTGAACGCATTTTTCCGGGATCAGTTCGGAGATCCCGTTCCTGATGATGATCGCCTTCTCCTTGCAATATTCGGCACAGGTCCCGCACCCGGTGCACATCCCCTCCACCCTGAGGGGCCGGATCCGGCCGACGATCCCGATCTCGTTGAGCACCGGGCTCGTGCAGGCGTTCGGGCACCCTGCAACGGAGATCCGTACCCTGACCGGCATCTCGCGGCCGAAGACCAGTGCGTCGATCTTCCGGGCAAGGTCGAAGGTCTCGATATTGGAAAATTTGCACTGTGCCGTGCCCGGGCAGGCGATGATATTGACGACTTCGTTGTGCTCGGCGCCAAGGGGCGTCCCGTTCTTTTCAAGGGCGCGGGCGATCGCCACGAGTTTGGTGGCGTCGACGTCCGGGATCTCCATGGTCTGCCTGGTGGTGAGGTGCACCTCGCCGCTCCCGTATTTTTTGGCGATCCGTGCGATCCCTCTCATCTTTTCAATGGATAGGACGCCTGCAGGGATCCGGATCCTGATCGCACAGAGGTCCGGGTTCCTCTGCGTGATCACCCCGCCCCGCGTATAGATGGTTTTTTCCTGTATCATTTTGTCCGTTATCATCAGGAATAGATGCTGAAGACGAGCATAAAAAGGTGTATGCGCCCTAGATCGCGAGGGCGATAATGGCCGCCGCCCGTACGATCTCGTTCGAGGCGCCGGCGACGTCGCCGTTCACCCCGCCGAAGAGGCGGTACGCGAGGGCGACCAGGAGGGCGGCGACGATCCCGGTCGCGAGGAGGGCCTTCAGGAGGGGGACCGGGCCCGTCAGGAGGACGAGGGGAACGACCGGGAGCAGGGCGAGGCCCGCGAACCAGGGCCGTGCAAAGCCGTGGAGGTAGGCATGGATGCCCTCGTGGAAGGGTGTGCCGAGGGCGGTGATCCCGGCCATGGCGAGTTTTGCGCAGACCTCGGCGGTCAGGACGGCGAGGGGAATCGAGGCGACGGTGGAGAGGCCCTGGACGGCGAGGAGGGTCGTGAGGATGCCGCAGGCGACGCCCCCCGCGCCGATCTGCCTGTCGGTGAGGGCGGTGACCCTTTTTTCGCGGCTGCCGTGCGCCATCAGGCCGTCGCCGAGGTCGAGGAGGCCGTCGAAGTGGTTTGCCCCGGAGACGATGATCGCCGCGGCGATCGCGGCGGCCGCGGCAAGGCCGGGGTTGCCGGAGAGGAGGAAGGCGACGCCTGCGGCGCACCCGCCGGTGACCCACCCGGCAACGGGGTAGAGCCAGGAGTGGCGCGCGAAGGCGTCGAAGTCTGCGGGCCGTCCGAGGGGAAGGACGGTGCAGAACTGGAGGAGGGCGCGGATTGCATTCAGGGGCATGGTGTATACTGTTTTCCGGGTCTTTTGCAATAAGGCCTGCGCTATCTGATCCCGAAGGTTGTATTCGGTCGAGACTCCTTCAGAGAGACCGGGATAGCCTTTGCAGAACGATCCGTGAGTGCCTGATTACAATTTTTAGTATATGACATATCTGTTCACATCATTTAGAATTATTTTAATAACTCGTGTCATCATTTGAATATCATATGTGCTCAACCCCCCTTCACTCTGTACTTCTTGGTATCGTCCTGGCGGCGGTCGTCCTTGCCGCTCCTGTATCGGCAGTCTATGATTTCGAAGGCATCCCTCTCGACGTGGTCGCGCAGGGGGAGGTGCAGGGCGACGTGCTCACCTTCGGGACCTACGGACTTGCAGCCCCTCCCCAGGAGTTGTCTTTTTCCCTCCCTTCGAAGCCTGTATGGGCACGGATATATACGGGAGTCTGGGGAGGGACAGAACGGTATACCGGATGGGAAGAAGTCACCGTCAACAACGGCGTTCCTGCCCGGCGAAATCTCTTCGGGAAAGATGATCGCCATGAAGATACCTATGTGACCGGCTATGGCGTCTACTGGATCGCGCACGATTGCACGGACGCGCTTCATGGCGGCAAGAACACGGTCTCCCTTGCGACCAGCAGGGGCCAGGCCGAGAGCAAGATCGACGGCCGGGTCTATGGCATCTTCGTCGTCGCCGTCGTGGAAAATAAAAATGGACCGGTCACGAAGTACTGGATCGCCGAAGGAAACGAGAACCTTCATGGCGAGGGCTGGGCCGGAACCAACCCCACCAGGCACGACACCTGCGAGGTCTCCTTCGACCACGCCGACCCGGCGGTTCTGGCCGGTGCGAACCTTTCTATCCTGCTCCTGGCTTCGACGAAGGGACAGCCCGACTATGTCGTCTTCAATGGGCAGGACCTCGGCGTCCCTCCGGCCGACATGTCGAATTATCCCGACGGTGCCCTGGATATCGGGGACGAACGATGCGGCAATGCCATGGGCGGGGCCGGGACCGATACCCGGTACGTCGATTTCGAGACCTTCCCTGTCGGCAGTCTTCTCAAGGAGAATAACACCATCCTCTTCGAGCGTGGGCGGGACCTGGACGGCGACGGTGTCATCACCACGACAGGAACGAAGCCCGAAGGCGAGGACTACATCCACCCCTGTATCGCCATTCTCACCGCCAGACTGTCGGGCGCACAGAGCGGCCCCGACATTACGGTCGACACGCCGCGAGTGAAGGGGGCCTATGTCGGCGAGGAGGCCACGGTGCTTGCGACCGTGAGGAACTATGGGTCGAAGCCCGCAGGTACGATCCCGGTGGCCTTCTCTGTCGACGGAAAAATCGTGCAGACCATTGCCGCCGCTCCGGCCGCGTCGGGCGTCCAGGAGGTGGGTGCGAAAATGACTCTCGCCGAAGGCCGGCACACCATCTCCGTGCGGGCCGGCGAGAGTGCCGAAGCATCGGTCCCGGTCCGGGTCGGGACGATCCCCGACCTTGCGGTGCGCATCGGGACGCCGGTGAGCGCGGGGGCCGGAAAGACAGGGAGTCAGCAGTCGCCTCTCCCCCTCTTTGCCGCGTGTGCGGGGTTGTTTATCGCCGCGTTCCTGGTGCGGCGCCCGCCCGGCGGGAAGTGTGCCGCCATCCTTATTGCGGCGGCGGTCATCGTCTCCTCGTGCCCGCTGATAGCGCCGCCGGTCGCCGCCGCCGGGTATGCGGACTATACCGTGCCGGTCACGATCACGAACAGCGGCGGGAGCGACGCACCCTCATTCGACCTCACCATCTATCTTGACGGTGCGAGGGCGGCGGTGAAGCACCTCGACGACGGCGTGAAGGCGGGAGAGACGGTTACGATCGATGCCCCGCTCTATACGACGCCCGGGAAACACCGTCTCAGGATAGTCGCGGACGAGAGCGGTACGGTCAGGGATGCGAACCCCGGGAACAATGTCGCGGAGGGCGACCATGTCTTCCCGTAAGGTTCCGGTGCTTGTCGCCCTGGTCGTGCTCCTCTCTCTCCTCGCCCCCGCGTCGGCCACCTATGCGGGGGACCACCCCCTCGACACGGCGTACCACGATGAGTTCAGGGGCGACTATCTCTTTACCACGGGGAACGGCACCTATAGCGGCGCAGTCAAGGCCGGGGATGCGTATGCCGTTGCATACGACTTCGACCTCCCCCTTGACGCGACGGTCGGGTACCAGCGCCTCTATGTCTACTGGTCCTGGAGCAAGATCGACCAGAAGGCGATCTACCCCCTGATCTCGGTCACCCGCACGGATACGGGCGAGCAGGTGAACCGGACCGGGAGATATGCCGACTCCAAGGGGTTCGTGAGCAGCAACGACTTCTTCACCGGCATGGACATCTTCGAGACCGGGGGCGTCAAACCCGGTAAAAACACTTTTTCCGTCGTCCTGAAGAACGCGGCCGACGACAACCGGACCTTTGTCGTCCAGGGGATCGGGGTGCTGGCGGTCTACGGGAGTCCCTCGTCGCCTGAAAATGTTGTCTGGGTAAAGGAGGGGGCCGACCTCCTGTACAGCAGTTACGGGATCACGCCCGCGATGGCGACGGGCCGGATCGACTTCGAAGGGACGATCGATCGGTCCTCCCTCTCCTCGGCCGAACTCCTCCTCGTTGCCCCTTCGGGAGGGTACACGCGGGAGAAGATCCCGGTGATCAACCGTCTCTTCGTGAACCGCGAGGGCGAGTCGAGCATGCCGTCTTTCTTCGACGCAATCATCTCCGCCATTTTCCCGGGATCGAACGGGAAGGAGTGGGTGAACGTCTTCGACTCCGACGAGACAAATCAGGTCGGGATCGACCGGAGGGATGTCCTCCCGTACCTGCGGTCAGAGAACAATTTCGCTGCCGTACGGGACGAGAAAGACTATCTTGTCCTCACAAATGCCGTTCTCAGGCTGGAAAGGAAGTGATCTGATGGATACCGTAATGGAAACGCATGGCCTGACCAAGGCCTATACCGATCAGGTGGTCGCTCTCTGCGACGTGAACATCGCCCTCGAAAAGGGGGAGTTCGTCACCCTTCTTGGGCGGAGCGGGAGCGGCAAGAGCACCCTCATGAACATCCTCGGTGGCCTCGACAGTCCGACGGCCGGGGACGTCGTCGTCAACGGGAAGCGCATTGACTTCGAGGACGGGCAGGCGCTCGTCGCCCTGAGACGGGAAGCGCTCGGGTTCGTCTTTCAGAACTACAACCTCATTCCCACGATGACGGCGCAGGAGAACGTGGAGTATCCCCTGCTCTTCAACTACCAGACGCGGTCTGTCAGGGAGGAGCGGGCCAGGACTCTCCTGGACCTGGTGGGCCTTGGCAACCGGACGAGCCACTACCCGCGCCAGATGAGCGGGGGCGAGCAGCAGCGGGTGGCGATCGCCCGCGCCCTTGTCGGGAACCCGTCGATCGTCCTTGCCGACGAACCGACCGGGAACCTGGACTCGAAGACGAGCGACGGGATCTTTGAGTTGATGCGCACGGTGAACAGGGAGAGGGAGACGACCTTCCTGATCGTCACCCATGAACGGGAACTCGGGAGACGGGCAGACCGTTCCATCGAACTCCTCGACGGGAGGGTGATATCGTCATGAAAATGGAAAAATTTTTTGAATACCTTAAGATCTCGGCACGGCAGGTGGCGCGGAAACGTGTGCGCGTGCTTTTGACCGCCCTCGGCATCGCGATTGGTGTCGCGGCGGTGGTGGGGACTGTCTCCCTCGGGGAGGGGATCCGTTACCAGGCGGTGGAGGCGATCAAGGACCAGTCCGACCTGACCCTCATCGAGGCGACGGCCGATATGCGGGGCGGGACGCTCCAGTTGATCACGCCGGCGAAGATCGATGAAATTTCGAGTCTGTCGCATATCGGGGCGTCTTCGGCAATTGTCCGGGGCGCCTATGCGACAAAACGACAGACCTATCTCGGGGTCGTGGGCGTGGACCCGGACGGGATCGGCGGGGTGATCCAGCCGAAGTACCTGAAAGGAGTACCTTTCGAGGCCGGGACGCGACAGGCGGTCCTCGGCCACGACCTTGCGGAGTCCCTCCAGAGGTACGAGGGGATCCGCCTGGGCGACACGATCCCGATCCTGGTCCGTGAATACGACGAGGACGGGATGCCCGTCGATACCGAGGTGGACTTCACCCTTGTCGGTGTCCTGCAGGAGCGGGACGACCCGTTCGACCAGGCGATGCTCATCGACCGCGGTGTCGCGCAGGAGTTGCGCGGCGACACCTCGACATCGTTCGACGGCGTCCTCGTCAGGGTCGACAGCCCGGATACGGTCTTTTCGGTCGTGGACGGCATCCAGGGCCTCGGTCTCACCGCCACCGGAGCGTTCGAGCAGATCGAGTCGGTGAACAAACTTATGGACGTGGTCGTCCTGCTCCTTGCGTTCTTTGCGGGCGTGGCACTGATCGTGGGTGCGCTGATGATCATGAACACGATGATCACGTCGGTCTTCGAGCGGACTCGCGAGATCGGGATCACGATGGCCATCGGTGCGTCGTCCGGGGACGTGGTCAGGTTGATCCTCTATGAGTGCCTCTTCATCGGCCTGATCGGTGGGATACTCGGGGATCTGCTCGGCATCGTCTTCGCCGGCGTGATCAACGTCTTCGGAAAACCCTTTATCATCGCCCAGCTCGGCGACACCTTTGCCACGTTTGCCGATACCGACATCACGATGGTCACACCGGGCCTTCTCCTGCTCGGCATCGCCATCGCCATCGCCCTCTCCCAGATCTCTGGGTTCTACCCGGCACTGAAGGCGGCGAAACTCGATCCCGTGGCGGCGATCAGGACGGGGGTGTGACGATGGCATCTGCATATAGAATGGCGTCTCTTCTCCTCCTGCTGCTCCTGCTGCCCGTCTGTGCGGCTGCAGACCAGTACGTGGGCGGGATCCCGCTCACGACCGAGGCCGAAGGCGTGGTCTCCGGCGGGGTCTATGTAGACTCCTTTGTCGGGGTGGCGAACGAGCGTGATGTCACGAAGACGTTCTCTCTCCCGGCGTACACGAAGATCAAATGGGCCCGTCTCTACACCTCCGTCTATTGCGGGCATATGCAGAACAACTACGAGCACCGGGCGACCGTCCAGTTCGACGGCGGCAGTGGTATGCGGACGCTGGGGGTCGAGGACCTGCGGAAGTCGTATTCCTTCCCGGCGAACGGGGGGACAGGGCCGGTCTGGGTGAACGACCACTGCAACAGGGTGACGAGCGACTACCTGATGTGGTACGACGTCACCGACGCGATCAAGAAAAACACGGTGACGGCGCATGTCAAGACGGAGCAGCCCGAAGGGTTCAAGGGGACTTTCGATGGGCGGATCAAGATCGTCACCCTGGTCGTCGCCTACGACGACAGCGACGGCGACGAGGTGTATTACTGGGTGAACCCGGGCCACGACGTCCATTCATACTATGTCGAGGAGTACCTCGGCGAGACGTACGAGGGCGAGACGACCTTTGCCACCACCAATCTCCCCGACGACGACGAGCGCGAGCATGCGGCCGAACTCTCGGTGGTGTACCTGGCAAGTCACGTCGGGGAATTTGCTTTCAATGGGGAGGACCTCGATACCAATCCGCCCCAGGGAGCCTATTCGGGTTACCAGACCTGGGACGTCACTGCCGATGTCTCGCCGGAGAAGAACAGCGAACTCACCTACACCCGCGACCTGAGCGTCAGCGGAAGCGGCAGCGGTTATCTCGGTGCTTTCTTCAAGATCCCGCTGGCCGTTCTCGCGGTGAAGTATCCTGCAAAGGATGTCGGGGGCCTCGCGGTGACCTCGTCCCCTGCCGGTGCGGCGGTCTTCCTTGACGACGAACAGACCTCCCGGGTCACGAATGCGACGATCAACGGCATCGCCGCGGGAGACCACATGGTCAGGGTCGAACTGGACAGGTACCGCATCCCCGACGACCGCTCCGTCGAGGTGAAGAAGGGTGCGAATACTACGGTCCACTTTGATCTCCAGCCGATCACCGGGAGCATCGAGGTGACGTCTGAGCCTTCGGGAGCGTGGGTGTACCTCGACGGCGGGAAATACCATAATGTGAACATGTCGGTTCAGACGCCGGCGACGCTGAGCGATCTCATCATCGGGGATTATACGGTGGAGGTGCGGCTGGGCGGCCAGAGTTCATATAAGACCGTGACCGTCCAGGAGGACGAGACTGTCGTCGTGGACCTGGCGTTCGTGTCCGGGGGCGATTCGGGCGATGGGTCGGTGCCTGACTATGGATATACCGGGATGCCGCTGAAAACCTGCCTGGCCGGGACGACCCGCGGGAATGTCTCGTATTATCCGTTCAGCAGTTATACGGGCCTGATCCATGCCGGAGAGAGCAGGGAGTTTTCCATCGATATTCCCTCGAACAGCACGGTCGGGATGGCCAGGCTGTACATCTATACGACGTGGGGGCACGATGAGAAAGAGAAGAAGGGAACGGAGCAGAGGATCACCCTGAAGGTCGACGGTATCGTTTTCCCGGCAGATACGGTGTACGGTGACAGGAAGAACGAGGGGGTCTATGATTATCTTCTGGAGACGTTTGCCTACAATGTGACCGGTCTGAAGGGCGGCGTCGCGGGGATGCACACGGTGACGGTCACGAACGACGGGCGGAAAGACGATGTCTTCGCGACCTACGGTGTCGGCGTCCTTGTCGTCACCGAGGACCCGTCTCTCCCCGAGATCACCTACTGGATCGATGAAGGTTCCGATACCCTCTACGCGAACCCTGACTTCGGGACGACGAGCGACGACTGTATCACGACGATGCCGTTCGACGGCACGATCGACCTTGCCGGGAGCGGGGCCGCCAGGCTGATTCTCATAGCCACGGCAGGGTCGGGCGAGGACAATGACGAGCACAGGATCACGTTCAACGACGGCGAGTGGTTCAACCTGCTCACTGCCGGTTCGTCGGCGATCAGTGTCGCCGAACTGAATGTCAGGCCTTACCTGGCGGCGTCGGGGAACCTGGCCGGGGTTCAGAGTTACATCACCACGACGAAGGGTGACTATATGGAGAACAGGGGTGCGGTCCTGGTCGTCAGCAAGGGTGAGGCCGTCACGGGTGAGACTGGTGCTTTAGTGAGCGAGACGGAGACGTCGCCGCGGCCGTCCGCAACCGGGAGCACCATGCGGGTCGCGCTCAACGAGTCGGCTGGACGACTGGAGGCGACGCGTCTTCTCTCCGATGACGGCGCTTTTGAGGTGTTCATTCCCGAGGGGACGGTGATCGTCGACGGTGCGGGGAAACGCGTCACGGTGCTGACGCTGAAGTCGGCGTGGGCCGGCGATGCCTGGACCTGTACGGTGGGGGACGAAGATATGCAGGCCGATATCCCCCTCCTGCTGGTCGTCCACACGGGCCGCCTCAACCTTTCAGGCACCTTCGGTCTCCTCGGGCCTGACGGGCAGACCGTCAAGGCGACGTCCGGGGAGGGCGATCTCTCTGCCAGGATCACGCGGGGCGGGGTCCATACCCTGGTGGTCGGCGGCAAGGAGCAGCCGGAAAAGAGTGTCTTCGACCGGGTCTCCGATTTCGTCGGGGGTGTCGTCACGGCGGTCCTCGGTATCTTCGGCGTCCACGCCGACGAGAAGGTCGTGTCTGTGGAGAGGAACGAAACAGTGCCTGCGGCAGTCGAGACGATTGCCCCTGTCGCGACCGAAACGCCGGTCGATATTTCATCGATGACGTTTGCTGTCTCGCTTCTCTCGAACCCGCCGGGAGCGCTGGTCGATCTCGACGGGACGTACCTCGGGAAGACGACACCGGTGACGGTCACGGCGGCGGGGGGCGACCATATGGTAAGGATGAGGCTGGAGGGCGCCGAACCCGTGGAAAGGACGGTCCATCTCTCCCATGACGACGAACTTGTCCTCGATTTCGAGACCGAAAATATCCGGGGCCAGCAGTTCGATCTCGATTCATTGCGTGCGTGGGACGCGAACAGGTACGGCGGGGTGTATGTCGAGTCCTATCCTGCAGGGGCCGAGATCTATGTGGACGGCAAGAAGACGGGAAGGAAGACGCCGTGGACGGTGTACGGGTTGAAGGAGGGCCTGCACTCGATCAAAGCCAAACTGGGCAAGGTGACGTTCGTATCAGAGAAGGAGAGTGTATGGGTGAATAAAAACGCCGTCTCTTCGGTGACGTTCACGACGGGGTCGGAGGAGATCGGGTGCTCGATCTCCGTGGATGGGGGAGGTTTCTCGGGATCTCCGTTCTCGGTGAATGGTCGGTACCTCGGGTACAAACTCCCGAAGACGGTCGATGTCGGCGGCGGGATCAACAGGTATGTGACGGTGTGCGTGAATGGGAGTTACATCTCCGAGAGGGTCTCGGACTTCATGGTCTCGAACGAGACTCTCACGATCAGGAAGGACGTGCCGACGCCGTATTCGGTTATGGTCACGTCGAAACCGGCGGGCGCCGACATTTTTGTCGACGGGTTTGCGACGGGCCTTGCCACGCCGTACTGCGTCGGGAATCTTTCCGAGGGCTGGCACCTGATCTCGGTCTCGAAACCGGGGTACACGCCGGCGGAGCAGACTGTCATGCTGAAGGGTGCGGGGACGCCGGGGCTGTCTGCGAATGTGGACCTGAGGATGGACCCCTACGCCTACGGGTCGCTGTCTGTCGACAGCACGCCGTCTGGTGCGAAGATCTACCTGTTCGGCAAGGATACGGGGGAGAAGACGCCGTTTACGTTCTACTACATCCCCATCGGGTCCTATGACGTGAAGGTGGTGGCGAAGGACGGGTCGAAGACGGTTCCGGACGTGGCGGTGGAACCGTATACGAATACCGAATGCCGGGTGGATCTTTCAAAACAGTGAATGATCGGCCCTGTAGAAACCCTTGCGGGAAAGTACTTCCTGAAGTGATAGGGGAAAAAATTCTGTTCAGAAGTGCCAGGTCCGGGGGGGCTGCCGCCCCCCATACCCCCTGCCATTACGATAGGGGCAGGGATAACCTCCTCCTCCAGGACTCCGACCCTTTCTTCCCGGGACCAATCCTCGCGCGGGGGTTCGGGGGCGTAGTCCCCCGGAGAACGGGAAGGCAGAGGATCAGCACGCACTATCAACCGATGGAGGAGGATTTCTACAAAGCCGAATGATCCATCAACCCACTTTTTTTGCGGAAGTGCGCCATTTCCGCGGCAGAATGGCACTGCCGGCGGCGATCCGGCCGTCCCGTACGTCCTGCGTTCCGCATTGTGTCTCGGCTCTTTTCACCCAGATATTACCAAGTATAAAAATTGTATGATCTGATATGAATAATTATAATTTATGTATTACTGTGGTGAGATCCCCCGTGCCGGGGAGGCTCACGCCCCCCGCAGTAAAAAAATCAGTAGATGAAGCAAATGATGAAAACAAGCAGGATATGCATGCTGACAGGCATGCTTGTGGCGCTGCTCTTGATGGCGGCGCCGGCGGCGGCCGATCCGTACATTGGAGGAGACAAACTGGTCACCGCGAACGGGACGAGCGGGACAGTATCCGGCGGCCTCTGGTTCGACGCATATCCGGGATTCGACTATGCGTACACGACGCCGGTGACGAAAGACTTCTCTCTTCCCTGCACTTCCGCCAATGTTGCCTGGGCGCGGCTCTACGTGGCGACCTACATCGGGAGCATGACCTCGAATTACCCCCTGAACACGACGGTGGAGTTCGACGGCGGATCGGGATACTCGACCCTCGGCTCGGAGATCATGAACACGACCTACACCTATCCCGCGGGCAGCGGTGCTGACGGAACGGTCTGGATCAACGGCCACTGCAACCGGGTGACGAGCGACTGCCTGATGTGGTATGACGTGACGAACAGTATCACTTCGTCGAGCGTCGCGGCGCGCGTGCACACGGCCAAGCCCGACGGCACGCAGCCGAATGACGGTAGGGTGAAGATGATCGCCCTCGTGGTGGCGTATAACGGCGGATCCGACACTATTCATTACTGGGTGAACCAGGGACACGACACCGACTCATATAAGGCCGACGATTACGACTGCTCCTACATCGGGAACACCACATTCAGCACATCAGGACTTGCAGTCGATAATGCAAACCTCACGGCCATCTACCTGGGGAGCTACAACGGAAATTACACCTTCAACGGTAATGCCCTGCCCTGGAGCAACCCGTGCCAGGGGTCGTACTTCGGGCACCAGAGCTGGGACGTCACCAACTACGCCACCGGTGGGAACAGTTTCATGACGTTCGACCGGAACACGACCCATTCCGGCTCGTACAGCGGCTACTTCAAGATTCCGCTCGCGCTCCTGACCGTGAAGGAGGAGTAAATCGCGCCCCTCTGAGATCTTTGAAAGAGCGGAAGGCCCGAAGGCCTTCCATCTGCGTTCATTTTTTGATGCCGTTCTGCGGCCAGACGGCCGGCGGCATCGTTTTTTTCTCGTGTGAAAAACAACATCCATTTTGGCTGTACGATTGTGTTTGAGTTATCGTTTGCGCAGATTAAGTAACTAAAATGGCATTATTTCGTCTCTTTAGTGTTACTTTATATTTAAATGATATGATCTAATATGAATGATGTACGTTTATATGTGACAATAGAGTGATCTTACGCGTCTCGATTAGTCTCTCGGCCTCTCCTGGCCTCTCACCAGGATCTTGGCGTGGCAGAAGAATCGTGAATGAAAGACGGAGTTGATAGGGAGATGCGAAAAACATTTCTGGTTTTCTGTATCGCTGCACTGCTGTGCATGACCGCATTCGTTGTACCGGCGATGGCCGCCAACGAAACATTCCCGGCAGACGCCGACGCACAGATCCGATGGGGTGATCTTCCCGGAAATACGAATTATGGCACTCAGACAAGTCTGTATATTCGAGAATCTGGCAATCCTCTGGGGTCTTCAGCTGGTACACTCTATAGGTGCCTTATCCACTTCGACCTCTCGTCGATCCCCGAAGGGGCGATGATCGAGTCGGCAACGCTCTATGGATATATGTACGACAGGGCAGGCGACAGAGAGGTCGGTGCTTACCGCGTGACCGATACGTGGAATGAGTCCAGTGTCACCTGGAATACGCAACCTTCGGTAAATACGCAACCGACCAGTTCGATCGATCCCGGATCGACAGCGAATACCTGGATCTGCTGGAACGTCACGCAGGACGTACAGGCATACGCGGACATTACTGCAAACTATGGGTGGATGCTTGCATTTACAAATGAATCCGCTACTTCTACTTTGCAGAAAGTTCAGATGGGAAGCCGTGAATATTCTGAATCCACGCAACGCCCCTACCTGAACGTAACCTACACAATCCCCCCCCTCGTCCTGACCACGATCGAAGTTTCTCCCGCGACGGCGAGCGTGGCGGTGAACGCCACGAAGCAATTCAACGCAACAGCACTGGACCAGAACGGCGCTGAGATGAGCGGCGTCTCCTTCGCCTGGACGAGCAGCAACGAGACTGTCGGCACGGTGAACCAGACCGGGTACTTCACCGCCCTCGCCGCCGGCGCGACCACGGTCACCGCGTCAGCGGAGAATGCGAGCGGGACAGCGACGATAAACGTGGTTGTGCCGACCTGCGACCTTACCTTCCCGAGTGGCGGAGCACATCCCATCACTGGAGGCACTGTATTCGCCTGCATGCAAAACACCATCCGGATCATCAGCCTTACCAATCTCGGTCCAGGTATGTCTCCTGAAACAGAGGTCGAGGTTCGCTCAAGCGACGGTTTCGTCGGCAGGGTCACCGTCCCCCCGATCGAGCCCGGAGAGAGAGCGCCATTCCTATTCCTCAACGACACGACTATCAGGGAGTCTGGCGGAACTGTGACCTACACCGCCATCATCGACCCCGACAACACCGTCGTCGAGACCGATGAGACCAACAACGCCGTAACAAGTCAGCCAAAAAACGTCAAGTACAACGGCTATATGGGCAAACGCTACTGGGAGAACGGCAGCGACATCAATACAGTGCGGACCTACGACCTCCGCGGCGACATCGTCCACTCTTTCGGCAACAGTCAGTATGTCTCCGGCAGCTTCGGAGATGAGGGCTGGACGAACTATACCGTGACCTGGACAGGGTCTGACCTTCCTCTGCCGGCGGGTGCGACTGTCCGCGACGCCTGCCTCTATGTTCCGTACTGCTGGGACAACACGTATTCGGCGCCTGAAAACGTCTCGATCGATTTCAACGGCGTCCGCGTGCCCTATGTGCACTGGTACCACGATAAGGCGAACTTTGGGGCGTTTGGCGACTTTGTCTACGGTATGATGACCTACAACGTGACCGATCTCTACGCGGCCGGCGCCAGCAACACGGCGCTCTTCACCCGGGAAGGGACCAACGCCAAGATATCGCCAGCCGGGTTCACCCTTGCCGTGATCTACGAAGATGCCTCTGCTACCAGAAAGCAGATCTTCGTCAACGAGGAGTTCGACGCCCTCGGTGCCGATCCCGTGAATTATGGCACGAACGAGAGCGGTGCGACGGCGTATGCGCCGTTCACCGGCAGGGCTATCGATACGGCGACCATCGCCCGTGCGAACCTCACGACCTTCGTCCCGTGGGGCAATGACGGGGAGGGCAACCTGTACTTCAACGGGGACCAGATCGGAACCGGGGTGTGGAACTACGGTCCGCGTGCGGTGGGCGCCTCCGACTCCCCGCAGGTGGCTGTGGACGACCGTGAGGTGACGGCGTACCTGAACGCGACCGGGAACGAGGCGGCGGTCCAGAGTTCTGAAGGCAACCAACCACTGATGGTCGCGGCACAGACCTTCCTGGTCGTCGAATATGCCGATCCCGCCTCTCCCGACCTGACGGTCTCGACCCTCGCCTCGAACTGCGGTCAGGTCTTCTCCGCCTCGAACAACACCTACACCACGAAGGTCACGAACATCGGTAACGCCGCCGCCGGCGCCTTCGCCGTCGAGTTCAACGTGAGCGGCACGACGGGCACTGTCTCCATCGACGGCCTCGCCGCCGGTGCGAACACCACCGTCACCTGGACCGACGAGACGATACGTACCGCCGGTGAGACCGTGACTGTCACAGCGACGGCCGACGTGGAGGGTGCGGTCACCGAATCGAACGAAGAGAACAACCTTAAGACCATCGAGAAGACCGTCGTCGCCAACGGGTACCGGGGCAAGCGGTGGACTGGCGGCGATGACATCCCGACCGCGAAGACCTATGACGTCCGCGGCGACCTCGTGTGGTCGACCGGCGACAGTGCGTACCTGAGCGCCTCGAAGTCTCCGCACTGGACGACATACAGCGCGAACTGGACGTCCGCGGATCTGGCCGTGCCAACCAACGCCACGATCACCGCCGCCCGCCTCTACGTCCCGTACACCTGGGACAAGGGCCCGGTCTTCCCCGACAACGTCACGCTGACCTTCAACGGTGTGACCCCCGAGCGTGTCGCCCTCTACGAGGACGAGAAGATGTGGGGATCCTCGTACCCGTACGGCATGACCGTGTATGACGTGAAAGACGCCTTCAGCAAGGACAGCAACGCCGCCGTGCTCACGAGCACCTTCCCCGGCGGCGGCAACGTCTCCGTGCGCGGGATGGTGCTTGCGGTCGTCTATGACGACGGCGTCACCGCCCCGCATACCGTGTTGATCAACGAAGGCTTCGACCTCCTGTATGGCGGCAGCGGGCAGGGCACAACGCCCGAGCAGGCGACCGCGTATGCGCCCTTCGCCACCGTCGAGAGCGGCGCCGTCGATGCGACGCTCATCACCGTCGCCCCGGGCGCCGGACCGACCGAAGGTGAACTGCTCTTCAATGGCGAGACCTGGACCGACGTCTGGAACTTTACCGGCACCACCGAGATCGGCATCGACGATCGGGACGTGACGGCGTACCTCGGCGGAGAGAACACCGCCGCGTTCCAGAGCAGCGGCGACTGGATGGAGGCCGCCGCCGCATTCCTCGTCGTCGAATACCCCCTCCCGCCCGGCAGCATCTCGGTCGCCTCGACCCCCGCCGGTGCTCTGATCTCCCTTGACGGTGCCGACACCGGCCTCGTCACCCCTGCAACCCTGGAGAACGTCCCGGCCGGCGACCACGTCGTCACCCTGAAACTCGCCGATCACGCCGACGCCTCGACCCCGGTCACCGTCGTGAGCGAGGAGACCGCGACCGTCTCCCTCACGCTGACCACCCACACCGGCAGCCTCGCCGTCACCTCCGCGCCCACCGGGGCTCTGATCCTCATCGACGGCGCCGCCACCGGGAAGACCACCGACGCCACCGTCGACCGGATCGGCATCGGCGACCATCTCGTCACCCTGACGAAGGACGGCTACCGCAGCGCCGGGGCGAACGTGACGGTCCGTCACAACGAGACGACGACCCTCCACCTGGACCTCGTCGAGGCGACCGGAAACATCACCGTCTCCTCCTCTCCCGACCGTGCCAGGATCTTCCTCGACGGTGCCGCCACCGAGTGGACGACGAACGTCACCCTGGAGAATATCCCGGCCGGCGAGCACACGATCACCGTGAAGAAGAGCGGGTATGCCGACGCCGCGAAGACCGTGACCGTCGTCGATAGAGAGACCGTCACCGTCTCCTTCGCCCTCGTCGAACCCTCGGGCAGCATCCTGGTCACCTCCTCCCCTGACGGCGCCCGCATCCTCCTCGACGGCACAGACACCGGCGAGATGACGAACACCACCCTTACCCGCATTGCGCCGGGCGAGCACACCGTCACCCTCGCCCTCGACGGCTACCTCGCCGCCGAGGAGACCGTGACCGTCGCCGCAGGCGAGACCGCAAAGGTCCACCTCGCCCTCGGCAACGCCGCGATCACCCTCCATCCGGGCTGGAACTTCGTCTCGACGCCGAAGACCCTCGACGCCGGAGCGGACTCCATCGCCCTCTTCGACGGCGTCGACACCGACGGCCACTCCGTCCTGCTGTACAACGGCACCCGCGGCTGGGAGGCGATGAGTTCGCAGGAATCGTTCCAGCCCCTCGATGGCGTCTGGATCTTCGCAAACGGCACGTACACGATCCCGCTCTCCTTCGCCGCCGACACGCACGACACCCCCCCGACGAAAGACCTCGACAGAGGCTGGAACGCCATCGGGTTCACCGACACCGTGCCCGAACCCGCGGTCACCACCCTCAGGTCGGTCGAAGACACCTGGGCGACACTCTTCGGCTTCAACGCCGAAGCACAGGCATACGACGTCTCCATCATTCGCGGAGCGACGGGACGCCACGGCGACGACCGCACCATGAACCCATTCCACGGATACTGGATCTACATGAACAACCCGGACACGCTCTGCGTAATCGGAGCATGAAGGTGATGAGGTGAAGATACAGTATTGCTGTGCCCTGATCCTCCTCTGTGCGCTGGTCGCCGGTGTGACGGCCGATGAGAGCGTCCCTTCCTTTCCCCACGAGTTCTGGGGAACCGTGACGATCGGCGGTTCCCCGGCCCCGGCCGGGACCGAGATCATCGCCATGATCGGGGGGACAGGATGCGGTTCGATCACGACGACGAAATCCGGTACATACGGCAGTTCCAGCCGGTACGACGGGAACCGCCTGCTTGTCCTTGCGAACGAAGACCAGGCCGGTGCGACGATCACGTTCCTGGTCGACGGCAAAGAGGCCGGCCGGACCGCGACGTTCACGCCGAACGGCACGACCTGCCTCGACCTGAGCGTCGGCAGTGCCGTCACCCCCACTCCCACCTCATCGAGCGGTGGGAACAGTGGCGGCGGTAGCGGCGGCGGTTCGTCGTCGCCGACCGTTACCGCCGCTGCACCGAGGGTGTACACCGGCCAGGCGTCCCTTGGCTCTTCGAAGTCCGGGGAAGTGCTCGAATCGGTGAAGGTCAGAACCGCCGACGGCAGTGGTTCCGTCACCGTTCCAGCCGGCACGACCGCCCTCGACAGTCGCGGCGACCCCCTCGGCGAGGTCTCGGTCACAACCCTCGACCCCGTCACCCTTCCCCCGGTCCCGGCCGGGAACACCCTCGGCATCGCACTGACCTGCGGCCCTGACGGCGCCACCTTCGACCCGGCCGTCACTCTCACTTTCACCCTCACCGAGGATGAGTGGGCCGGGATCGACGACCCCGCCACCCTGACGGTGTTCTTGTACGACGCCGCCGCCGGCACCTGGCAGGAGGTCCCGGCCACCGTGGATCCAGTCACGAGGACTGTGACCGCACGCGTCTCCCACTTCAGCACCTACGCCCTCGCGTGGCCGTCTGTCCTGAAGGAAGTGACGGCATCGGCAGGACAGGAGGCCGCAGCAGCGACCACCGCCACGCCGCCCGCAGAGACGCAGACTCCCGGCGAAACACTCCCCTTGCCGGTCATCGGCGCAGGGTGCCTGATTCTTCTGCTGGCCGTGATCGGAGTGTATTCCTGGAAGAAGAGGGGATAAAAACCCCTTCTTTACCTGAGACAGGTTAAGAAAAATCGCTCCTCAAAGAAAGATTCAGGCGGCTTTCAGGTACGCCCTGACCCTTTTGCCGATCCTGCCGACGAAGAGAGTATTAAGGCAGGCCCTGATATACCTGATATGGCATTTCTCTCCGAGGTTCCCTCGATACGGTTCTCCAGGCCGCTCTTTGCGAGCGTGCTCGGGAACACCGCGCTCTCGATGGTGCCCGGCGTCTCCGGGGCCGGGTCGTCTCCCAGGATGACGGTCTACACCCCGATCCTGGACGCCGAACTGATCACCACCGGTTCGATCACCTCCATGCCCTACAAGCCGAACACTCCCACCGGGTGCCCGACGCCGGCGGTGATCACGCGGTCGATGATGGCCCTCGCCGGTATCGACCCGGTCTTCGTGAATGCCGGGATGTTCAATCCGCCGACCGTGCCCTGCATCGACGTGTACGGCGAGGCCGCGGGCGACCCCCGCGAGGGGGAGGCCGTGCCGAAGGCGCGGGCCCTCTTCGCCGCGGGCGAGCGGGTCGGCCGTCACCTTTCGCGCTGCGCCGATTTCCTCGTCCTCGGCGAGTGCGTCCCCGGCGGGACGACGACGGCCCTCTGCGTGCTGCGCGCCCTCGGCTACGAGGCGCGGGTGTCGAGCAGTTTCATCGAGAACCCGGTGGGCCTGAAGGAGGAGATCTGCCGGGCGGTGATGGAGAAGGTCGAAAAGGCTGATATCCGGGACTCCCTCGACGTCGTGCGGATCGGCGGCGACCCCATGATGCCGGTGGCCGCCGGTATTGCGAGTACCTATACGGGCACCCTGGTCTTTGGCGGGGGCACCCAGATGCTCGCCGTCGACGCCGTCCTGAAGGGCCTCGGGAAGAAGACGGTGCCCATTGCGACGACCGAGTACGTGCGCAGGGACGCCTCGGCGAACGTGGAGGCGATCGCGGCCGCGATCGGGGTGAAGGCCTATTTTGTCGATCCCGACTTCGGGACCATCGGCGACACCGGCATCGCCCGGTACTGCGAGGGCGAGGTGAAGGAGGGTATGGGTGCCGGCGGCGCCATGTTCCTGGCGCGGCTCATGGGCCACTCCCCTGAAGAGATCAGGTCCGCGATCCTCTCGACCGCGATCTCCTTCCGCTGAAAAATGATATAGCCTGACATCTCCATACCTTTTTGATGCTTCCCATTTTTGTCGTGAACAACCATGGGCAATTCAACCACCTCATCCACCGCAAACTGCGGGACCTGGAGATAGAGGTGGCGATGGTCCCGAACACCACCTCTCCGGCCGAAGTCGAGAAGGGGTGCAGGGGGATCATTCTCGGCGGCGGGCCCACGCTTGAACGCGCCGGCAACGCTGCTGCGTACCTGGACCTCGGACTGCCGGTGCTCGGCATCTGTCTCGGTCTCCATATCATCGCGACGGCACGCGGCGGCATCGTCGGGCCGGGCGCCCACGGCGGGTACGGCGGCGTCGCCGTCGAGATCGCCGGGAAGAGCGAGATCCTCGCGGGCTACCCGGACCAGATCCATGTCTGGGCCTCGCACGCGGACGAAGTCAAGGCGGTCCCCGAGGGCTTCGCGGTCTATGCCCGGTCGGACATCTGCCCTGTCGAGGCGATGGGGTCTGAGACGGACCGCATCTACGGGGTCCAGTGGCACCCCGAGGTGAGTCACACCGAGAACGGCGACCTGGTCTTCCGCAACTTCGAGAGGATATGCGGGGAGTAGACGACCTCGCCGACGAGGTCATGAAGATCGGGTTCGCCTGTACGCGGTGCGGCGCCTGCTGCACCGAGGTCTCCGGGGACTCGAACCTTGTCATCGTCTCGCCGGCCGAGGTGCGGGCGGTGGCCGGGGCGGCGGGCATCCCTGCCGACGAGGTCGCGGACCCTTTCCCCGAATATCTGGACGGCGAGGACGGCCGGCGTTTCACCTTCGACTGGTGCCTGCGGCGCGAGGGCGGACGCTGCCGGTTTCTCGGCGATGGGCGGTGCAGGGTGTACGCCGCCCGTCCCTGGATCTGCCGGACCTACCCATTTATGCTCGACGGCGACCGACTGATCGTCTCGGAATGCCCGGGCCTCGGGCGGCCGATCGGTCGGGAGGCGGCGGTCGCCCTTGCCCGCGCCCTGCTCGATCGGCAGAAGGCTGAGGCCCGTGAGGAAGCAGGGATCAGGGCGGTCATGGAGGCCGTGCCGGTCCCGTCAGGAAGTGTTGCGGTGATTGACAGCGAAGGAGTGTGGGTCGTTCATGGGTGAGATCAGGCTTGTCGGAACGGCGCATGTATCGGAGAAGAGCGTCGAAGAGGTGCGGGCGACGATCGAGGAGTTCTCGCCCGATATCGTCGGGGTCGAACTCGATCCCGGAAGATATTCGGCTCTCCGGAAGGAGCAGGCGCCGCCGAAGGTCGAAGAGGTCCTGAAGGCCGGGAACTTCTCGCAGATCCTTTTCCAGTGGACTCTGGCCTATCTCCAGCGCAAGATCGGGATGGACGTCGGGGTGGAACCGGGCGCGGAGATGGTCGCTGCCATCGAGGAGGTGGAGAGCCGCGGCCTGCCCCTGGCTCTCATCGACCGCGATATCAGGCTGACCCTGGCCCGGTTCTGGCAGGGGATGACCCTCTGGGAGAAGGTGAAAATGGTCTACGCCCTGGCGGTCTCTCTCGGCGGGACCGAGGACCAGAAAGTGGACATCGAGGCCCTGAAGAACCAGGACGTCGTCGCCGTGGCTCTGGAGGAGTTCAGGAAGTTCTCGCCGAACGGGGCGCGGGCCCTCATCGACGAGAGGGACGCCTATCTTGCCCGCCGCCTTCTCGACCTCTCGCGGCGCTACGACCGGGTGATGGCGGTGATCGGCGCCGGGCACGTGCGGGGCGTGGAGCGTTACCTTGCGGCGCCCGACCTCCTCCCGTCGGACGCGGAACTCACCGCGGCGCCGAAGACGTACCCCTGGGGGAAGATCCTGGGTGGGATCGTCGTCGTGATCTTCGCCCTGCTCATCATCTCGATCGCCTTCTCGGGTGTCGGGGCAGGTGTGCTCGTCTGGGCGGTCCTGTACTGGGTGCTCATCAACGGCGTCCTTGCGGCGGCCTTCACCCTTGCCGCGGGCGGCCACCCCCTCTCGGCGGCGACGGCCTTTGCGGTGGCGTGGGCGACGTCTCTCAACCCCCTCGTCGCCGCGGGCTGGTTTGCGGCGTTGACGGAGGCGAAGATCAGGAAACCTTCGGCCGCGGACTTCCAGAAGATCATGGACGCCGCAAACTTCTCGGAGATGCGGAAAGTTCCGATCTTCCGGGTGGTGCTTGTCGCCGCCCTCGCCAATGTGGGCTCGACTCTCGGGACGATCGCCTACTTCGCGTTCATCTCCCCGATTCTCGGGATCGACCCGACGGTGATCATCCCGCAGGGCTTTGCAAACTTTGTCGGATGGCTCGGCAGTCTCCTGCCGTTCTAACTTTTTTTTGGACGATTCGTGTCGGTTTTTTTCATCGAGGTCATCCCAAAACTGATCCGAACCTTCATGCACGCCGATGAAAGGACTCACATTCGGTTCTGAAAAATCCTGTTCTGGCGTCTTGTCCGGGGGGTTTCACCCCCCGATCCCCCCATCATTGCGAGAGGGAGCGGAGGGCAATCTCCTTCATCAGGATCTCTCTTCCCTGACCCTATCCTGTTTCGGGGGTCCGGGGGCGTAGTCCCCCGGCAGAGAGGCAGGGGAAGGCGGGGGTTTCGCACGATTCTTCAGGGAATTCAGGAAGATATCGACCCGAACATGATATTCTCTCCCGGTTCCTGCATGCAGAGATGGGGGGAATGAACGAGAGTTTTGGGATATGCTCATCCTTTGCGTCTCCTCTTCCCCCTTCCCCGGCGCTATCTTAATTTCGGGGGTCCGGGGGCAACGAGAAGGTCGAAGACCTTCGAGGCAGTCCCCCGGCGGACACCGGGGGGCAGTCGGCGGACCGGCATCCCATATTGTGGGCTTCCCCTGCCGACCGGAAGACTCCTCTCCTCCGCCCCCACCCGAATCCCCCTCTGCGCAAATCTTATCCTATTTCACGGCCTAGTGAGGAGCATGTATCTTGGTCCGAACCTTGGGCTTACCATCATCAAGACGCGTCACTCCATCAGGCAGTACAAGGATGAACCCATCGAGGAGAAGATCATCCAGAACGCCCTGGACTGCGCCCGTCTCGCCCCGACGGCCAGAAACGAGCAGCCGTGGCTCTTCGGCGTGGTCCAGGACAAGGAGACCCTCGCGAAGATCGCCGGTCTCGCCGACCACGGGAAGTTCATCGCCGGCGCCCAGGTCTGCTTCGCGGTCTTCGGCAAGAGGGACGCGAAATATTATCTGGAAGACTGCTCCGCGGCCACCACCCAGCTCATCCTCGGGCTGTGGGCCTATGGCGTCGGCTCCTGCTGGGTCGCCGGGGAGAAGAAGGAGTATGCCGGGGACGTGCGTGCGCTCCTCGGCGTCCCCGAGGAGTACACCCTCGTCTCCCTCCTCCCGGCCGGGTACCCGAAGGAGTTGACCATCGCCGAGAAGAAAGACCTGGACGACCTCGTCTTCCGGGAACGCTATTCCGGGAACTGAACGGCGCAAGGCCGTTCCCCCCGATCTTTTTTTCCCTGTCGTGTGCCATCGCCTGATTTCCGGGTTTCGTGGCCGCGGAAAACAAGGGTTATTTACCCTGCGCAAATCACCTTTACCTACATGGACAGGGGACTTTCGGGTGGCCCGACGCAGGACGAGGTGGCGGCCGTGGCACTCTGGCACCTCGGGATCGTGCCGGGGTGCGCCGTCGCCGATGTCGGGTGCGGGACCGGGAAGATCGCGGTCGCCGCCGCCCGCACGGCCGGACGGGTGATCGCGATCGACCGCCGCCCCGAGGCGGTCGCCGTGGCACGGCAGTCGGCCGACGAGGCCGGGGCCGACAATATTGAGGTGGTCTGCGGGGAGGCGTCGGAGGTTCTCAGAACCGCCGGCCCCCTCGGCGCCGCGTTCGTCGGGGGCTCCCGCGACCTCGAAGAGGTGCTCGGCGTCCTCGCCCGGACGGTGCGGGGCCGTATCGTCGTCGACTGCGTCCTCCTGGAGTCCCTGGAGCGGGCGGTGAAGGAGATGCAGAGACTCGGCATATTCAGGGAGGCCGTCTCCCTCCAGGTCGCCCGCACCCGCCCCCTCGGCACAGGCCTGATGTTCAGACCGGCGAACCCGGTCTGGCTCGTCATCGGGGAGGTGGCCTGAGTGCTCGTCGGCGTGGGCATCGGCCCCGGCGACCCCGAACTCCTCACCGTCAGGGCGGCACGCCTGATCAGGGAGGCGGACGCCGTCTTCGTGCCGGGCAGGGTGGCGGCGACGATCATCGCCCCGTACCGCACCGACGTCGAGGTCCTCTCCTTCCCGATGACCGACGACGAAGCGTATATCTCCCGGTGCATCGAGGAGAACGCTGAGAGGATCGCCCCCCATGCGCGGGACGGCCTTGCGGTCTTCTGCATCCTCGGCGACCCGAACTTCTACGGCACCTTCTCCCGCCTGACAGAGGTGCTCGCCGCCCGCCACCCTAACGTGGCGTGCTCGACAGTCCCTGGCATCAGCGCCATCACCGCCTTCGCCTCGGTCGCGGGCGTCCATGTCGCCGGCGGCATCGGGGTGAGCGACGGGTCCGAGGAGGAGGCGCGTCTCCTCCTGAAGGTGAAGAGGCCGCAGGAGACGGCCGCCCGTCTCCGCACCGAGGGCTTCGACGACTTCGTGCTGGTCGAGAAGATGTACATGGACGGCCAGCAGGTCGTCAGGAACGACGCCCTCCCGGAGGAGAGCAGTTACTTCAGCGTCCTGTTTGCGAGGAAGAAGAGATGACGAAGACAGTGTATTTTGTCGGCGCAGGGCCGGGCGACCCCGACCTGATCACGGTGAAGGGCAACGCCCTCCTGATGCGGGCCGACGTGCTCATCTATGCGGGGTCGCTCGTGAACCCGGCGCTCGTCGCCAGGTCGCCGGCCCCGGAGAAGTACGACTCCTGGGGCATGAAACTCCCGGAGATGGTCGGGATCATGCAGGAGGCCGCCGACGCCGGGAAGTGCGTCGTCAGGCTCCACTCGGGCGATCCCGCGCTGTACGGCGCGATCGTCGAGCAGATCGCGGACCTGGAAAAGGCCGGGATCGAGGTCGAGGTCGTCCCCGGCGTCTCGTCGATGTTCGGGGCGGCCGCCGCCCTGAAGACCCAGTTCACCCTCCGGGGCGTCTCAGAGTCGGTGATCGTCACGCGGCCCGCGGGCGCGACCCTGGAGAGCGACCAGATCGCCGAGTTCGCACGGACCGGGGCGACGCTGGTCGTCTTCCTGGGGACTGAGCACATGGAGGAGGTGCTCGCCAAGGCCGCCTGCCCGCCGGAGACCCCGGCGGCCGTCGTGTACCACGCCACCTGGCCAGACCAGATCGTGGTGCGGGGCACGGTCGCCGACATCGCGGCGAAGGCGCGGGCGGCCGGGATCGAGCGTTCGGCCCTGATCATCATCGGCGGCGTGGTCGACGCCACCAGGTCGGCCTACACCAACTCGGACCTCTACGGATGACGACGGCGGTCATCGCGCTGGAGCACTTCGAGGACGAGGCCAGGCGGCTTGCGGCGGCGATCGAGGGAGAGTTCCTCCCGTACGCCCCCGACGTCTTCGAGCGTGCCTTCGCCGGCTTTGACCGGATCGTCGCCCTGATGTCGGCCGGGATCGCGGTGCGGAAGTGCGCCCCCCTCCTGGCCACCAAGTGGCGGGACCCGGCGGTCGTCGTCGTGAGTCCTGACCTCCGCTTTGCGGTCCCGGTCCTCGGCGGCCACCACGGGGCGAACGACCTCGCCCGCGAGATCGGGGCGGCGATCGGCGCCGTGCCGGTCATCTCGACGGCGACCGAGGCCCTGGGCCGCCCCTGCGTCGAGGGCGTGGCGGCCGCGACCGGCACCGTCATCGCGAACCCCCCATCCACCCTGCCGGTGAACGCCGCCATGCTCGACGGCGACGTGCCCGTCTATACGGTCGGCGGCCCGGCGATCGTCGTCGCCTCCTCCGCCGTCTCCGTGCTGGTGCGGGGCGGGGAGTACGTCGTCGGCGTCGGGTGCCGGCGGGGCGTGCCGGCGGCCGCGGTCGAGGCGGCGATACGCTCGGCCCTTGCGGAGGTCGGGGTCGGGCAGGATGAGGTGCTCGTGTACGCCACGACCGAAAAGAAACGCGACGAACCGGGCCTTCGAGACGGCGTCGCCGCTCTCGGCGGCGTCCTCCTCTGCCTCCCGGACGCGACGCTCAACGCCCTGACGCCCCCCTCGCCCTCGCGGGCCGGGCTCATCGGGCTTGTCGGGGTCGCCGAACCCGCCGTGCTCGCACTCGCACGCCGGGGCGAACTGGTGCTGAAAAAACATGTCTATGGGGATGTGACCGTTGCAATCGGACGGTGAACTACCCCGCGCCTGTTGGTGGGCGTGGCTTCCTGCTTCATTCTCCCTCTACTGAGGCGAGTCCACAGGCTCAACGGTGCGTTCCGCACCTGATACCCCGACAAGGTTCTGTTCTTGCAGGGCGAACTTCTTGATATTGATCGCCGCGTTGATATCGCGGTCGTGATGGGTACCGCAATCGGGACAGATCCATTCTCTGTCAGAGAGGGCAAGATCCTGTTTGAGATACCCACAGTTACTGCATATCTTTGAGGAGGGATCGAATCTCCCGATCTTCAGGAGCGTCTTCCCGTACCTCTGACACTTGTATTCCAGCATCGTGAAGAACATGCTCCACGAAACATCCCCGATCCCCTGCGCCAGATGATGATTCTTCATCATCCCACCAACATTCAACGATTCCACTGCAATGGCTTGGTTCTCGCTCACGACTCGAAAAGAGAGTTTGTGCAGGAAATCGTTTCTCTGGTTGGCGGTCTTCTCATGGCACCGGGCAAGTCTCTGGATCGCCTTCTCCCGGTTCTTCGATCCTTTCTTCTTCCGCGAAACCATCCGCTGCAACACTTTCAGGCGCTGAAGGGAGGTCTTCATGTAGTGGGGGTTCTCGATCTTCTCTCCGGTAGAGAGGGTTGCGAAGTCCTTCAGCCCGACATCGATCCCGATGGTGGTGTCCAGAGAGAACGGTGCAGGTGCTGGCTCGGCCACCCCGTCATCGACAAGGATGCTGACAAACCATTTTTTGGTGGAAGTCACGGAAACAGTGGCGTACTTCATCTTGCCGGTGAAGACGCGGTGGAAGACGGTCTTAAACTCACCAATCTTTGGGAATTTGATCTTCCTCTGCTTGAAGTTCACGCGATAATGCTGCGGCACCTGAAAAGACTGTACTGGATTTTTCTTCGACTTGAACCGGGGAAATCCCTTCTTCTCCCTGAAGAAGCGGGTGAAGGCGTTGTCGAGGTTCTTGTTTGCACTCTGAAGTGACTGGGAGTTCACTTCCTTGAGCCACGGGTGTTCTTCTTTGAGTGCGGGAAGACGGTTGTTCAGGTCGAAGCAGGAGAGTTTTCGACCTTCCTGTTCGTATGCCCGGATCTTCTGCTCCAGAGAATTGTTGTACACAAACCGACAGGCATGGATGTGTCTCATGAGGAGCGTTACCTGCTCCCTAGAAGGGTACATCCGATATTTGTAGGCTTGGAGCATACAAATGTTATTAAGTGTTATAATATGGTATATTTTTCTGTAATGCAAGTGAATACATCAGAAGAGCGGCTCTGTATTCATCCTCGGCCTGAAGACCGGGTTCTTCCCGATCTGCCACCTTCACCCTCGCAAAATAAATCAGGAAAACTCTCCGTCGTGGGCATCGGCCCCGGCGGTATGGCGCAGATGACAGGCAGGGCCGTGGAGGCGATCAAGGAGGCGGAGTACGTCGTCGGGAACGCCTTCTACCTGGACCAGATCGCCCCCCTCCTGCCGGGAAAAGAGGTGGTCAGGAGTTCGATGGGCCGCGAGGTCGACAGGGCGAAGGCGTGCATCGACCTCGCCCGCGACCACCGGGTCGTCATGGTGAGCGGCGGCGACCCCGGCATCTACGGGATGGCGAGCATCGTCCTCGAAGTGCTGGACCGCGCCGGGGAGACGGTGGACTGGGAGGTCGTGCCTGGCGTCACGGCGTCCTGCGCAGGCGCCTCCCTCCTCGGGTCGCCCCTCTCCGGCGACCATGTCACCCTCTCCCTCTCCGACCTGCTCACCCCCTGGGAGGAGATCGAGCACCGCCTCGACCTCGCCTTCCAGATGGGCGTGCCGATCGTGCTCTACAACCCGAAGAGCCACGGACGGCCGGAGAACCTGGGCCGCGCCCTTGCGATCGCCGCCCGCCACCTCCCGCCGGAGACGCCGGTGGGTCTTGTGCGGAACGCCTACCGGGACGGCCAGGAGACGGCGACAACGACCCTCGGCGCCCTTGCGGAGGACGACGCCGCGGTGGACATGCGCACGGCCGTCTTCATCGGCGGGAAGGAGACCTTTGCGATGAAGGACGGCGGCATGCTGACGCCGCGGGGGTATGGGAGGAAGTATGTATATTGATCCGGGGGCAGACACGCCCGAAGGCTACACGATCTCGAAGACGAGCCGCGCCCTCGCCAGACAGGTGATCGGCGATCGGACGCCTGAGGACAGGATCAGGCAGAGGTGCGCGATCTCGGTCGGCGACTTCGTGATGGCTGACCTGGTGCGGTTCAGGGGCGACGCCATCTCTGCCGGGCTTGCGGCCCTCGCCCGCGGCGCCCCGATCGTCACCGACATCCACATGGTGCAGATGGGGATCCGGAAGAAGGAGCACTCGTCCGAGGTGCTCTGCGCCCTGGACTTCGGCCGGGAGATCTCCGCGGAACGGGGGATCACCCGTTCCTCCGCGGGCCTCATCGCATTGCGCGACCGCCTGGACGGCGCGATCGTCGTGATCGGCAACGCCCCTTCGTCCCTCCTCTCCCTCTGCACGATGGTGCGGGAGGAGGGCGTGCGGCCGGCCCTGGTCATCGGGATGGCCGTCGGCTTCGTGAATGCCGCGGAGTCGAAGGAGGAACTGCGCACCCTCGACGTCCCCTCGATCTCGACGCAGGGGACGCGGGGCGGGACGCCGCCCGCGGTGGCGGCGATGAACGAGATCGTCACGATGCATGTGGAGCAAAAAGGTGGGGAGTGAGGAGAGGGTCGTCGACCCGGTGACCGGGTACGCCTATCCCGACGAGTGGGTCGCGAGGTGCGAGGACGCGGCGGCCCTTACCCTCGCCGCGTCGGGCCTCGGCGTGCTGACGGCCGACGGCCGGGTGCTCAGGCGGGGCTTCACGACCGGGACGACGGCCGCGGCCGCGGCGAAGGCGGCGGTCCTCTCCCTCGGGCGGCCCGTGGACGGGGTCGCCGTCACTCTCCCCTGCGGCCTCAGGGTCGCGGTGCCCGCCCGCGGCGAGGGGGGCCGGGGCGAGGCGAGAAAGGACTCGGGCGACTACCCCTCCGACGTCACCGCGGGCCTCCTCTTCGTGGCGACGGCAGAACCGGCCCCCGCGGGCGTCGAGGTCGTCGCCGGCGAGGGTATTGGGAGGTTCGTCCGCGACACACCCCGGTACCGTGCCGGGGACGCGGCGGTCAGCCAGACGGCCATGGCGTCGATCGAGAGGGCGGCCGACGAGGCCAGAAAGGAGGTCGGCCGTGCCGGCGTGCGTGTCGTCCTCGCCATCCCGGAAGGCGCGGCCGTCGCACAGAAGACCCTCAACCCCCGTGTCGGCGTCGAGGGCGGGGTCTCTGTCCTCGGGTCGACCGGCCTTGTTGAGCCCTGGGACGACCACCTCTCCGAGGCGGCCTTCGAGAGGATCAGGGGGGCCGAGCGGGTGGTGCTGACGACAGGCAGGACCGGCCTCCGCTATTCCCGCCTCCTCTTCCCCTCCCACGAGGCCGTGCTCGTCGGTGTGAACCTGGGCCGGGCCCTCGACGAGGTGCGGGGCAAGGCGGTGATCTGCGGCCTGCCCGGCCTTGTCCTGAAGTTCATCGACCCCGACGTCCTCCGGGGGACAGGGTGCGCCACGGTGGAGGACCTGACCGCCACGCCGGCCTGGCCCGGCGTCCTGGAACGGGCCTTCGCACGCTGCCGAGAGGATCACCCCGGCGTGCGGGTCGTCGTGGTGGACCGGGCCGGAACGGTCCTGGGGGACTCGGGATGAAGGTCGTCGGCGTGGGCTGCGGCCCGGGCATGCTCACCGGGGAGGCGGCCCGCGTCATCTCAGCCGCCGCCCTCGTCTATGGTTCGGCCCGTGCGATCGCCCTCGCCAGACCGCATATCCGCGACGGGTGCGAGGTGCACGAGATAGACGACTACAAAGCCCTCCGCTCCCTCCCGGCCGACGCGGTCGTCCTCTCGACCGGCGACCCGATGCTCGCGGGCCTGGGCTATCTCGGCGGCGAGGTGGTGCCCGGCATCTCCTCGATGCAGGTCGCCTTCGCCCGCCTCGGGGTCTCGCTGGTGCGGGGCGTCGTCGTGAACGCCCACGGCAGGGACCACGCGGCGGCGGTCACCCTCGCGGCCGAGGAGATCGGCCGCGGCCGTGTCGTTTTCCTCATCGCCGACCCGGCGTTCTCGGTCCCCGACCTTGCGGCGGCGCTGGACGGCGAGGTGCGTATCGCCGTCTGCGAGGACCTCGGCTACCCTGAGGAGAGGATCGATGTCGGCACGGCGGTCGCCCCGCCGGTGCCGGTGTCCGGTCTCTTCGTCGTGGTCGCGGGGTTCTGAGCCGCCCGAATAACGTTCCGACTTTCGGCTCTTTTGCCTCCTCTTTTTATCCTCTCTCTTCCACCTTTTCGTCGGTGCGGCGTCGCCCGGACCGATGCGGCGGCCCGCACAGGAGGACTGAAAAACATGCACGAGATCTCAGGATGTCCCGGGTCCGCGGATCAGGGACTGTACGGCCAGACGAATGGAACCTGCACAGAGGGAGAGAAATGCCGTGCGATGACAGGATAGACGGCAGCCTTCATGATTCCCCGTGCGCCAACACCGGATCCAGGAAGACCGCCACCACCACGTCGGCGTCCGCGGTATTAAGTGCATCGAATGGTGTCCACACCACCGGCCCGGTGCCCCTGTACCTCATCGTCCCTACTGTCATGGCCGAGGTGAAGAGGCTCCACGTCTCCATCCCGTACGCACGGCGGGTCCACTTCTCCGCCACCACGAACCGCCGGAACCCCGGCATCTTCTTTGACCTGATCAAGGCCTGCGCCCTCCTCCACCGGTTCGAGCGCGAGGACTACGGCGGCGGCATCCGGGCCGACAGGTCTGACTTCGAGACCGCCGCCAGGATCTATGCGGCGATCAACAGCGATGCCGGCGGGCAGGAGACGAAACTGACGAAGAACGAGGCCGCGGCGATCAAGACGGTCGAGGCGATGGGGTGGAGCGTGTTCACGATCCGCATGCTCCAGGACGCCCTGGGGCTGTCGTACCAGCAGACCTACCGGATCCTCCACGGCTACGCAAGCCGCGGCACCATCTACTCGGGACTGCTGGAGAAGTGTCCGGCGGTCAGTTACCTGGACACCACCGTCTCTTCGGATGTCGACGGCTACCTGGTCCGCCGGCGGGAGCACCTCTTCTCCTTCGACCCGGAGGCGTACCGGCGGTGGACGGCCGGGGCCCATGTCTGGCTCGACCGCGACCCGCCGGACGACGACACTTTCGCACCCGGAATGCACCGGGATGGCACCGAAGATGTGCAGAGGACGGGGACGGAGGGACGGCCCCGGAGTACCTATTCTAGAGAGAAGAGAGAGAGATCTCTCTCTCATAGTACTCTATTGCACCAGACTGAGGGGGCACACACCACCCCTGATCCGCGGGTGGCTGCGGGTGTGTGTGTGTGTGCGATCCGTGTGCAGGTGAACACAGGGGAAGGGGGATGGCCAAGAAGACCCCGATCGAAAATCACGTCCAGAATCGCTCCCCGTTTGGTGGCAACCCGGAAGTGCAGGGCGGTGCAATCAGGTGCGGCAGTGCAAACCGGGCCGGGGTGGTGCCCCTGCCGGGCGTGCTATGCGCGGCTTGTGCGGGCGTGGAATGGGGGGAGGGGGATCGCGTGATCCCCCTGGACCCGCTGCAGGCGCCGGCGTTGGTGCTCGGGATGGTGGGGGCGGTGCTGGTGGCCGGGAGGGGTGCGGGCGTGCGGGCGTGTGGATTTTTTGCGTGGGTGGCGGGAAATTTGTTCTGGGTGGCGTATGGGATCGTGACCGGGAACCCGTACGTCGTGGCGATGTTTGTGTTTGTCCGGGGCGACAGCACCGTGATTCCAGTCTGGCTGGCTTACACGGAATGAAAAAAATACATCTTCTAAACCGTTCGTCGTTCCTATCCGGGCATTATCTTCACCCTCCACCAGAAATGTTTATCCTACAAAATGTAAAAGAATAATTTCGGCGACGTCCAGACGTAAAAATATCCAAAGCATTATTCTTCACGATGTCTGCCTCCCGTGAGATGATACTCAATGAATTCCTCCTTCCCCCCCTCGTATTTCCGGTACTGGGGCAAGGGGCTGACGGAGAACGACCCGCACACCGTCCACCTCCTGCCCTACCATGCCCTCGATGTGGCCGCAGTCGGTTCTGTGGTCCTCGGGGCCGACGCCCTCCTGCAGGACCGCATGGCAAACGCTCTGCAGGTTCCCGCACCTCAGGTCGTTCCCCTCGCCTGTTTCCTGCTCGCCACCCATGACATCGGAAAATTTTCCACGCCTGCCTTCCAGTTGATGGAGCCCTCAGTAGCGCGATCCCTCCAGGGTGCGGAAGGCGCATGCCTCCCCGGCTACCACACGGACCTGGGTTTTGCCCTCTGGAAAGATCACATCCGGGACGACAGAGGCTGCAAAGGTCTGCTGTCCTTTGGCGTCGGGATCGATCCCGACGAATGGTGGGAAATTATGTCTCCCCTTCTCAAGGCCGTCTGCGGCCATCATGGTACCCCGCCAGAGGATGTCAGCCTGATCGGGCGTTCCTTCCTTCCGGCCGATATCGAGGCGGCGGAAGAATTCGTTCGGGATTCTGCCGCACTCTTCTTCGGCGACGGGCCGGTGCCTCTCCCCGCCGAAGACCGCCCTGCAAAACGAACCGCACTCTGTTCATGGCTCCTTGCCGGGTTCTGTACTCTCTGCGACTGGATCGGATCGGACCAGAAGTACTTCCGCGCCCGTCAGGACCAGGTCCCTCTCCGGGAATACTGGAAGACGGCATTGCGTGAAGCAGAAAAGGCGGTCCGGGAAAAAGGCGTCATACCGGCACGGCCCTCCGCAGAGCAGGGGCTCGAAACACTTTTCCCCGACACATTCCCAAAAAATACGCCCACCGATCTCCAGCGCTACTGTGCCGAATGCCCTATCGGGACCGGTCCTCATCTCTTTATCATCGAGGACACCACGGGCAGCGGGAAGACGGTGGCCGCCGTCACCCTTGCCCACCGCCTGATGGCGCAGGGAGCCGGGGAGGGTATTTTCTTTGCTCTCCCGACGATGGCGACGTCCAATGCCATGTATGCCCGGATCATGAGGACGTCGGACGCTCTGTTTGAAGATGATTCATACTCCCGGATCCTTGCCCACTCTGCCAACCGTCTCTACAAGGTCATGCAGACATTCCTTGACGGAGGGACAAACCGCGGCGGGGCCGGTCCCGGTGACGCGGGGGCGGCATGGCTCTCAGACAACCGGAAAAAAGCCCTGCTCGCGCAGGTCGGCGTTGGGACCATCGATCAGGCGCTCCTCTCCATCCTTCCGGTGCGGCACCAGTCGCTCAGACTGCTCGGGCTGGCCAGGAACGTCCTCGTCGTGGACGAGGTGCATGCCTGTGATCGCTATATGCACGAACTGCTCCAGAGACTTCTTGAGTTCCATGCCGCGTTCGGTGGCAGTGCGGTCCTGCTCTCGGCCACGATGACGCAGCAGCAGCGGGAAAAACTGGCCCGCAGTTTCGCGCGCGGGGCGGGATGGGCGGTGCCTTCCCTCGGGTCGAGCACCTATCCTCTGCTCACCCATCTTTCGTCCGCCGGGCCGCCTGACGAACACTCCTTCACCGATGACAGGGAGAAACGCGTCGCGGTCAGGTTCATCGCATCGGTGGAGGAAGTGGAAGAGGTGCTGATCGAGACCACCCGTTCTGGTGGGTGCGCCTGCTGGGTCAGGAACACGGTGGACGATGCGGTGAGGGCCTATCTACGGCTGAAAGAGGCACTGCCGGTGGGCACGGTCAGCCTGTTTCATGCCCGGTTCGCCCTCGCCGACCGTCTTCAGATCGAAAAATCGGTGACAGATACATTTGGAAAGGAGAGTACGCCAGAGGTCAGGGCCGGGCAGGTCCTCGTCGCGACGCAAGTCGTGGAGCAGTCCCTCGACCTCGACTTCGACCTGATGGTCAGCGACCTCGCGCCGGTGGACCGTCTGATACAGCGGGCCGGGCGTGTTCACCGCCACGCTCGCGGCCCCCGCGGGGAGGCCCGCCTTCTTGTCCTCTCCCCCCCGGTCACCGACGATCCCGACGAGAAATGGTACTCGGCCTTCTTCCCCGGGGGTGCGCGGGTGTACCCCGATCCCGCCCGCCTCTGGCTGACGGCCAGGGTCCTCGGCGACGCGGGGGAGATTGTCGTCCCCCGCGATGCCCGCCTCCTTGTGGAACGGGTGTTCGGGCCGGAGAGCGAGGCCGCCATCCCTGACGGTCTCAGGAGGGCGGCCGCACAGGTGCGAGGCGAAGAGAATGCCGATGCCGCGTTTGCAGCGGAAAACGCCCTGAAGTTGAAGAAGGGATACATGGTGACCGAAGGGCTGTGGGCAAGCGACGTCCGGACACCGACTCGCCTCGGTGAACCGACTGTCACGGTGCGACTTGCCCGGTGGGACGCCGAGCAGGTTCGGCCCTGGGCGGAGTTCCCCGACCCCGGGATCGCCTGGGATCTCAGTCAGGTGAGCGTGAGGGAGAGGTATGTGGCCGGGGAGGCAGAGTTTGCCCCCCCGCTTGCTGAAGCGGTGGAGAAGGCCAGGGTGCGGATGGGCGGCAGGGGAAAGGATGTCGTGATCGTCCCGCTCCGCCCGGTCGGCGAGGCGTGGGAAGGGTCGGCACGGACCTGTTCTGGAAAAAAGATTGTCTTGAGGTACGATCCGACCATCGGACTGAGGAGGGATTCCTGATGATCGACAGGTATATATTGGATGCACTTCTCATAGGTGGATCAATGGCAAAAATATGTGGTGAGATTATAGGAGGTGCACTATCGCCTCTCTCAACCTGATCCAGAACCCCTGGATCCCGATCACATGCCAGGACGGCAGTGCGAAAACGATCGCACCCTGGCAGATCACCGACACCACCGTCTCCGCGGTAGCGTCTCCGCGGCCTGACTTCGACGGGGCGCTGGTGCAGTTCCTGATCGGACTCTGCCAGACTGCTCTCCCCCCGGAGGACAGAACTGAGTGGAGAAAACGCCTGACCGATCCGCCAACCGCAGACGAACTGAAGACCGCCTTCTCGCCCCTCGCCGGGGCGTTTGCCATTGGAGGAGACGGCCCGCAGTTCATGCAGGAGAAGGGGATCGAGGATAAGAAGGTCTGGCAGATTGACAGCCTGCTCATTGGTCTGCCCGAGAAAGAAAAGATCAAGGACAACACGGATTGGTTCCAGAAACGGGGGACGATCGACGGACTCTGCCCGCGCTGTGCCGCCCTCGGCCTTTTCACTCTTCAGACCAATGCTCCGAGCGGGGGGCGCGGGCACATGACCTCGGTCAGGGGTGGTGGCCCGATGACCACGCTTATCCTTGGGAAGACACTCTGGCAGACGGTCTGGGCGAATGTCGTCGACCTGGAGAGTTACCCCCACGCCGTGGACGACCCTCCGGTCGCGGACGACGCACGCCTCTTTCCCTGGATGGGCAAGGTGCGGACAAGCGAGAACGGGGAGAAGACAACGCCGGAGGATGCCCATCCCTGTCAGGTCTTCTGGGGGTTGCCGCGGCGGATCTTGCTCGACCTGGGGGGGGCGAGACCGGGAACCTGCGATCTCTGCGGCGCCGAGACTGACCACTGCATCAGGTCCTTCTGGACAAAACCCTACGGCACGAAGTACGCCGGCTGGGTCCATCCTCTCAGCCCGTATTACCGGAACGGAAAAAACAGCACCGAACTTCTGCCGGTCCACCCTCAGCCCGGCGGGATCACCTACCAGAACTGGCTTGGCCTGGTCATCAACGATAAGGAGGAGGGAAAGCAGATCGCAAGGACGACCGCGCTCTTTGTCAATGAAAGATCCGAGTACGGCCGTGTTCGTGAATTGCTCGGACGAAGACCGTCCCTCTGGGCCTTTGGCTATGACATGGACAACAAAAAACCCCGGTGCTGGTACGAAGGTACCCTCCCCCTCTTCCAGGTCGACGACGCCGTGAAAGAGGAGTTCGAGGAGACGGCCGCAGGGATGATCAAGGCCGCCTCGGAGATGGGGAAGAACGTCCAGTGGTGCGTGAAGGTCGCCCTCTACGACAATCCTGCCGATGCGAAGGGCGATCTCTCGGTCGTCACCGCCCGTTTTCTCCAGGCGACGGAGAAGGACTTCTACACCATGCTCGGCGACGTCGCCGCGGCCCTCGCCGATGGTGGGGACACGCTCGCGATCAGGCGGGCATGGCTGGATGTTCTTCAGGAGAAGGCGAAGGCCCTCTTCAGTGAGTACTCCCAGTTCGATGCCATCGACGAGATCAATGCAAAGCGGACGGTGAAGGCGTGGGGACTGCTGAACAGCTCTGCTTCGAAGTCGAACAAAGCGGTCTGGAAAGCACTCCGCCTCCCGGACCAGAAAAAATCCGGAAAAGGTGAGAAATGACGATGACACAGACCCCTGTGCATGGAGGGGACCATAAGGATGATCCGATGGCTGCGATCCGCGGTTGGTGGGACGATATCACGGACCCCCGCCACCGCGGGGACCGGGCAGAACTGCGGCGGTGCCGCACGCCCGCCGAGGTGGCCTTTGTCCCGGCGTATTACCGGCTGAAAGCGGCGTTGCCGACATGGGACCGGGAAAAACTCGCCGTGATCGCGGGCGTCCTCGCGGATGTCGAGACACCTGCAGCGGGTGTCCGACTTGCAGAGCAGTTCGCCCGCCCGAAAGACGGCGGCACCACACCGCGGGTGAGCGAGGCACGGTTCCGCCGCCTTCTCCGCGTGGAAGACTACGACTATGCCGAACTCTTCCCGATGATGAAACGGCTGGTCCGCATGCTCGACCGCACGGCAAACATCCCCGACCTGGTGTGGGGACTGTACCGCTGGAACCCCCAGACGAAAAGAGACTGGGCAGAAGCGTATTACATGAACATCCCGACGAAAAAAGAATGAGGTGAAAAAATGGCAGAATTTATCCAGTTGCATATGCTTGTATCGTATCCGCCGTCGAACCTGAACCGTGACGACATGGGCAGGCCGAAGACCGCGATGATGGGCGGGGTCAACCGTCTGCGGGTGTCGTCACAGAGCCTGAAGAGGGCGTGGAGAACATCCGAAATATTCAAGGAGGCGCTCGGCGGCCACCTCGGTGTCCGCACCAAGGAGATGGGCTGGAACATCTACCTCGCCCTCCGGGGCGGGAAGGCGCTTGCCGATGTCGTCGATGGAAAGGATGCGGCGGCGGTGCGGTCCCCTGTGGAGGAGAAGAAGGCGGTGGCGTGGGGCCAGGCGATCGCCGCCGTCTTTGGCAAGTTGAAGAAGATCGAATCCGTCACGACCGAGAAGGACAAGAAAGACTCGCTCTGTGTCGAGCAGATGGTCCATTTCAGCCCGGACGAGATTGTGGCGATCGACGGTCTGCTCGCGCACCTTGCTGAGAGCGGCGGAGACCCGTCAGAGAACGACCTCGCACTCTTGCGTGAGGAGAACTCGGCGGCTGACATCGCCATGTTCGGCCGGATGCTTGCCTCGTCGCCGTCCTTCAACTGCGAGGCGGCGGTCCAGGTGGCCCACGCGGTCACGGTCCACCGGGTGGCGGTCGAGGACGATTACTTCACCGCCGTCGACGACCTCAACCGCGGCGTCGAGGATGTCGGTGCCGGGCATGTGGGCCAGGCGGAGTTTGCGGCCGGTCTCTATTATGCCTATCTCTGTATCAACCGCGACCTCCTGGTGGAAAACCTGGGTGGGGACGAGGATCTGGTCGACAGAGCCATCCGCTCCCTCACCGAGGCGGCGGCGAAGGTCGGGCCGAAAGGGAAACAGAACAGTTTCGCTTCGCGGGCCTACGCCTCCTACCTCCTTGCCGAACGGGGGAGCCAGCAGCCCAGGTCGCTCTCGGTGGCCTTCCTCAAGCCGGTCGGGGGCGACGATTACCTGAAGGCAGCGGTGGCCGCCCTCGAAGTGACGCGGGAAAATATGGAGAAGACCTACGGGGCATGCGCCCGGGAGTGCAGGACGATGAACGCCGGTGCCGGCACGGGTACGCTCGACGAGATCCTCGAATTTGTGTCGGGTGACCATGCCTGAGTATCTCCTGTTCCGACTCTGCGGCCCGATGGCGGCCTGGGGCGGGGTGGCGGTCGGAGAGTACCGACCTGCGGAAAGCCACCCCTCCCGCTCGGCTGTCTTCGGGCTGGTGGCGGCGGCTCTCGGCATCCGCCGTGAGGAGACAGCACCACTGAAGCGTTTGCAGGAGAGCTACCGGATGGCCGCACTGGTGAATGCTCCCGGAAACCTGGTTCGGGACTATCACACCACCCAGGTGCCTTCCGAGACGACAAAGAAGCAGGCCTGGCCGTTTGCCACCCGACGTGAGGAGGTGAGTCTTCCCCGGGATGATCTGAACACGATCCTCTCGACGCGGGAGTACTTCTGCGACGCCCTGTACACGGTCTGCCTCTGGCCGGCGCATGACGCCACGCCCTATCCCCTCTCCGCACTTGCGGAGGCGCTCAGGGGTCCGACATTTGTACCCTATCTGGGGCGGAAGTCCTGTCCGGTCTTCCTCCCCCTGCAACCGCAGGTGGTCCGGGCGGATAATCTGCGTGCAGCGATGGAAGCGGCGGCCTTCCCGGACCAGGAGATGCTCAAACCTCTTTCCCGGGAAGAGAGAGGGATGCTCTTCTGGGAAGGCGAGGACGAGACCGGCTTTGAGGCGGAGGGCAGGCAGACTGTCAGGAGGCGTGATGTGGCGCTGAACAGGCGGCAGTGGCAGTTTGCCGAAAGAAAGGAGTATGGCGCACTGGTGCGCGTGCCGGAGGCGGTGCGATGAAGTACTATTTCTACCGCATCCGCCTGAGGGAGGACGTCGAGCGGACACCGGCCTTCTGGCGGAGTGTGCGGAGCCCCTATGATGTCCACGGGATGGTGTGGCGGGTCTTCTCGGACGGTGCACGGAAGGACCGCGACTTCATCTACCGGCTTGAGATGCAGGAGTCGTCCCCGGTGATCTATGCGGTCTCCACGGCGGACCCGGTGGACCGCGACGGGATCTGGGCGGTCGAGCGGAAGGAGTACGCGCCTGTACTCAGGACGGGGCAGCGCCTCGGGTTCAGTCTGCGGGCGAACCCGATCCGGGCGAAGCGGGACGACGACGGGAGACAGCACCGCCATGACGTGGTGATGGACGCGAAGGTGTTGCTGGAGCAGTCCGGGTGCCCGCCTGACGTCATGCTCTCTCAGGCGGCGCTTGTCCAGAAAGAAGGCTTATCCTGGCTGACGTCACGGGCCGAGACGGCGGGTTTTGCCGTGGATGAAGAGATGGTCCGTGCGGACGGCTATCAGAAGCACCGCTTCAAGAAACCGAGGGGTAAAACCTGGATGTCGATCAGCACCATCGACTTCGCCGGTGTGTTGACGGTGACGGATCCCGACCGTTTCGAGCAGACCCTGTATGGGGGGATGGGGCCTGCGAAGAGTTTCGGGTGCGGTCTGTTGCTCATCAGGCCGGTGTGAGGGGGCGAACCCCGTGCTCCCTCATGTGAAATCCATCCCCATCAAGGAACGGATCTCCCTGATCTTTCTGGAGAGGGGGGAACTGGATGTGATCGACGGTGCCTTTGTGCTGGTGGACGTGAACGGCGTCCGCACCCAGATCCCGGTGGGCGGGGTGGCCTGCCTGATGCTCGAGCCCGGGACGCGGGTGTCCCATGCGGCGGTGACGCTGGCGGCTCGGGTGGGGTGCCTGCTTGTCTGGGTGGGGGAGGCAGGCGTCCGCCTCTATTCGTCGGGGCGGCCGGGCGGCGCACGCTCGGACCGTCTGCTCTACCAGGCCAGCCTGGCCCTTGACGGGGCGGCCCGCCAGCGGGTGGTGGAGCGGATGTACGAGGTCCGCTTCGGGGATGATGTGCCAGGTGGTTATTCAGTGAACCAGCTCCGGGGTATGGAGGGGGCACGGGTGAAACGGCAGTACGAGAACCTGGCCCGGCGATATGGAGTGCGGTGGAATGGAAGACGATATGATGCCTCGTCCTGGGGGAGCGGGGATATCCCGAACCGCTGCCTGAGTTCGGCGACGGCATGTCTGTACGGGATCTGCGAGGCGGCGGTGCTGGCGGCAGGGTATTCGCCGGCGATCGGGTTTATCCATACGGGAAAGCCGCTTTCGTTTGTGTACGATATTGCCGACCTCTTCAAGTTTGAAACGACTGTCCCTGAAGCGTTCAGGATTGCCGCCAAACACCCGGCAGATCCCGAGCGGGAGGTGAGGCTGGCGTGCAGGGACGCGTTCCGGAAAAATCGTGTCCTTGACAGGATTATACCGCTTATCGAGGATGTGCTGGATGCGGGAGGACTGGATGTGCCGGAGCCGCCTGAGGGGAGTCTGCCTCCGGCGATTCCCGAGGAGGACATATGGGGTCCCTGATGGTCGTTGCAACCGAGAATATCCCTCCCAGACTCCGTGGGAGGCTGGCCCTCTGGCTGATCGAGGTGCGCTCAGGGATCTATGTGGGCAATTATTCGGTGAAGGTGCGGGAGATGATCTGGGAGCAGGTGACGGCAGGCATCGAGGAAGGGAATGCGGTGATGGTCTGGAGCGATCCGGGGGATGCGGGCTATGACTTCAGGACGATCGGGCAGAACCGCCGTATTCCCAGGGATATGGACGGCGTAAGATTGATTTCCTTCCTGCCCGATACCTCATGATGATGGATGCCGATCTCTTTTCTGCTCCCTCTCCCGCTATCTGGCCGGGGGCGCTCGCAGCACGAGGGTGCGGGGCCGCACCCGGCAAAGCATAGAAAGAACTTTCCTTCTCGGGATGATAAATGAAAGAGTGTTCCCCACTCGCGTGGGGATGAACCGGCGGGACCGTGCCATCACCCAGCTCGAGAAAGGTGTTCCCCACTCGCGTGGGGATGAACCGCCTGGAAATGCTCAATACACATAACCTGGTCCGTGTTCCCCACTCGCGTGGGGATGAACCGACCTGGGGAGGTCTTGCGATCCGCCCGGGCGAGTGTTCCCCACTCGCGTGGGGATGAACCGATCATCATCGTCCCTTAACAGGTTGTAGAGCGGTGTTCCCCACTCGCGTGGGGATGAACCGCGCTGCCCAGGCTGAGCCGTTCCAGCCCTCAAGTGTTCCCCACTCGCGTGGGGATGAACCGATCGGCGACGGAGTTACCGCGTGGAACGCACTGTGTTCCCCACTCGCGTGGGGATGAACCGGGAGTGGCGTACCAGAAGGCCGTCGCTCAGGAGTGTTCCCCACTCGCGTGGGGATGAACCTCCAGAGTCTGGATCGGGACACATTCCAACCCCGTGTTCCCCACTCGCGTGGGGATGAACCGACGCGTTACCCCGCGCCGGGGTAGTCGCAGCCGTGTTCCCCACTCGCGTGGGGATGAACCGATCCGTCAGTCCCGCAACGAGACCCGCCAGAAGTGTTCCCCACTCGCGTGGGGATGAACCGGCGTGCGTCGCACCCTGCGCGCCCGTCCGAACGTGTTCCCCACTCGCGTGGGGATGAACCGAGATCCACCGGGCAAAGGGCCGTGGCGTCCGAGTGTTCCCCACTCGCGTGGGGATGAACCGGTTAGTGCTGTCCAGGTTGCAGCGCTGTATAAGTGTTCCCCACTCGCGTGGGGATGAACCGTGAGTCTGAGTCTGGGGCCGGAACATGTTGCCGTGTTCCCCACTCGCGTGGGGATGAACCACGGTCCGAGAAACTCCTTTTGCATCCATTCTAGTGTTCCCCACTCGCGTGGGGATGAACCGCATCCGAAACACACCAGAGAGAACCAGCATCGGTGTTCCCCACTCGCGTGGGGATGAACCGATCACGAGGGCTTCGACGCCGAGGGGGTTGTGGTGTTCCCCACTCGCGTGGGGATGAACCGCACGATAGCGGTTTACCCCCCTCGCAGCAGACGTGTTCCCCACTCGCGTGGGGATGAACCGTGACGAGGCAGAGCCTGCTTCTTCCGGAGGGCGTGTTCCCCACTCGCGTGGGGATGAACCGACTATCCGCAGCGTGCACAGGCAATCGAGAGGGTGTTCCCCACTCGCGTGGGGATGAACCGAAAAGACCCATGGTAAGACGACAAGACGGGAGGTGTTCCCCACTCGCGTGGGGATGAACCGGCGAAAGACGGCCTGTTCATCTTGAAGGAGGCGTGTTCCCCACTCGCGTGGGGATGAACCTGCATACGCGGTCTCGCCATCGACCCTGCAGAGGTGTTCCCCACTCGCGTGGGGATGAACCGTAGAGAAAACAGGCTACCGGAACGAATACAACGTGTTCCCCACTCGCGTGGGGATGAACCGAATTCAACCGACGGAGTGAAGGTGTGTTCAAAGTGTTCCCCACTCGCGTGGGGATGAACCGGCGTTCATGATTGCATCGGCCGACTCTTCCGAGTGTTCCCCACTCGCGTGGGGATGAACCGAGATGCATCCACCCGGTGCCTGAAAACCCTGTGTGTTCCCCACTCGCGTGGGGATGAACCGGTTGAATCGAAACTTCAGAACCGATATCTGAAGTGTTCCCCACTCGCGTGGGGATGAACCGTCAGAGTAGTGTCCCTGCAGGGCGATCGAGGTGTGTTCCCCACTCGCGTGGGGATGAACCGACGCTATTGTTTCCTCATTTAACCTCTCTGAGGTGTTCCCCACTCGCGTGGGGATGAACCGGCGGTTAAAACGTTTAGGCAGTTTCAGGAAAAGTGTTCCCCACTCGCGTGGGGATGAACCGACTGCCAAGTCAAAAATCAGACTGCACGGCAAGTGTTCCCCACTCGCGTGGGGATGAACCGTTAGCATGTCCCAATTCTTTTCACGGTGGTATGTGTTCCCCACTCGCGTGGGGATGAACCGTATTCGACTGTTACAACGAACTTGTGGGGGCAGTGTTCCCCACTCGCGTGGGGATGAACCGTACCCCGCCAACGTCCTTGATGTTCACCGATTGTGTTCCCCACTCGCGTGGGGATGAACCACGACCGCACCATCTGAGGCCCAGAACTCGGTCGTGTTCCCCACTCGCGTGGGGATGAACCGGACATTGATGGGGGAACACTGTGACGCAGATAGTGTTCCCCACTCGCGTGGGGATGAACCGGAGATACGATATCTGGAGAACGCCGTTTAGCAGTGTTCCCCACTCGCGTGGGGATGAACCGGCCGAGTCCGGCATTGGGGCAATGGGCATCGGGTGTTCCCCACTCGCGTGGGGATGAACCGACAGTTCTGGTTTTTTAGATAGCCTCCGGCTCGTGTTCCCCACTCGCGTGGGGATGAACCGGCCTGGGCACGACAAGGCGATATTTACGGCCCGTGTTCCCCACTCGCGTGGGGATGAACCGATCGGCGACGGAGTTACCGCGTGGAACGCACTGTGTTCCCCACTCGCGTGGGGATGAACCGAGACTTTCTGAGGTCATTGATGACCTGTATGAGTGTTCCCCACTCGCGTGGGGATGAACCGATTCCCTCCTCTTTTTCTGGGGATGGATCTGAGTGTTCCCCACTCGCGTGGGGATGAACCGGTCCCGGGAGGATGCACTCACAGTCATGAGGTGTGTTCCCCACTCGCGTGGGGATGAACCGAGGATATCCGGATTCGTGCGGCTCAACGACCCGTGTTCCCCACTCGCGTGGGGATGAACCGTGGTGGCGCACGCCATGGGGCACTGGAAGGTGGTGTTCCCCACTCGCGTGGGGATGAACCTGTGTCAAAAAACCATCGTGTCCGTTGGTAGGGGTGTTCCCCACTCGCGTGGGGATGAACCGAGTACAAATCCGCTTTAACCTCTGAGATAGAAAGTGTTCCCCACTCGCGTGGGGATGAACCGTCCGAGGCACGCATCGTGCCCCTCAGGGGTCGGTGTTCCCCACTCGCGTGGGGATGAACCGGGCGCGTCCACGCCAGAGACGATATACGATAAGTGTTCCCCACTCGCGTGGGGATGAACCGCGTTGCGATATTTCCGGCGTCGAGATTTGCAAGTGTTCCCCACTCGCGTGGGGATGAACCTCGACCAGGAGCCGAGAGGCCCGGAAACCCTGCGTGTTCCCCACTCGCGTGGGGATGAACCGACATGGACGATCTGATCGACGAGATCCAGGGAGTGTTCCCCACTCGCGTGGGGATGAACCGAACGACGAGATTGTGTTCAGGGCGTTGGGTGGGTGTTCCCCACTCGCGTGGGGATGAACCGTAATCGCCTCGTTTTCCATCGACGATCCCACAGTGTTCCCCACTCGCGTGGGGATGAACCGTCCTGAGCCTGAGGGTAGAACGCTGCGGTCTTGTGTTCCCCACTCGCGTGGGGATGAACCGGTGCAGATAGGCGACCAGACGCTAACGGTAGGGTGTTCCCCACTCGCGTGGGGATGAACCGTTGGTGGGTGTGGGCGAGTCGGGCGGCTGAACGTGTTCCCCACTCGCGTGGGGATGAACCGAGTCTCCTTATCCGTCACGCGTTGTGGAGCCGGTGTTCCCCACTCGCGTGGGGATGAACCGTTTTCGGCTGCAAAACTCGGTAAAACAGATTTGTGTTCCCCACTCGCGTGGGGATGAACCGAACCGGAAACAGCCCTTTATACGTCAGAGCAAGTGTTCCCCACTCGCGTGGGGATGAACCGATTTACCGTTGGATTTAGCGTAAATTACAGGAGTGTTCCCCACTCGCGTGGGGATGAACCGGACTTCACGGCGCCCGTCGTCTCTACCCTGAGGTGTTCCCCACTCGCGTGGGGATGAACCGGGCAATCTCTGCCTCTTGCAGCATCTCTTCTAGTGTTCCCCACTCGCGTGGGGATGAACCGGCGTGCGCCACCACATCGATTTTCTCGGTGTCGTGTTCCCCACTCGCGTGGGGATGAACCGGCGGAGACATACGTAAGACTGCCGCCGGTGTCGTGTTCCCCACTCGCGTGGGGATGAACCGAGAACGCAAGAACGGAAGGACTTACTCCACTGGTGTTCCCCACTCGCGTGGGGATGAACCGCAATCATCCCGTTTCTGTTTTTCGAGGTCAATGTGTTCCCCACTCGCGTGGGGATGAACCGGCGTTTGGAATTGAGGAAAAAGAAGAAGAAGAGTGTTCCCCACTCGCGTGGGGATGAACCGGGTAGACGGGGCCGAGGGAGGGGCGCGGGCAAGTGTTCCCCACTCGCGTGGGGATGAACCGCCGGGGGTGCCTGAATGCAAGTGTTGTCGGGTGTGTTCCCCACTCGCGTGGGGATGAACCGGTCCTCCAGGGCGACCGGGCCGGGAGCGCACCGTGTTCCCCACTCGCGTGGGGATGAACCGATGACCTCCGCTGCCGGGTCTGTTATTTCCGGGTGTTCCCCACTCGCGTGGGGATGAACCGGATACACGCACCGTCATTTCCATTCCTTTCATGTGTTCCCCACTCGCGTGGGGATGAACCGATTCGGCCGACGACATGGTCGACAGGTCGATGGTGTTCCCCACTCGCGTGGGGATGAACCGGACACGTTCTTCTTCTTCTTTTTCCTCAATTCGTGTTCCCCACTCGCGTGGGGATGAACCGAGAGAGGTGAGCGACGATGTCGAGTAACTCATGTGTTCCCCACTCGCGTGGGGATGAACCGATTACGCCGGAAATAAATACGATTGGGATAATGTGTTCCCCACTCGCGTGGGGATGAACCGGAACAGAGGCATTTTCAACAGCGCTTGCAGATGTGTTCCCCACTCGCGTGGGGATGAACCGAATTGAGACGGCCATTTACAGCAATGAAAAACGTGTTCCCCACTCGCGTGGGGATGAACCGATTTAATTCTCTTTTTTACCCGCACCAAGAGAGTGTTCCCCACTCGCGTGGGGATGAACCGCACCGGGGTCTTGAAGGCGCTTGCATACCTGCGTGTTCCCCACTCGCGTGGGGATGAACCGCCCCTCCCCCTGCGCACGCGTGTGCGGATCCTGTGTTCCCCACTCGCGTGGGGATGAACCGCTCTCGTAGTTCCCGAGGTTCACCGACCCGCCGTGTTCCCCACTCGCGTGGGGATGAACCGGTCCTCGATATCTGCCCGGCTGTTTTCGAGGAGTGTTCCCCACTCGCGTGGGGATGAACCGGCCCGGCTCTGGTCATCGATGTCTTCGGGCATGTGTTCCCCACTCGCGTGGGGATGAACCGTGATCATCCCCTCTTCTGATCCTGCAGCCGTGGTGTTCCCCACTCGCGTGGGGATGAACCGGTCGAGCACCGGTTCGAGCAGATCGATATCGAGTGTTCCCCACTCGCGTGGGGATGAACCGGATCAGTACTCGACCCTGCACACGGCGGTCTGGTGTTCCCCACTCGCGTGGGGATGAACCGGTCCGGCTCTTCCCGGGCCGGGCCCCCGGAGCGTGTTCCCCACTCGCGTGGGGATGAACCGGTACCGAAAACAGAGGGAGAGGGCGACAAGCCGTGTTCCCCACTCGCGTGGGGATGAACCGCCTCGCCTGTGCCTTCTCGGCGTCGGTGGCCGGTGTTCCCCACTCGCGTGGGGATGAACCGTATGCCAACGGCTACCGGATCGAGGGACCTGAGTGTTCCCCACTCGCGTGGGGATGAACCGTCGCCCGGGACACCAAGACCGCCGAAGCCACCGTGTTCCCCACTCGCGTGGGGATGAACCGAGAGGGGATCAGGTGTGCGCCACTGCCACTGAGTGTTCCCCACTCGCGTGGGGATGAACCGTTTTTTCCAGACCTCCCCGGGCTCCTTCACGAAGTGTTCCCCACTCGCGTGGGGATGAACCGGCCCGCTGGAATGTCGAGTGGTCCCTGAAGGGGTGTTCCCCACTCGCGTGGGGATGAACCGATAGTTAGAGGGTTAGTTCGTCGACGACCTGCGTGTTCCCCACTCGCGTGGGGATGAACCGAGAAGGGGGAGGTGCACCACGTCGGCGCATTCGTGTTCCCCACTCGCGTGGGGATGAACCGAGACCGGCCGGACCCTGCGGGAGTGGCTGGAGGTGTTCCCCACTCGCGTGGGGATGAACCTCGTGGCGATCAGGTGGCACCGGCACTGGAGCAGTGTTCCCCACTCGCGTGGGGATGAACCGGGACGAGGGGGTAGAGGCAGAGGACGACACTAGTGTTCCCCACTCGCGTGGGGATGAACCCAGCGACCCCCTCTATCGGTTCATCATGGAGAAGTGTTCCCCACTCGCGTGGGGATGAACCGAGGACCTGCACCCGGACCTGATCGCCGCCGAAGTGTTCCCCACTCGCGTGGGGATGAACCGGAAGCGGCGATCATCGCCCACACCCGCACACAGTGTTCCCCACTCGCGTGGGGATGAACCGGTCCCGGACGTACGCGTCGCTCCAGCGGCAGAGTGTTCCCCACTCGCGTGGGGATGAACCGGTCGTCAACGCCCGCGAACTCCTCCTCAGTGAGTGTTCCCCACTCGCGTGGGGATGAACCGAGAAGAACTGGCTCGCTAAGGCTCCCACCTTAGTGTTCCCCACTCGCGTGGGGATGAACCGATCGTATGCCGGGTCCGCGATCTGGTCGAGGTGTGTTCCCCACTCGCGTGGGGATGAACCGTTCCCCTTGACGGTGAACTCGCCCCCGTCCAGGTGTTCCCCACTCGCGTGGGGATGAACCGCCCCGGAGCGCGGTCAGGTTGCGGACCTTGAGGTGTTCCCCACTCGCGTGGGGATGAACCGTATACCCCCCCATTCCCTTTGTGCTGGGTGTGGTGTTCCCCACTCGCGTGGGGATGAACCGAGGGGTGTGGTGGAAATATCTGGAGGTCGATGGTGTTCCCCACTCGCGTGGGGATGAACCGACGATAGTGATTTTTCCAGACCACCGCATTAAGTGTTCCCCACTCGCGTGGGGATGAACCGTTGTAGCACCTAGATGCGCCACCCAGCTATTCGTGTTCCCCACTCGCGTGGGGATGAACCGTTGTCCATGATTCTCAGGAAAGAAATTCCTGGGTGTTCCCCACTCGCGTGGGGATGAACCCAGAACGACATTCTTCTCAATGACGAAGCGGTCGTGTTCCCCACTCGCGTGGGGATGAACCCAGAACGACATTCTTCTCAATGACGAAGCGGTCGTGTTCCCCACTCGCGTGGGGATGAACCGGGTATCCTCCCTATGGGGCTGACGGTCGGCACGTGTTCCCCACTCGCGTGGGGATGAACCGATGACGCCTCGGGGGAGTCCCCGGGGATCGGGGGTGTTCCCCACTCGCGTGGGGATGAACCGAGCAGTTCATCGTCCTTCTTCACGCAGAACGTGTGTTCCCCACTCGCGTGGGGATGAACCGGCCAGGATCACCAGGAGGGGGAGGACCGGGAGGTGTTCCCCACTCGCGTGGGGATGAACCGTTGCATTTCTCTCCGTGCATCGCCTTCGCGCTGTGTTCCCCACTCGCGTGGGGATGAACCGCAGCCGCTTCGCCAGCGCCCGCAAATGCCGAGGTGTTCCCCACTCGCGTGGGGATGAACCGCTGAGCGCACGGATCAGGAGTTGCCGCGCTGCGTGTTCCCCACTCGCGTGGGGATGAACCGATGCACCGGGAGAACAGCCATGGACGGACGGCGTGTTCCCCACTCGCGTGGGGATGAACCGATGGATCAGCTTGCGGGGGCGCATCACCGCGAGTGTTCCCCACTCGCGTGGGGATGAACCGCACCATAGACGCATTCTGAGATTACTTGGTGAGTGTTCCCCACTCGCGTGGGGATGAACCGGCGTCTATGGAGTGGGCGGTGATAGCGCCAATGTGTTCCCCACTCGCGTGGGGATGAACCACTGCGCTGCCGGAAATCCATCACATCCACCATAGAACACACCTCTCTCCACTCAGGAAATATCATAAAATACCATAACCAACATGATATCGTCTGCTCTGTTCGGGTGGATGATGTTCCCCGATATCTCGGGGTTGAACCCTGGTGCGATTACAGACAATTCATGTGACAGAAATGTTCCCCACTCGCGTGGGGATCACGGATCAGGACGCCGATCGTCTGCGTCCTCGGGCAAATGTTCCCCACTCGCGTGGGGATCACCCTCCCTTTTTCACTTCGCCCGCCTCCGCCAGAGCAAAAAAACACCGGGCACATGCCCGTGCATCCTCCCGCGCCCGGTGCGCCCCGTCATAGGGACGCCCAAAGAGAACCTGGTGAAGTTCGGATAAGGTCGGCCACTTGTACCCCCCCTGCCGCCTGATACCGCAGTACCTGGCAGACCCCACCATCGTACACCAGCCGCGGAGCGGTTCAAGCGGGTCGGCACACCCCGCCCGTTCGCACTCTTCGGCAACGACCCTGCGATCATAGGCAAGGTTGTGAGCAACAACCCAATCCGACCTTTTGGCCGCCTGTGCAAGGTTTATCAACGCATCCCTGATCCGGATGCCATCCCGGCGTGCATCCACCGTTGTGATGCCGTGGATTTTCACCGCAGAGGGGGGAATCGAGAAGCCCTCCGGGACGACGGTCATCGCATGCTCTGCCAGAAGGAACCCCTGGCTGTCGCAGAGCACCCATGCAAGTTCGACAAGACGGGGAGGAGGCCTTCCGCTCAAGAACCGGCCTGTCGTCTCGGTGTCGATGACAAGGACATTGCCATCTAATGGGAGGGAGGAGGACATCCCTGATGGATATATGGATGGGCGGCAATATAATCATTCGGCACATCCCGGGCACGCCATAACTCTCACCGATTTGTCGGATGGTCCCATGCAGCGAGTGAACGCTGCCACTATTGGCCGGAGAGCGCCTCCCCCATCCCGTCCCCTCCGTTTAATACCCCTCCCGCCTCACCTTTCCCCATGAAACCGTCCTTCCCCCTCGTTTCACTCACCGTCGTCCTCGCCCTCCTGCTCGCCGCCGCCGGGTGCACCGGGTCGTCCTCCCTCCCGTCCGTGTACATCCTGTACGGGTCGGAGAAAGGCGACCTCTCCTATACCGACACCGCATATCAGGGCCTTCTGGCGGCGCACGACACCGTCTCGTTCACCGCACGGGAGTTCACCCCCCGCGACTGCGACACCCTCCCCGGCCTTCTCGCCGGCACGGAAAAACCCGGCCTCGTCATAACGGTCGGATACCAGTACGCCAACCTCACCCGCCGTCTTGCGCAGGACCACCCTGACATCAGGTTCCTCGCCGTCGACCAGATGGGCATCGGGTCGGACAATGTCAGGGCATACGAGTTCGTCTCCTACGGCGACAGTTACCTGGCCGGCGTCCTTGCGGCATCGGCGACGCAGACCGGGAAGGTCGGGACCATCCTCGGCACGCAGTCCGCCCTCCTCGACGTGTTCCTCCAGGGGTACACGGACGGCGCCCGTGCCGTCAATGCCTCGGTCGCGGTGGACCATGCCTGTGTGCGGCAGCACTCCACCGACGGGTTCACCGACCCCGGAGAGGCGGGCCGGATCGCTGAAAGGATGTACGGGAACGGGACCGACGTGATCTTCACGTGCGCCGGGTACTCCAATATGGGGGTCTTCGATGCGGCGGGGAATGCCACCGGCCGGTATATCATCGGGACTGACACCGACCAGTCGCCGCTCGGCCCTGACGTCGTGCTCGCGTCCGCGATAAAACGGGTCGACCGCGTCGTCTCCGCCGGCATCGCGGAGCACCTCAACGGTACGTTCACCGGCGGCGATAGGGTCGGTGGACTCAAGGACGGGGCGACCGGCATCGTCGTCAACCCGGCGTTCGCCGTCTACAACGAGACCGTCAGCGCGTGGGAGGCGCGGGCGCAGGACGCAGAAGAGGCGTACCTCCGCCGCTCCGTGCCGGAGAACTGATTTTCCCTCACCTCATCCTCATGCCGGGCGACGATACGCCTGCGTCAATGACGCCCTGATACGGGAGCACCCCATCCCGGCCGACAGGGAGAGAGTCTCGACCCTGAACGAACGGGAAGGTCAGGTGGCCGCCGGTCTTTGACCCGGCGTGCAATTCCGACCCCGGGCGAGAACGCCGCCGACGCCCTGTACCGGAGTCCGGCCGAGAGGCCGGTCGTCCGGTGACTTTTTTTTATTCATGTCCCGTTTCATAGCGACGTTTTTCGTCGTCCGCGACGCCTGCAGGACACTTCACCGACGTCCCCGACGACGCTGCCGGAACAGGGGCGACCGCGTCCCCCACTCCCTCCCGCACCACGATCTCCCGCGTCCTCCCCTGCCCCTTCCTCCTCTGCCGCGTCGCCACCAGGTGCAGCGCATCCAGCCTCTCCAGGCGTTCAAAAAACATCATGTAACTCATCGGCTCGATTGCGGAGACGGCCTCGTACACCCGGCCCGATGTCGTCTCCTCCCCCCGCCGTGCCATGCCGGCGAGCACGGAGAGCACCGCCGTCTCCGGGGGCGTGAGAGCCCGCACGCCGGCGGCAAGGTGGGCGTGCCGGGCGACCGCAACCGCCGCCTCGACGTCCCCGGCCTCTGCCGCCGTCCTCCCCGCCCTTTCGGTGTGGAGCACCGCCTCCTTCAACAGGCCGAGGCCGACCCGCGAGTCCCCGCAGGCCACCGCCCGCCTGACGACGAGGTCCAGGGCCGCCGGCGGCACCACGCCGGGATACACTCCGATTCGTGGCGGTTGATCTATACCGTGGCCAGCGACGGGGAAATGATCGTGGTGATCATCGAGTGGCTGGACCACACCGCCTATGAACGGCGGTTCGGATACTGATCGCTCTACCTCCGGTAAAATCTGGTCGAATTCGATCGAATTTCGATTCTGAGAGAATTATTCTGTCAGTTGTGGGGGGATTGACGGTGTCTGTGCCTCGCAGGTATCGACACGATAGACCTGGTGTACATGTTCGACTTTTCCCCAGACACCATTCCGTGCGTTTGTCGTCATCGCGGGAGAAAGAGAGCGGGAAGACGAGGTGAGTGGCAAGGTGTCTCTTCATGATCGACGGTCCGCCGTGCGTTGCATAGGGAGTAACGAAAAAAGGGGAGGAAGGTAGGTGAAGAGTTTGTCGGCGACACGGTGCTCGACCCCTTCGGGGGTACAGGCACGACCGCCCTTGCTGCGGCACGGTGGGGGAGAAACAGCATCAGCGTCGAGGTCGAAGAAAAATATTTCGCAATGGAGGTTGATCGGTTTATTCATCAGGTTAAACAGTCTCGATTGTTCTGAGTGAGGCATAACCATGGTGAATGACCGAATTCTTCGAGATATTTTACGGGACGATTATTTTTCCGACGCTGTGCGGTATTTCTGGGATACGCGGGCGTCGCAGGCAGAGGACCAGAATAACCGGGGGACCTGCTTGTCGTCAAACACCATCCTGACGGGAAGAAGGAACTGGTTGCTGTTCTCGAACTGAAGTCTCAGAAAGGGCCGTCTTTCGGGAACACCATCAACAACAGGACTGAGGAAGTGCTGGGGAGTGCACATGACCTCTGGACGGCCTACCGTGAGGGTGCGTTCAGGACCTCGCCGTCTCCGTGGTTGGGGTATCTGCTCCTGCTGGAGGACTGTGAGAAGTCCCGGAAGAGCGTGAGAAATAACGAACCGCACTTCGAGGTCTTCCCTGAGTTTAAGAACGCCTCCTATGGTGAACGCTATCATCAGACCTGTTTAAGGCTGGTGCGGGAGCGGGTCTATTCTGAGGTGTGCTATCTGCTGGCAGACAAGGAAGAGAAGATGAAGGCCGGGAATTATTCTGAGCCTGATGAGTCGTTGTCCGGGGCGCGGTTCCTGCGGTCGCTCTGCTCGCATCTGAATAATTTTTATGAACTGACGTGAGTTTTGATCTTTTTCACTCTTTTTCTGTGGGAATTGTAAGGGACCCTGCCATGCCTCGCTCGCCCCTTCGCCCCACCTCCCCAACATTCCCCTCTCCTGATCAAGACTGAACCGTCGAGTGTGCGGAGGCCGAAAAAAACCATACCTTCATTTTTCTTCCTCGCCAAGATCCACCGGCATGATCCCGGCAATCGTCATCGCAGGCACCCACTCCGGCTGCGGCAAGACCACCCTCGCGTGCGGCGTCATGGCGGCGCTGCGGGCGCGTGGCCTCGTCGTCCAGCCCTTCAAGGTCGGCCCGGACTTCATCGACCCCTCGCACCACACCGCGATCTGCGGCCGCCCCTGCAGGAACCTCGACCCCTTCATGATGGGGGAGGAGGGCGTGGTGCGGACCTTCGCATCGGCATCGGCAGGCGCGGACATCGCCGTCATCGAGGGCGTGATGGGGCTGTACGACGGCCTGGAGGGCGGCGACCTCGGCTCCACCGCGCACGTGGCGAAGGCCCTCGGAGCGCCGGTGGTGCTCGTTGCCGACGTCGGCGGCATGTCGCGGAGCGCCCACGCCCTCGTCCGCGGCTACACCTCCTTCGACCCCGCGGTGCATTTTGCCGGCGTGATCTTCAACAGGGTCGGGAGCCCCCGCCACAGGCAGATGATCGAGGAAGAACTCTCCGTCCCGGCCCTGGGCTGGGTGCCGACAGAGAAGGCGAAGGCCGTCTCCAGCCGCCACCTCGGCCTTGCGATGGCCGGAGAGGCGAGCATGGCCGCCTTCGGTGCGGTCTGCGAGGAACACTGCGACCTTGACGCCCTCATCGCCGCGGCCGCCTCGGTCCCCGCGGCCGTCCCGGCCCCGGCCGCCGCCGGCGACTCCCCCCGCGTCCGCCTCGGCGTGGCGCGTGACGCCGCCTTCTGCTTCTACTACCAGGACAACCTCGACCTCCTGCGGCGTGCCGGAGCCGACCTGGTCTTTTTCTCCCCTCTCGTCGACCCCCTCCCCGACGTCGACGGCCTGTACCTCGGCGGCGGTTACCCCGAACTCCACGCGGCGGCCCTCTCCCGCGCCCCCTGCACATGTGCGGTCGGGACCGCCGCGGCGGACGGAATGCCCGTCTATGCCGAGTGCGGCGGCCTCATCTATCTCTGCGAACGCCTCTCCTCCGACGCAGACTATCCCATGGCCGGCGTCCTCCCGGCCGACGCCCGGATGAATACGCGTTTCCAGGCCCTCGGCTACGTGGAGGCCGAGTGCACCGGCACCTCCCCCCTCCTCCCTGCCGGCCTCACCTTCAGGGGCCACGAGTTCCACTACTCCTCCGTCGACCCGGCGGCCGACGCCCGCTTCGCTCTCCGCCTCGCCCGCGGCAAAGGGATAGGCGACGGGCGGGACGGCCTTTCCGAGCACGCCGTCCTTGCCGGCTACAGCCATGCCTACATGACGGAGCGCTTTGCCCGGGCCTTCTGCACCGCCCTGGACCGGTGGCGGCGGGAACGGTGAAAGTTTCTCCTCCCTTTTTCAGCCTCTTTCGTGCCTCATTATCTCCCTCTGCCGCCGCCCCGCGGTGTTACCCATATCTGATGTCGTGTTTATTGTTCACACGTTTCGATACTTTTTTATTATTTGTGCACAGAGAGGGATGTGCACTTCGGTGCAAGGGGGAAAAACTCTATGACTGAATCGGCAATCGAACAGGTCGCGGCCGGACGGGCGATGGAGACGAGGACGGTCCGCGTCAGGGAACAGGAGTACGCCCGCCTCAAGGCCCTCGGCACGGTGCGGGACTCCTTCTCCGATGTGATCGAGCGTCTGCTCGATTTCTACGAGGCCTATGACGCCGGCATCCACTCACGCGACTCATCTGACTTCGAAGGGAGGGTGGAGCTCCCGGAGAGCCCGGTCTACCGGAAAATTGCTCTCGACCTCTTCGACCGGACGCTCGCCCTGGGCGGCGGCGTCACCTTCACCGTGGGGTATGATCCTGTGGTGTCGCCGCTCAACAGAACCGGGAAAGGCCTTGTCACCTTCTACAAGGAAGGACGGCGGTTCTGTCTCTTCAGGGTGGGAAAAGAACGCCTCTGGCTCTACTTCCCGACCGAAAAGGAGGAGACGGAACTGGAGGGCTGGGAACTTGTGCAGAACATATTTCTGGACAACTTCCTTGAGGACGGGGGGATGCAGCTCATTCAGCGGCAGTATCAGCTGGCATAGGTGGCACGTCCTTTTGTGCGGGGATCTCTGGAACACCACACCAGGCCCCTTTTTTGATACCCTATACTATTCATGCGACCCCTCCCCTGACCGCGGTCGGGGACGTCCGGATCTTTTTGACCTGTCGGGTGGTTCCGGCAGGACCGAAAAAAAGAGAAATTATTTTTTTGCCGTCCCCTGCTTCTTGACGCCCTCGATCGCCGCCTTCACCTTCGCCGGGTCGCCGAGGTAGTAGTGGCGCAGGGGCGTCAGGTCGTCGTCGAGTTCGTAGACCAGGGGGATGCCTGTCGGGATGTTCAGGTGCGCGATCTCGTCGTCCGGGATGGCGTCGAGGTGCTTCACGAGGGCCCGGAGAGAGTTCCCGTGGGCGGCGATGAGCACCCTCTTCCCCGCCTTCAGGGCCGGGACGATCTCCTCCTCCCAGTACGGGAGGAAACGTCCGACCGTGTCCTTCAGACACTCCGTCCCCGTGGCCGCGGCCTCAGGGATCCCCGCGTACCGGCGGTCGTGGGCCGGGTGGCGGTCGTCGTCCCGGTCGAGCGCCGGCGGCTGCGTCGCATAACTCCGCCGCCAGATGAAGACCTGCTCGTCGCCGTACTTCGCCGCCATCTCGGCCTTGTTCAGGCCCTGGAGGGCGCCGTAGTGGCGCTCGTTCAGCCGCCAGGAGCGCGTCACCGGGATCCACATCAGGTCGGTCTCGTCGAGGACGATCCAGAGAGTGCGGACCGCCCTCTTCAGGACCGAGGTGAAGGCGCAGTCGAAGGTGTAGCCCTCCTCCCGCAGGACGCGGCCTGCTTCGTGCGCCTCCTCCACCCCTTTTTCCGAGAGGTCGACGTCGGTCCACCCGGTGAACCGGTTTTCCCTGTTCCAGACACTCTCACCATGCCGTAATAGGACGAGTTTGATCATGACCATTCCTCGATGTGTTCTCTTCTACTGGTTTACGGGACTGCCTCTTATTGGTGACGCCTGCATTGTCAAGGCCGAAGCAAGTCTTAACACCTTCGCGGCCCCATTTTCAGGCATGACACGTCCGACGCTCCAGGTGGCGCTCGATATCCTCGAACTGCACCGGGCCGCCCGGATCGCGAGGGAAGCGGTCGCGGGCGGCGCCGACTGGATCGAGGTGGGCACCCCTCTGATCAAGAGCGAGGGAATGGCGGCGGTGCGCGAACTCCGCAGCGCCTTCCCCCACCAGGTGATCGTTGCGGACATGAAGATCGCCGACACCGGCACGATGGAAGTTGAGATGGCGGCCAAGGCCGGGGCGAACATCGTCTGCGTCCTTGCCGACGCCGACGACTCGGTCATCGCCGAATGCGTCCGGGCGGCACGGCTGTACGGCGTGAAGATCATGGCCGACCTGATCCATGTCGCCGACCCGGTGGGGCGGGCGAAGGACCTCGAAGTCCTCGGCGTCGACATCGTCAACGCCCATGTCGGGATCGACCAGCAGATGCTCGGCAGGAGTTCGGTCGACCTCCTCCGCACCCTTGCAGGATCGGTCTCCATCCAGCTCGCGGTCGCGGGCGGCCTCGACGCGGCGACCGCGGCCGAGGCCGTGCGGGCCGGGGCCGATATCGTCATCGTCGGCGGCTGGATCGTCAAGTCTGGCGACGTCGAAAGCTCGGCGAAGAAGATCAGGGCGGCGATCGACGACCCCTCGATCGTCCCCGAGAAGAAGGCGTCCCCCGACGAGGAGATCAGGTCCCTCCTGATGCAGGTCTCGGCGCCCAACGTCACCGACGCCATGCACCGGAAAGGGGCGATGACCGGCCTTTTCCCCCTCACCAGGGGCGTGAAGTTCGCCGGCCCCGCGGTGACTGTCCAGACCTTTGCGGGCGACTGGGCAAAGCCTGTGGAGGCGATCGACCTCTGTCGTCCCGGAGACGTCCTGGTGATCAACAACGACGGCCGGACCCATGTCGCCCCCTGGGGCGAACTCGCCACCCACTCGGCAAAGGTCCAGGGTGTCGCCGGCGTCATCATCGACGGCGCCGTCCGCGACGTCGACGACATCAGGGCGATGCAGTACCCCCTCTTCGCCCGCGCCTGCGTCCCGAACGCCGGGGAGGCGAAAGGCTTCGGCGAGATCAACGCCGAGATCGCCTGCTGCGGCCAGCAGGTCAGGCCCGGCGACTGGATCATCGCGGACGAGAGCGGTGTCGTCGTCATCCCGAAGGAGCGGGCCTACGAGATCGCCCGCCGCGCCCTCGAAGTGAAGAAAAACGAGGAGCGGGTGCGGGCGGAGATCGCACGCGGGAGCACCCTCGCGCAGGTGCAGGAACTGTATAAGTGGGAGAAGAAGTGAAAACGTCTCCCCTCCCTAATTTTCGGTGATAGTCTCCACCCTCTTCTGTCGACATTCTTTTTCCTGGCAGACCTGCGCACACCCCTGCATAATACATATTGCATTTTATGTAATAGGTCGTGTGAAAAAAGAATAATTATATGTGAAACCCTCCCACCTGATTAAACGGTATTATGCGTTTCAATGTCTCAAATATGATTTTTCATACTCCCCTCATACAATTCAGGGGATTTCATGCCTTCCTGGCAGTCCTCTGCCTGCTGTCGGTCGTCCCTCTGGCCCAGGGCTCGGGCTTCGGCGGCGAGGTCGTGCCCGATGCGTCCCTGTACGAACCAGACACCGTCATCGTACGGTTTGCCGACGGTGCAGGAGACGGCCCGTCCCTCTGTTCGGCATCGGCGAACGCCCACGCCGCCCTCGGTGCCGACGTTGCCGACGACCTGGGCGACCTCGTCCCCGGCATGCAGGTCGTGAAACTTCCCGACGGCGTCTCCGTCGAAGAGGCCGTCGCCTACTACACCGGTCTCTCCAGTGTCGAATATGCCGAGCCGAACTATTACGTGCACGCCCTGAAAGAACCTGACGACCCGTACTTTGATAGGTTGTGGGGCATGAAGAACACCGGCCAGGTCCTGCAGGACGGCCAGAGCTTCGAGGGCATGCTGGCCTACTACAATAACCAGGCCGGGACGCCGGGCGCCGACATGAGCGTCCCTGCCGCCTGGAACGTCACCACCGGGTCGTCCGACGTGACCATCGCGGTCGTCGACAGCGGGGTCATGTACACCCACGCCGACCTCGCGGCGAACATCTGGACAAACGCCGGGGAGATACCGGGCAACGGCATCGACGACGACGGCAACGGCTATGTCGACGATATCCGCGGCTGGGACTTTGTCGACGACGACAACGACCCCATGGACTTTAACGGGCACGGCACCCACTGTGCCGGTACCATTGCCGGCGTCGGGAACGACACCGCCGGCGTTGTCGGAGTGATGTGGGAGGCGAAGGTCATGCCCGTCCGTGTGCTCGATACGCAGGGGTACGGCACGGTCTATCACTCCATCGCCGCCATCAAGTACGCGACTGCGATGGGGGCCGACGTCATCAGCTGCTCTTTCGGCGGTGCCGAAGGGAGCGAGGCGTACAGGGATGCGATCCGGGCCTCGTCGGCGCTGGTCGTCTGCGCCGCGGGCAATGACGGCACCGACAACGACGCCTTCCCGATGTACCCGGCGAACTACAACAGCCCGAACGTGCTCTCCGTCGCCGCACTCGACAACAGGGACGACCCGGCCATTTTCTCGAATTACGGCAAGATCAGCGTCCATGTCGCGGCGCCGGGCGTCGGCATCCTCTCCACCGTCCCCGTATGGTCTGCGGCATATCAGGACGATATCACCGAGTCGTCGGCGGCCGCCTGGAATGTGCTCTCCTATCTGGAGAGCGACAACTGGAGCGGGGGGTACATGGGCGGGACGGACAGGTACGCCCTGGGCGTCTCCGGCGTGAACGTGTCGTTGACGTACTCCGACACACCGTTCACCGACCTCGAGGACACCGCGCTGGAGTTCGTCACCGCGTACGCCCTCCGGGAGGGGACGGACAAACTTCAGGTCCTTGTCTCCACCACCGACTTCAGAAATTATCCGTCCTATGACGACATGATCCACAATGAGAGTTGTTACATCGCCGACGTCGTCACCGGGAGTTCGCACGGGGAGATCGTCTCCCGGGTCGTCGGTCTGGACAGGTATGGCACGATGCTCGGCGGCGACCCCCTGTACATCGGGTACCTGTATTATTCCAAAAACCCGGGCAGTTTTGCCTGGCTGGACAGTTTCACGATCACCCGCTATACAGACCCCGAAGAGGGGTATGCGTTCTACAGCGGCACGTCCATGGCGACGCCCATGGTCTCGGGGACTGCGGGGCTGATCAAGTCGGTGAACCGGAGTCTGACCGCGGAAGAGACCAAACAGATCCTGATCGACTCGGTGGACAGGATCCCCTCTCTTGACGGGAAAATATCCTCGGGCGGGAGGGTCAACGCCTCCCGTGCCGTCCTGATGGCACGGGCGACCCTGCCGTCGATAACGACGCGTGACCTCAATGGCAACGGTGTCGAGGCCGATATCGGGGATGTCGCCTATGTGTACAGCTGTGCGCGGGACACGGCATCGGAACCCGACCTCCGTGCCGATTATGCCGAGCCCTATGGTGTCGTCGACCTCGCGGATGCGACGTACATCTCTGACCTGTATGTGGGCGTGGTGGTGCCGCCAGGCAGGTAAAACCGGTGGCGCGGCAGGGGCCGCGCACTCTTTTTTTTCGGCACGGTACTGATCCGCCGCCTCAGCCAGACTCTTCGCCGCACATAATTATTTTAAACGTTTTATTCGTGCTTTCTTTCTTCGACAGTCCTGGTATGGCGTAATATGTTTTCCTCGGGTCACGGATACGTGATTTGAAACTATACAGTATATATCGAACTGAGTGTTACCTTTATTCTGAAAATTATTATCAGGTTACACGGTTGCCCGTTCGGGTGATATCGTGTACCCTGTACGACGGATCGTGGTTCGATGAAAACTATGCGATGGATGGTGCTGCTCATTGTGGCGGCAATGGTACTCTGCTGCATGCCCGGTGCGGCGGCAGAAGAAACGCAGGGAAACGAGAGCGTATCAGGCTCTGGAGTCCCTGGCGAAGATACAGACATCGTCGGGACCGTCACTCCCGGCGGCAATGACACGGAAATAACATCTGAGGACGGCATCTCGGCCCTCGCCGTCACCCCGTCAGATATCACGCAGGAAGCATTCGTGGACGGCGTCTGCACGATCACCGTCCCCGGCACGTACACCCTGCAGGAGGACGTCTCCGGGACGTTCCAGGTCGCGGTCGACGGGAGCGTTGTGCTGAACGGCAACGGGCATATACTCAGGCCCGACCCCGACCATGCCGCCGGCCAGACGTACGGCGTGCAGGTCACGGACGGCACGGGCAGTGCGACCATCGAGAACTTCGGGAACATCACCGGGTTTCGCGGCCAGGGCATCCGCTCCGAGGCGTTCAGGACCACCACGGTCCGCAACAACGTCGTTTACGGCTGCGGCGACGAACCCATCACCTCCCTGAAGAGCACCGAGTGCCAGGGCATCTACGCAGCGTCCCAGAAGGTCGTCGTCACCGCGAACACGGTGACAGACTGCGGCAACCCCCCGGTCAGCACGACCCCGGGGCCGGGAAGTTACGGGATACTGGCCATGGGCTATGACGGCAGAGTCTCGGACAACACCGTGACCGGGTGCGCTCAGATCGCCGAGAGCCGCGACGGGCGCACGGGGTCGTACGGCATCTATGCGAAGACCGGTCTCGTCGTCTCCGGCAACACGGTCACCGACTGCGGCAAGGTCACCACCTCAGGCGCCGAGGAGGTCTCAGGCACCGGCATCTTTGCCCAGGGCGGCATCATCTCCGGTAACACCGTCACCGACTGCGGCAAGACCGTCGGCGCCGGCGGCGAGAACATCGGGAACGGCATCTTCGGGATGGCCGGCACGACGATCGAGAAGAACACCGTCACCGACAGCGGTTTCAGCAACGGAGAGAGCGACCTCTCGTTCGGTTTCGGCATCAGGACTGAAGACGGGTCTGTCAGGGACAACGTCGTCACCGGGTGCGGCCGGGAGAGTCCCATGGGCTACGGCATCCAGTCTGTCGCCGGCGCCGCTGTCACGGGCAACCGCGTCTCCGACTCGGGCATCGACTGCGTCAAAGGCGGTTGCGGCATCTTCCTGAGCGGAGGGTTTTCCGACCTGACCCTCGCCGACAACCAGGTTTCCGGCTGCGGCGTCTCCGCGGCCGAGGGCTATGGCATCGTTGCCATGAACGCCGGGTCGAGAGCCGGTTCGAAGAGCGTCATCAGGAACAACACGGTCGCCGGCACGAGCGCCACCGCGGGCCTGAGACTGAACTCGGTATCGGCCCTCACCATGACGGAGAACCGGATCAGTGCCGACGGCCCGGCACTCTCCCTCACCGGCGGCCAGATCGGGTCGTCCCGGATCTACAACAACGCCTTCAACACCTCGTCTTACGTCCACCCCGACGTCACGACGGCGGCAATCGAGAAGTACGCGTGGAATGCGGAGACCCCGGTCTTTGCACGGAACATCGTCGGCGGGGAATGGACCGCGGGCAACTGGTGGGGTTCGACCGACGGTGCGAGCGGGTACTCTGATACCCACTCCTCGGTGAAGGGATACGACAAGGAGGCATTCGAGGTCGTCGCCGGGTCGGGCGTGTACGACACCATGCCCCTCTGTAAGATCTCCGAGTCTGGCGGCGGCGAGTTGAAGATCACAGGAGGACGCGGATACACGTACGACCGGGCCACCATGACCTACACGATCACCGCGCCCGGCGAGTACTGGTTCACCGGCTCTGCCCATGTCAAACCAGTGATCATCGCCTCGGACGACGTCACGCTGGACGGCGGGTACTTCTCCCTCTCTGTCGGCGCGAAGACACCGGGCAAGACCGGCATCTTTGCTGAGAACCGGTCGAATATCGTCGTTAAGAACTGCCAGGTCAAAAACGGCGATGTCGGCATCAATGTTACCGGGACGGAGATCGTCCTCACCGGGAACACCGTCACCGGCAGCGCCCTGTACGGCATCTTCACCGGCGCGGCGACAGTCACCGACAACCAGGTGACCGCGAAGGCGGTCGGCATCAGGGGAAGCGGCACCATCTCCCGCAACACGGTCGAAGCCCCGACAGGCATCGAGGTCACGCCCGATGTGGAGGCCGTCTCCATTGAGGCGAACACGGTGACCTCCACGACCACCGGCATCGCCGTTCCGTCCGCGTGGACGGGCACGGCGACGCTCGCCGGAAACATTGTCCGGTCGGACGCGACGGCCCTTGCCGTCAATGGCGGGAGCGGTCAGGTCTACAACAACCTCTTCAGTGCCGCGACCTATGTCGCCGGCACGGCGCCCGCCTCCTACACCTGGAACATCGCCCCGACCGATATGTCGGGACGGAACATCGTCCTCGGGAAGTACATCGCGGGGAACTACTGGACGAACGCGACCGGCACCGGGTGGTCGGACACCGCCGTCTCGGAGACCGGGTACTCGCGGACTCCCTTCGAGGTGGCCGACGGCGTCTATGACAGGGCCCCGCTGTGCAGGGTTGGCATGCCCCCGGTCAGCGGCGTGGAACTGGCCGAGGCCGGAGAGGCCGGGTACACGTATGCCAGCGGTAAGTACACCATCACGGCCCCGGGCTACTACTACTTCGGGATCCAGCCCCACACCGTCAGCATCGAGAGCGACGACGTTGTCATGGACGGGCGCGACGTCCTGCTCACCGCCGACACCAGGAGCACGGTCGTCTCGACAAAGGCCCGGACAGAGTACAGGAACATTACCGTCAAAAACTGCTACATCGACGGCGGGTACATCGGCATCAGGGTAGAGGGGACTGAGGGGACTGATGTCTCCGTCCTCGACTGCACGCTGAAGAATACGAAATCGTACGGCATCTATGTCAAAAACGGCGTTGCCGATGGGAACGTCCTGACGAACTGCGCCTACGGCGGCATCGGGTACCAGTCCATCATTGCCTACGACCATGCCCGCGTGACGAACAACATCGTCTCCGGCGCCACCAAAAGCAGCATCTACTACTCCAACACTCTCTCCGACGGTGCCGGCGGCGCCGAGATCGCCGGGAACAGGGTTATGGACGGCAGGGGAGACGGCATCTCAGTCACCGGGAAGGACGGCACCACCACCGTCACCGGCAATACCGTGACCGCCATGCGGCACGCCGGCATCTCCGTCACGCCCGGGACGAACAACCCCGATATCGCGGGCGCCACCGTCCGCGTGCTCGACAATATTGTGACCGGCTGCGAGGTCGGCATCGATTCGACTGTCAAGACCCTTGAACTAACTCGTGGCAACACTGTTACGGACTGCGGCACCGGCATCTCGGGCGACGGCGAGATCGCCGGAAACACGGTCAGAGAGTGCGGCGTCGGCATTGCCGTTCCCGCCGGGTCTGTCCGTCCCGCAGCGATCACCGGGAACAGGGTTGTCAGCGTCGGCGGGTGTGCGGTCGAGGCCGACGGCGGCAGCGGTTCCGTCTATGACAATGTCTTCTCCACGGATACCTACGTCTCCGGCATCGCCGCATCGGCCTATGCCTGGAACATCACGCCCGAAGAGGGAGAGAACATCGTCGGCGGCGGTGTCCGCGCCGGCAACTGGTGGGGTTCCCCCGGCGGCATGAACGGATACTCGGAGACGAACCATGCGGTCAACGGGTATCTCGGCGTGGACCCGGCAAACCGCTACGAACCCGCACCCGGCGCCTGCGACTACTATCCCCTCGTGCAGACCACCGACCTCGTCCTCGACCCCGCCCTCCGCGTTGCGGACGGTGACGTGGTCATCGGCATGCCCGCGGTCTTCGCCGCGGAGTCTGCCGGCACCGGCCTCGACTGGTGCGGTGCGTGGACCTGGACCTTCACCGATGCCGCCGGCACCGCGACGCTGTCCTTCGCCTCTGCTGCGATGGAGGCGGAACACACTTTCACGCGTTTCGGCCCTGCGAATGTAACCCTGACCGTCGCCGACAGGGACGGCCAGACAATCGGCACCGCCCGCTGGGCGGGCACCGTGGCCAGTCTGCCCCTGAAGGTCGGGATCGACGACATCGAAGACGGTGCGGCCTTCACCGTCACCACCAGCGCCACATTCCGGGCCGACGTCCCCGACCTGAGGGAACCGGAAAATGCAACCTATCTCTGGGAGTTTGTCGGTGGCGACGTCGGTACGTTCTCCTCCAGCGATACCCCGGAGACGACCGTCACCTTTGCACGGCCTGGCATCTGCGGTATCAGACTCACCGTGACCCCCGGCGGTGTCGATGCGGAGACGTATCCTTCCGATTTTGTCGTCTGCACCGCAGTCGTGACTGTCACGCCCGCGGTCTCGACGCCCCCCTCACCCCAAAACCCGGTCAGGCCGACGATCGAGTCGGGTTCCCCTGATGTTTCGGCAATCGTCCCGGAGATCTGTGTCGACCGGCAGGATGTCGACGGAGATGCCAGGTTCAATGTTACGGTCGTGACCCCGGCGAGCGGGGATGTCCCGACCTTTGTCGCGGGCATGGGCAGGCCTGAAGATGCGTTCCTCTCCCTCGACATCACGCCGGAGAACCTGAAAGACGCGAAGAAACTCAATTTCAGTGCGGTGCTGACCGTCTGCATCCCGACGAGCACGGTCCCGGAGGACGAGAAGTACAACATGAGAGTGTACCGGTACAACACCGTCACCGCGGCATGGGAGGCGCTGCCGACTGTCTGGACGAAGACCAGGGCTGGCTACCACCACTATGAGGTGAAGACGCCGGGCTTCTCCGTCTTCACGGCCGTGCGTGCCATCCCGAAGGCCGAACCGCCCACTCCGTCGACACCCTCTGTCGTTTCCTCAGGGAGCGGCGGGAAGAGCGACCTTGTTGCGGCCGTCTGTGACGGCGACGGCGTCGCCCACTTCAAGGGCGTCGTGCGGGACGTTTCCCCGGGTTCGGGCGCCGCGGGCGCTCTCGTCGTCGTCGACGAGGACGCCGGCGTCAGGCCCGCCCAGGCGTTCTACCGGGCCTTCGCGGTCACCGTCAAACGCGTCTCCGTCGAGAACGGCATCGACATCACCTTCTGCGTGCCGACCGCCGCCTGCACCGGCGCCGGGTACACGAAGGACGATGTCGCCCTCGCCTTCCTGGCGGGAGGGAACTGGACCGTCCAGTCCACCCGCTGTCTCGGCGAGGAGGGAGGCATGACCTCGTACGCGGCGCACATCCCCGCGGCAGGCACATGCGCAATCGTGTACGGGAAGGAGGTAACCGCGGGCAGCGGTTCGGCGGCGGTCGACACCCCGACGCCGACGGTCGCGCCCACAGGGGCGCCGACGACCGACGCGCCGGTTGCCTCCACCACGACCACGCCCGCACAGAGTCCGGGCTTCGGCGTCCTCGCCGCCCTTGCGGGCGCGGCTGCTGCAGTCGCCCTCTCGGGACGCAGGGACTGATCCGGTGGGGGAGAATGACAGCACACCAGAATGACGAGCACCGGGGTCCCTGTCAGGGACCCCTCTCTTTTGTGCGAGGAGTACGGCACATGACACTGACGAAGATATGCCTGCTGTCGGTCTGCGTCCTGGCGATGGTCTGCGGCGTGGCCTGCGCGGCAGATATTGCAGTACAGGAATCGATGGTCGAGACCGGCGAGGGGGCGTTCACGATCGCCGCCTCCGACCTGGACGCGATCGAAGGAGTCGGGTTCAGGCTTTCATACGACCCCGACTACCTGGAGATCACCGGGGTGACGAACATCTCTGCGGGGTACGTGAACCACCATGCGCACGACGGCACCCTCTCGGTGGCGCTCATCTTCCCGGAGGCCCTGACGGCGACCGCTGAAGAACCTCTCGTCTCGGTCGCGTATGTCACCCGGTCGGATGAACCCGGATCTGTCAGGATGACGCTGCACGACTCCGAGTACAGCGTCGGCTACCAGAACCTGGCCTTCGCCCACGAGACCTGCGACACCCTCTCCTTCAGAAAGATGGTGGCCGACACGGTGAAGGACGGCACCTGGAGCGCACTGACCCCCGCGGGTCTCAGGTACGAGGTTGTGCCGGGCGCGACTATCCGGGCACCGTCTCTCTCCCGCGGCGAGAGGTCGGTCCTCCTGGGCGACCTGGCGGTGAGAAAGTGTGCCGGGGGATCGTGGACCGATGTGCCACGGTCGAATGTCAGTGTCGCCGGCGACGGCAGAGTTACGATCTCGGGAGACCCGGGTGCCGCCGCAAAACTCGACCTGGCCTTTACCGGGAGGGTCATCGGCGATGCGAACGGCAACGGTGTCGTGAACTCCGCGGATGCACGCGATGGTGCACGACACCTGGCGCATCTGTCGGCCCTCGATGAAACGGGCGTCTTCTACGGCGACGTGAACGGCGACGGCGTCCTTGACGAGGGCGACGTGCGTGACATGGCCGGATATACCGTCGGTCTCCTGGACGAACATTTCCAGCAGAGGTGAAGGATGAGATTCTTACGATCTATGGTGCTGGTCGCGCTGGCCTTGCTCCTCTTGGGCAGTGCCGGTGCGGCCAGTGCCGCTGAAATCACGGTGAAGACGCCGACCGGGTCCATACCTGTCGGCGAGACCGCTGTTGTGCCGGTCACTGTGATCGGTGCGGACAAACTCGATGCATGCGATATCAGTGTCACCGCGGACGCGTCGAGTGTCGTCATTGTTGCGAACACGACGAACCCCGTCGACGGAGCGACGCTGACGGTGAATACTGTTGGTAATACCGCAAGGATCAGTTTCTATCACCCGACCGGCGTTACCGGCGACCTGACGCTCTGTTACGTGGACTGCACTCCGATGAAATCGGGCCTCTCCGCTCCCGTGAACCTGACGGTCGGGTGTATCGCGGAGAATGGTTCTCCGGGCACGCCCGGCGATGATGTCTCCAGAAAATATTCTGTCGTGAACGGCACGGTCGTCACCCAAAGAGATCCCGCAGTCGTGACGACTCTTACGGTCACGCCGACGACGGTGTCGCCTCTCTTCCCCGGCGGTACGCAACAGTTTGCCGCGAAGGTCTATGACCAGTATGGCAGTGCGATGACCGTCCCGGTGACGTGGTCGAGTTTCAATACGACGGTCGGCACGATCAACGCGTCCACCGGCCTCTTCACAGCGGTTGGTGTCGGCAGTACCGCCGTCACCGCGAAGGCAGGGAACAGAACGTCCGAGGCGGTGACGGTCACGGTCAAAGCCACCACGCCGACTCCGACATCGAAACCGTCGTCATCCGGCGGGGGATCAGGAGGCGGCGGTGGGGGAAGCGGTGCTGCCGCGGCCAGCGTGCCGACTGCGGTCGATAGCGCTGCTGCCACCCCGACCCTGACGCCCACCCCAGCGCCGACCGCGGCCCTGGCGTCTGAAACAGTCCCGATCACCGCACCGGTCACCACCGGCACGGCGACCGCGACCCCGACCACGCCTGCACGGAGTCCGGGCTTCGGTACCCTTGCCGCCCTTGCGGGAGCGGGCGCGGCAGTCCTGCTGGCGGGCCGCCGGGACTGATCTCATTCTTTTTTGTGCTCTCAGACTTGAACGTGGAACGACAAAAGAGGGAAGATAATACTATTATATCCTCTCGATCTCGGTGATCGTGATGCGTTTGCCCCACATCTGGATGCCCACCCCCTCTTCGGCGGGTACGGCGGTCATGCGCACGTGCAGGCCCTCGACCTGGCACTCTCCGGGCAGGTTCGTCGGGTAGAAGTGCCCTCCATTGTCGCCGGTGATGCCCCAGAAACCCCCTTCGAGGTCCACATAGGTGACGGTGCCGTTGAATGTCACACCTTCTTTCACACAATCTTTCTCCGGTTCTTCCGCACCGGTGCATCCGGCGGCGAGCAGAACGACTGAGACCAGGAGGCAGCACACGGCGCCCGAGACGATCGATCTCATAAAATCAGATAGACTGTACCCTCAGATAAGATGAATGGGGCAGTGGGGGAACACGGAGCAGAGTTTCTGAGGGGAGGGCGCTGTATTCCCGCCCATGCCGGTTTGGGTCCGAGATAATCTTCGATTTTCGTCCTATCGAACCCCTCAGTTTGCACAAAAAGAGAGGGGCCATGCCCCCGCGGGGCGTCACTGGAAAAGATCAACGCTGAGCAGTTTCCCGCCCGCGGCCAGGATCCGGTCGATCCCTTCCTCGACCTGGTCGACCCGCAGGATGAGCACCGCCGCATCCTTGCCCGAGTAGGCGTACGAGTACTCGATATTGACCCCGGCGTCGCCGAGGATGCGGGCGATCTCAAAGAGCCCGCCGGGCTCGTCGCGCATGGCGACGGCGATGACATCGGTGAAGGAGATCATGAAACCGAGTTTCGTGAGACAGTCGTGGGCCTTCTCCGGCTTGTTCACCAGCGCCCGCACGACGCCGAAGCCGTTCGCCTCCGCGATCGAGAAGGCGAGGATATTGATCCCGGCCTCTTCGAGGGCGCGGGCGATCGCCGCAAGGCGACCGGGCTTGTTCTCCGAAAAGATCGAGACCTGCTTGATGATATACTTCTTCTCAGCCATCTTCAGTACACTCTCCGGTCAATCACTCTCTTTGCCTTCCCCTCGAAGCGGGGGAGCGTTCCCGGCGCCACGAGTTCGACGTCGGCAGCCACATTGAGGGAACTCTTCAACTGGTGGACGACCTTCGCCCGCACCTTCATCAACTCGTTGATCTTGTCGGAGAAGGCCTCCTTGCTCATCTCCACCCGCACGAGCATGGAGTCCAGCGCGCCGCGGCGGTCCACCTCGATCTGGAAGGCCGACCCGTCCACCTCGGGGATGCCCATGAGAGTGTGCTCGACCTGCGACGGGAAGACATTGATCCCGCGCACGATGAGCATATCGTCGACGCGGCCCCGGATACGCGTGATCCGCGGCGACGTCCGGCCGCAGGCACAGACCGAGTCGTCGAGGGACGTAATGTCCCCCAGGCGGTACCGGATCATTGGCAGAGCCTCCTTTTTCAGGATGGTCATCACCAGTTCGCCCTTCTCCCCGGGCGGGAGTTGCTCGCCGGTCTCCGGGTCGATGATCTCGGGGTATGCGATGTCCCCCCAGATATGGATGCCGTTCTGTTCGGCGCACTCGGTGAACATCGGACCCGAGAGTTCGCTCGTCCCGTAGATGTCGTAGGCTTTGATCCCGAGGTTCTCCTGGATCTTCTTTCTCATCTGCTCGGACCAGGGTTCGGCCCCGAGGACGGCGAGACGGAGGTCGGTATCGTTTGCGATCGAGATCCCCATCTTCCCGGCGGTCTCGCCGAGGTGCATGAGATACGACGGGGTGCAGGCGATCGCCGTCACGTGGAGGTCCTGCATCAGTTCGATCTGCCGCTCGGTGTTGCCCGTGCTCGTCGGGAGCACCGTCGCCCCCACCCTTTCGACGCCGTAGTGGAGGCCGAGGCCGCCGGTGAAGAGGCCGTAGCCGTAACTCACCTGGAAGACGTCGCCCCTGCCGACGCCGCAGGAGGTGAGGGCGCGGGCGAGGGAAGTGGTCCAGAGTTCAAGGTCGTTTGCGGTGTAGCCGACGACCGTGGGCTTGCCGGTCGTCCCGGACGAGACATGGTAACGGGCGATCTCCTCCTGCGGGGCGGTGAAGATCCGGTTCGGGTAGTTGTCCCGCAGGTCGCTCTTGTGCATGAAGGGGAGTTTCGTGATGTCGCCGAGCGTCCTGACGTCGTCGGGGTGGACGCCGGCCTCCCGCATCCGCGTGTGATAGAAGTCGGAAAAACTGTACAGCCGGTAGACGAGCGTCTTCAGCAGTCGGTACTGGAGTTTTTTCACGTCCTCGACCGGCATCTCTTCAACGCGGGGGTCCCACATCATCATCAGATATCACTTCTCCTGTCCACAACATGGCGGGCCTTCCCCTCAAAGCGGGGCAGGCTGCCGGGTTCGACGAGTTTGACGGTCGCCCTGAGATTCAGGTTCTCCTTGATCGCCGCCGCCACCGTCTTCTGGAGGCGGGCGAGGTCGGCGAGTTCGCCGCTGAAACTCTTCCTGTTGATCTCGACCTCGATCGTCATCTCGTCAAGATGGTTGATCCTGTCTACATATACGATGAACTGGTCCCCCACGTCGGGGATGGAGAGGAGGGTGTGCTCGATCTGGGACGGGAAAACGTTGATCCCCCTGATGACGAGCATGTCGTCGGCCCTGCCGGTGAGGCGCGCTATTCTTTTGCCGCGGCCGCACGGGCAGTCGTCGGGAAGGATGCAGGTGATGTCGCCGGTGCGGTACCGGATCAGGGGCATCGCCTCCTTGACCAGGGGCGTGACGACCAGTTCGCCCTTCTCGCCGTCGGGCAGGCGTTCGCCCGTGACGGGATCGATGATCTCGGCAAGGTAGCAGTCGTGCCAGAGGTGGAGACCGTTGTGCTCGGGGCACTCGAATCCGGCGCCCGGGCCGTACATCTCGGACATCCCGTACGAGTCGAAGGCCTCGACGCCGAGTCTCTCCTCCAGTTCCTTTCTCATGTTCTCGGACCAGGGTTCGGCGCCGAAGATCCCGATCCGCAGGGTGTCGAGGGACGCGCCCATCTCCTCGGCGACCTCGGCGAGGTGCATCCCGTAACTGGGCGTGCAGTGGATCGCGGTGACGCCGAAGTCCTGGATCATCTCGATCTGCCGCCGGGTGTTGCCGGTGGCGCTCGGGACCACCGTCGCCCCGATCTTCTCGGCGCCGTAGTGGAAACCGAGGCCGCCGGTGAAGAGGCCGTAGTTCACCGAATTCTGAAAGACATCCTCGTCGGTCAGGCCGATCATGGTGAGGTTCCGCGCGATCAGTTCAGACCAGTTGTCCAGGTCACGTCGCGTGTAACTGACCACGGTCGGTTTGCCTGTCGTGCCCGAGGTGGTGTGGATGCGCACGACCTGCTTCATCGGGACGGCGATGTTGCCGAAGGGGTAGGCGTCTCGCAACTCCTTTTTGCTGGTGAAGGGGAGTTTCTCCACGTCGGCGAGGGTCGTGATGTCGTCGGGCGTGACGCCGGCGTCCCTGAACTTCCGCCGGTAGAAGTCGACGTTCTGCGAGTGGTGTACAGTCCACTTCAGTCGTGAAAGCTGCAACGCTTCGAGGTCTGCCCCTGATATCGTCTCCATTTCCCTGTTCCAGAACATGTGCACACTTTTCCTCTGATCAGGGCGGCGTCACCACCCATGATGGTTGAGAAAGAGTTGGGCCCCGCCGCCCAATAACCTTGCCATGTTCTGACATGGCGCGGGGGTATGGTGCTGTCGTCGCGGTAGGAGGTACAGGACCAGCGCCGATAGGGGGGGTCGGTACTTCCGGCATGGTCCTGGTATCGTCCTCCCTTCTCCTGCACGAGTCTGTCGATCCGCAACAGTCCTCCTCCGGTGTTGGGCGAAGTGTGCCTTTTTTTGGGCTCTGTAAAATCCCTGTTCCGGCGTGCCTGTGTTGGGGAGTAGGGGGAAGGCGGGAGGTTCGCGCCGCTCGTCATAGAATCCAGGGGGAGATATCGGTCCGATCATGAGGGTCTCTCCAGAGCTGAATGAACGAGAGTTCCGGGATGACCTCATAGATGCGAGGCAGCATGTGTTCTGGAGGTCCCGGCACGTGCCGTTATCTCTCAGGATCTGTCGCCCGCCCGCACGATCGCGAGGGCGCGGAGGGCGCTCTGTTCCTTGTCCTTGATCTCCAGCATGATGTCGGGGTCGCGGGGTCGGGCGGCGGCGAGGAAGGCGGCGAAGTGGGCGGGGTCGAGGGTGCGGGCATGGCGGCCGCGCCGCCCGCCCGGTTCCTGGGAGGAGTAGTCGGCCATCGGGACGCCGTCCCTCTCCGACCAGGTGGCGGCGCAGGCGGCGACGGCCGCACCGGTGCCGAGGGCGGAGGGGTTGCACTCGTGGTGGAAGGCGTCGAAGAGGACGGGGATGCCGCACTCGCGGCTGACGGCGCGGCACTCCGCCTCGGTGTACAGGCGGTCGTCGTTCTCGACGACGAGGCGCCGCCGTACATCCGCGGGGAGGGTGCGGTACCTGTCGAGAAACCGGCCGACGGCCGCCTCCCTGTCGCCGTAGGCCCCGCCGAGGTGGACCTGGACCTTCGCCGTCGTGTCCAGGCCCATGGCGTCGAGGACCGCGGCGTGGTACGCCAGTTCGGCGACGCTCCTCTCACAGACACCCGCGTCGGGTGAGGTGAGGAGGGTGAACTGGTCCGGGTGCAGGGAGATGCGCATGCCGTGGTCCCGGACAAACGCCCCTATCCCGGCGAACTCCTCCGCGAAGATCGCGGGCCAGTCGAGGGCGTTCACCGGGTGGGAGGCGAAGGGGACGAGGTCCGAGGTGACCCTGAAGAAGAGGAGGTCGTGTTCGGCATTGAACGCGAGGATGCGGGAGAGGCAGGCGAGGTTCTCCGAGACCGTCGAGAGGAACCTCTCCTCGTTCCAGGACGTCAGCCTGAAGGTGCGGGCAGAAGTGCACCCGATGGCCGTGTTCATGCAGGGGTACCCGATCCGCATCAGGGCGCGTGGTGGGCGGGTGCGCTCATAACCCTGTCGGCCGCCAGCCGCGGGTCGTCGTGCGCGACCCGGCGCGCGATGAGGGCCGACCTCTCCCTGTCCCTGAAGAGGAGCATGACGTCGATGTCTGTCGGGGCCGTGGCCGCAAGGAAAGATCCGAATGCGGCGGGGTCGACCGACGGCGGGTGCGGCGTGTCCCGGTCGAGGGAACCGTAGAAGACGACAGGCACGCCGTCATCCTTCCTCCAGGTGCGGGCGCACTCCCTGACGGCCTCGCCGGGGTCTCCCCGGGCCTGGTGGCGGTCGTAGGCCACGGGCACGCCGCATGCCCGGCCGACGGCGCAGCAGTCTTCGACCGTGTGAAAGCGGTCGTTTCTGATGACAAGACGCCGGGTCACCGCGTCGGGGAGGCTGGCATACTCCCGGCAGAACTCCTCCGCGTCGCCCCTGCCGTAGATCCTGACCGGGATCTTTGCCGTCGTGTCGAGGTCCATGGCGTCGAGGAGGGAGGCGAGATGGACGAGGTCGGCGGCCCGCCTCTCCGGGATGAGGGCGGGCCTGGCAGGGCAGGTCATGACCCGCATCTTCTTCTCCCTCACATAGGCCCCGACGGCCGCAAGGCACTCCGCATACGCGGCTGTCCTGTGCGGGACGGCCCGCGGACTGATCGCGAAGAAGGAGAGGTCGGCCTTTTCATTGAACTCCAGGGTCCTCGCCAGGCAGGCAAGGTTCTCGACGACTGCTGCGTCCACCTCCTCCGCCCGGGCATGGCGGCGGTCAGGGAAGAGACCATTCATGGCCCCGATGGTCAGGTTGGTGCAGGGGTACCCGAGTTTCATCGCATCTCCGTGGTTCAGGGACTATATATCTCTGGCGAAATTGACCTACCCATGCTCTATCTTTGGGGCAACACCCCGGCCGTCCGTTGAGGGAAAGAATTTCAGGGGTTATTTTCTGTGGAGGCCCGCCATGATGTCCCTGAGCGGGGCGCGAGGGGGTTTCTTTTCTCTGTCCGCCTCTCGTGCATGGTTTGCCTTCCCTTTCGCAAGGGCGATCTCGACGTATTTCTCCAGTTGCCTGATGCCCTTTTCAAGGTCTCCTGTCTCCTCGCCGACGATCCCTGCCTGCAGTTTGAAGAAGTAGAGATCGGTTTCAAGTTCTTTCCGGACATTGTCGGCCATATCCTCCGATATCGCCATTTTTTTGCATTCCGTGCACCTTTCAAGCCACTCTGATGAAAAAGTCTCGAACCGTGATTTAATGGACTGGGCCATCCTGCCTCCTCATACAGAGTAATAAATTTTGCAGGCACTATTTATGCGCTTTCATATCGCGCCGGACAATCGCCCCCCATATGGCGGTCTCTTCCCGTCTCCGGGGATCGTCCCCCGGCGGTACCGGGCCGGGGACCTCTTTTCTCTCAGACTGATACCCTTAATACTCCCCGATAAAAAAGATATATAGCGATTTCACCCGGCCGCGCCGTGTGGCCGGGCCAGTCCTGCACCCGGGAATGGTACCATGAGCGATTCACAGATCAGTTTTGATGAGGCAAAACTCACGAAATACCGCGAACTCCAGGAGGCCGGGCTCACCCTGTACCCGGCCCACTATGAGCGGAAGCAGACCCTCGGCGAGATCAAAGAAACTTTTGCGGAGATCGGCCACGACCAGAGCGAGGAGGAGGTCGTGACGGCCGGGAGGATCTACGCCCTCCGTCACCACGGCAAGACGATTTTCATCGACATCGGCGACGCCTCGGCCCGCATGCAACTCTATGTGCGGAAGGACGACGTCGGCGACGAACCTTTCGAGTTCATCAAGAAGTACCTGGACGCGGGCGATATCATCGGTGCCACAGGCCATGTCTTCAGGACGAAGATGGGCGAGATCACTGTCTGGGTCAGCCGCTTCGACCTCCTCACCAAGTCGGTCTGCCCGATGCCTGAGAAGTTCCACGGGCTCAAGAACACCGAGCAGCGGTACCGCCACCGGTACCTCGACCTGATCATGAACGAGGAGTCGCGGCAGACCTTTCGCACCCGCAGTCGCGCAATCGCCGCTCTGCGGAACTTCCTCAACGGACAGGGCTTCATGGAGTTCGAGACCCCGACACTCCAGTCCGTCTATGGCGGCGCCAATGCCCGGCCCTTCATCACCTACCACAACGCCCTGGAGCAGCAGCTCTTCCTCCGCATCGCCCCGGAACTCTACCTGAAGAGGCTTGTCGTCGGCGGCTTCGAGAAGGTCTACGAGATCGCGAAGAACTTCAGGAACGAGGATATCGACACCCACCACAACCCCGAGTTCTCGATGGTGGAGATCTACGCGGCCTACCATGACTACGAGGACATGATGAACCTCACCGAGGAGGTCATCACCCACCTTGTCGAGAGCGCTCTCGGCACGACGACTGTCACCTTCGCGGGCAACGAGATCTCCTTTGCCCGGCCGTGGAGGAGGCTCAGTATGGAGGACGCGGTGAAGGAATACGGCGGCATCGACGTCTATGCGACGCCTCTCGACGAACTCGCCCGGATCGCCGCGAAGGAGAAGGTAGAGAAGTGCGAGACGGCACAGACTCACGGCGACTACCTCCCCCTCTTCTTCGACCACTACTGCGAGGAGAAACTCATCCAGCCGACCTTCATCTACGACTTCCCGGTCGAGAACTCGCCGCTGGCGAAGCGCCACCGCTCGAAGCCCGGCTTCACCGAGCGTTTCGAACTCTTCGTGAACGGCATGGAACTTGCGAACGGTTTCTCCGAACTGAACGACCCGATCGACCAGAAGCAGCGTTTCGAGGAGCAGGACGCAAAGCGCCGCCTCGGCGACCTTGAGGCGCAGATGATCGACTACGACTTCGTCAACGCCCTCGGCTACGGCATGCCCCCGACCGGCGGGGTCGGCATCGGTATCGACCGCACGGTGATGCTCCTCACCGGCAACGACTCCATCAAGGAAGTGATCCTCTTCCCGTCGATGCGGACGATCGCGGCGCAGGCCGAAGAGTCGGACGAGTCCGAAGAGAAGCAGGAGTAACGCTTTCGAAGACGGCCCCCGCGGGAGGGGCCGGTCCTCTTTTTTTTGATCCTGTTGACACGGCATGCGAGGGCGAGGGCGAGAGCGGGGGCTCGCGGGTTCGGATCGGACTCCCGAAAGGTGTTCCTGCGCCATACCATGTGTCCTGCCGACGTTCTCCTCCGGGGGACTACCGCCGAAAATCAGAGATATTCTTGTGCTCACTTCGTTCGCAGCCCTCGGCCCTCGAAGATCTTCGATCTTCTCATGCTCGCTTGTGCTCGCACCCCGCTCAGGATAGGCGGAGGGATGGTTATCTCCTACCTCAAGGATCTCTGCTCTGTCTTCCCCGGCCCTATCCCAATGTGGGGTCCGGGGGCGATAGCCCCCGGCGAACCGCGTGGGGAAGGCGGGGGGTCGGGATTTTCCTCCGGGGGACGCCTGTGGTGTGTGCGGGAAAGATGATTGATCTGTGTTTCATGCCGGGGGACTACCGCCCCCGGCCCCCCGGTGCAGGATAGGCGTGGATAGGGCAATCTTCCTCCAGATCTCCTCTTCGGACTTCCCCGGCCCAATCCTGAACGGGGGTCCGGGGGCAACGAGCGATAGCGAGTTCAAGAAAATCTTTGATTTCCGGCGTAGCCCCCGGCCTGTGCTTTGGGAAGGCAGTTGGTCCGCGCCGCTCTTCACGTGGCAACCTGCCTGTGTTTCGGGAAAGTCGGTATGTCTCCCTCCTCACCCATACCTTTTATGCCTCCCTCGCCCACTCCCCCCTGAGGGCACGAGACCATGGAATGGTACAGCAACCTCGACCTCTCCATCCTCATCATTGACTCCGAACTCGGGGCAAAGACCGCGGGAGGCATCGCCCTCCGGGAGATCATCAGGCTCCTGAAAGACCTCGACTTCGACGTGGTCGAGGCCACGACCATCGACGACGCCCTCTCCATCTTCCGGTCGTCGTACCCGGAGATCGCCGGCGTCCTCCTCGACTGGGACCTCCAGGCCGACGCCCCCGACGCTCCGGGGCCGGCCGAGATGATCCGGGAGATCAGGACGAGGAACAGGTCGCTCCCGATATTCCTGTTCACCCGCAAACTGGCCGTGAACGAGATCCCCCTGGAGGTGGTCAGGACCATCGACGGCTACTTCTGGAAACTCGACAACACCCCGCGGTTCGTCGCCGGCCGGATCGAGGACGTCACCGGCGACTATCTCGACACCCTCCTCCCCGCCTTCTTCGGCGAACTCGTCAGGTACACCCAGGAGTACACCTATGCCTGGCACACCCCCGGCCACACCGGCGGCGCCGCCTTCCTCAAGTCGCCGGTCGGCAAACTCTTCTACGAATTCTTCGGGGAGAACACCCTCAGGGCCGACCTCTCCGTCTCCGTCCCCGAACTCGGGTCCCTCCTGGAGCACTCGGGGGTGGTGGGCGAGGCCGAGGCCGACGCCGCCCGGATCTTCGGGGCCGACAGGACGTATTTCGTGACGAACGGGACCTCGACGGCGAACAAGATCGTCTTTTCGTCCTGCGTATCCCCCGGCGACATCGTCCTCGTCGACAGGAACTGCCACAAGTCGGTGATGTACGCGATCATCCTCACGGGCGCCGTCCCCGTCTACCTGGTCCCGACGCGGAACAACTACGGGATCATCGGCCCCATCCCCGCGTCCGAGTTCTCGGAGGATGCAATCCTGGAAAAGATCCGGTCGAACAGGCTGGCGCAGCCCGATGCCGCCCCGAAACTCGCCGTCATCACGAACACCACCTATGACGGCCTCTGCTACGACGTCGGCGCTGTCCGCGGCTGGCTGCGGGGCATGGTGGACGCCCTCCACTTCGACGAGGCGTGGTACGGCTATGCCTGTGTCCACCCCCTGTACGAGGGGCGGTACGCGATGTCCGGGGCAGGCCTCGGCCCGGACGACCCCGTCCTCTACGCCACCCAGTCCACCCACAAAGTCCTCGCCGCCTTTTCCCAGGCCTCGATGGTCCACATCCTCGACGGCCACCGCCCCGAGGATGGCCGTGTCGACCCCGAACGCTTCAACGAGGCATTTATGATGCACTCGTCCACCTCCCCCGCCTACTCGATCATCGCCTCCCTCGACGTCGCCGCGAAGATGATGGAGGGCGACTCAGGCACGGCCCTCATCGCCGACACCCTCGAGGAGGCGCTGATCTTCAGGCAGAAGATGGTCCAGATAGGCGAGCAACTCGCGGCGGGCGACGAGGCGGGGGAGAGGTGGTGGTTCGGGATCTGGCAACCCGAGGGCGGGGACTTTCCCGACCTGCCGCCCCGCCCCGAGGCCGGCGACGACCTGGAGAGACACCTCGCCTTCTGGACCCTCCGGCCCGGCGACGCCTGGCACGGGTTCGAGGGCCTGGACGAGGGCTATGTCCTCCTCGACCCCCTGAAAGTGACCGTCCTCACGCCGGGCGTCGAGACGGACGGCGGCATGGGGATGCGCGGCATCCCGGCCCCGGTCGTCTCCCGCTTCCTCCAGTCGCGCGGGATCGTCGTGGAGAAGAGCGGCTTCTACTCTTTCCTCATCCTCTTCACGATGGGGATCTCGCGAGGGAAATCGGGCACCCTCATCGCCCAGCTCTTCGAGTTCAAGGACCTCTATGACGAGAACGCCCCGCTCGAACGGGTCTTCCCGGCCCTCACCCGCGCCCACCCCGGAGTCTACGGCGACATGGGGCTTGCCGACCTCTGCGACGCGATGCACGCCTACCTCAGGAGGCGGAACATTGCAGGCGTGCTGAAGACGGTGTACGCCGGCATCCCCGAGGCCGTGATGACCCCGGCCGAGGCCTACCGCCACCTCGTGGCCGGCGAGACCGAGACGGTGCCCATCGGCTCGATCATCGGGAGGACGGCGGCGGTGATGGTCGTCCCGTACCCGCCCGGCATCCCGGTGCTGATGCCCGGCGAGCGTGTCCTTGAGGAGGACCGCTGCCTCGTCAACTTCCTCCTCCTGTACGGTGACTTCGACACCGCCTTCCCGGGCTTCGAGACCGAGATCCACGGCGTCGTCTCCGGGCAGACTGCGGAGGGGAAGGTCGTCTCCGTCCTCTGCCTGAAGGAGGACGGATGAAGATCGTCGCGGCGCTCGGCGGCAACGCCATCGTCAGATACAGGGAGGAGGGGACCGCAGAGGAGCAACTCGGCCACATCGACGCGGCCGTGGCCCCTCTTGCCGCCCTGGTCGCCACCGGCCACCAGGTCCTGGTCACCCACGGCAACGGCCCGCAGGTCGGCGACATCCTCCTCCAGAACGAGTGCGCGAAGGACGCGGTGCCGCGGATGCCCCTCGACGTCTGCGGCGCCGAGAGCCAGGGGATGATCGGCTACATGGTCCAGCAGTGCATGGCAAACCGGTTGTATGCGGCCGGCCTCGACCTGCCGGTCGCGACCGTCCTGACCCTGACTCTGGTGGAGAGGTCTGACCCGGCATGTGCCCGCCCCTCCAAGGCGATCGGCCCCTATTATACGGCGCCGGAGGCGCGGGCCCTCGGTGCGTCCGAGAGGTGGACGATGCGGGAGGAAGGGGGGCGGGGCTGGCGACGGGTGGTCCCTTCCCCCGCTCCCCGCGAGGTCCTTGAGGTCCGGGCGATCCGGGCCCTCTTCGAGAGCGGCGCCGTCGTGATCGCGGGCGGCGGCGGGGGCGTGCCCGTGGTCAGGGAGGGGGACGGCCGTCTTGTCGGTGTCGATGCGGTCGTCGACAAGGACCTTGCCGCGGAGAGGATTGCCGCGGGCATCGGCGCCGACCTCCTCCTCATGCTCACCGACGTGAGGGGGGCGTACCGCCGCTTCGGCACGGCCGAAGAGGAACGGATCCCCGTGATGGACGCTGCGGAGGCAGAACGTCTCCTCGCCGCCGGGGAGTTTGCTGAAGGGTCGATGGCGCCGAAGGTCGAGGCGGCCGTCAGGTTTGTCCGTGGCGGCGGTCGGGAGGCGGTCATCGCCCATCTCGACGATGCGGAGAAGGCCGTCAGGGGCCGTGCCGGGACGCGTATCACCGCCTGACCGTGCAGGTCATGCAGTGCGCCCCGCCATACCCGCCTGTGGCATTGGTGAGCGCGACAGGCACCATCTCCAGGCCCGCCGCGGCGACCTCCTTCGTGTACGGGAAGAACCCGCCCCCGGCCATGAGGCGCCGGTAGTCTTCCCGGGCCGCCGCGAGGAGGGCGTCGTACTTCCCCGGCCTCTCCGCCGCCTTCTCCTGCAACCTTTCGAGGACGCGGGGGGCGAGTGCCCCGGCGTCGACGGCGACCGCCACCCTGTCCCTGACGCAGAGAAAGTTCGAGGCATAGCAGAGTTGTTCGAGAGTGGTGATCGGGACGACGGCAAACTCCTTCTCTTCGAGGTAAGAGGTAAGGTTCCCCTCCCATCCGGCCGTCACGAACCCGTCTCCCTCCCGGTGGAGCACCTCGACCGCCGCCCGATCGAGGAGGGCCGGGGTGCCGACGGCGATACCGTCGCCCGCGATGTTGCAGTAGGTGTCGAGGTGCATGTTCACCATAGGATCGCGGCCCCTGACAAGGGGGTGGACAGGTTCGTGCACGACCGCCACCTCGTCGAAACCGATCTCGCATGAGAGAAGGGATTCTATCCCCGCCCGGTCGCTCCTCGACCCGCACCCGACGAGGGCGAACTCGCCGGCAGGGATGACGTCGCCGCCCTCGCATCTCCCTGCCCGCACCGCGCCGACAGGCCCCGCACCGAGGGCCGCGAGGGCGAGGCCGGTGAGCGCCACCTCTCTCTGCCTTTCGGCCGTCGCCATCCTCCCCGTCACCATGCCGCGGGCTGTGCAGACCTGCTGGTCGCGCATGAAGTAGAGGTTGTGCATCGTCTTCCCGAGAGTCACCCGGCCGTCTCCGGCCACCGGGTCGAGGACGGCCGTCAGGAAGAGGTTGCCGGCGTCCCGGTCTGCTGCCGGCGGGTCCATCGCCCTGCCCCCGCCGGCGGCGACCTCTTCGAGGGCCGCCCTGACCGCGTGGTCTGCCGCGGCGCCATCGCGCACGGCCCCGGCAAGGCGGTGGACGCGGACGCCGAAATCGTCGTGGAGGACCGTGCAGAGCCCCCGGTGCTCCTGCCGTGCGGCGTCGAGACAGAAGAACCGTTCGTAGAGGTGGTGCTTCGGTGCCGTCAGGGCGAAAAAGACCTCGATACCAGGCTCGTGCACCAGGACGTCCCGGAGAGTGTGCCATTCTGCCCCTGCCCCGGCCTTCATGATCCTCTCAGGAACGTCCCCGGCAATCAAGGTTCGGGGGATATCGATCTGTTCATCTAGGGGGAGATGCCACATCTGATCATCAGTGCCGGGATTTTAACCATGGAAAGGGCAGGACGATGGGTGACGGTCGCAGGTTCGGGAGCGCACGTCAGGGCGAGCCGAAACACCCTGACAGTGCGGAGAATGAACACGGTACAGGAATATGACCTCCAGAATGTCGGCCACCTCATCGTCGTCGGCGGCCACACCATCCACACCTCGGCCGTGATCTCTCTCAGGCGCGCCGGCGTGCCCATCTCCTTCTTCGACGCCGACGGCCTTCCTGCCGGCCAGGTCCTCCCCTCCGGATACGATGCAGGGGAGAGAGTGAGGGAAGCCCAGAAAAAAATGTTCGGGCACACCTATGCCCTGACCTTCGCACGGAAAGCGGCCGACTCCCGTATCCTCGCGATCGAACGCATGGGAAACTCATCCGGCTGGTCTTTCCTCTATGACGGGGAACTTGAGTTCTTCCACAGGAACAGGGACGAACTCCCGTACCTCATCAAAATGGACGAACTCAGGCGGGTCAGCAGACTGATCGCCGACACCTATTATGAAGTGATGGCGAGGACCCTCCCGCCCGGATCCGGCTTCAGGCGGCGGACTGCGCGGCCTCACCCCGACCCCGTCAACGCGATGCTCTCTCTCGGCTATGCGATGCTGTACGGGGTCGCACAGTGTGCGGCCCTTGCCGCCGGCCTCGACCCGAACGCCGGCGCCCTCCACGAGGGGAACGGCGCTCTCGTCAACGACCTGATCGACGGCTTCAAGCCCGCTATGGTGGACGAGACCGTCTTTACCCTGGTGCGTGCAGGCCTTGACGCGGGCGACTATGAGGCCGGGACAGGGCGGTGCATCCTCTCCGACGCCCTTGTCGGTCGCCTGCTCCCGGCGCTCCATGCAAGCATTCAGGACGAACCGATCGTGTCGGTCGCACGAGACCTGTCGACGTCCCTGATCTCGGGAAAAGAGTTTTCACCTGTTTACTGACGGATCTCGCGCAGGATGGAAAAGTCGGGGAATTCATGAAAGGGCAGGGCCGTCACCCCGACCTCCCTGACCACGACGCGGGGACAGGAATAGAGCATGGCGACGAACTTGTCCAGGACCACCGGGTCGCCTGAGGCGGTGATCTCGACCGTGCCGTCGGCGAGGTTCTTCACCGCGCCGCCGACCCCGAGGCTGACCGCGATCCTCTTTGTGCAGGCCCGGAACCCCACGTGCTGGACTTTTCCCGAGACGACCATCCGGACCGTTTTCATGCCCGCTCCTCCTGGAGGATCCGCATCACCACGTCGAGGTCGTTGAAGACCTCGTCCCGCAGGTCGTCCTGCCTGATGTTGGTGGCGGCGTTGACCGCCATGCCGACGACGTCCCGGCTCTTCTTCTTCTCGCCGACCTCGTGGAGGGAGAGGGCGATGTCGCAGAGGACGTGCACCCGCCTGGAGAGCGGCCTGATGATGCTCGCCTCGTCGATCCCGGTGAGAAGGATGTGGTCGGCAAGGCGGTCCCTGCCGGCGTCGCGGAAGAGGAGGTAGAGTTCGAAGCAGTAGCGCGCCCTCTGGGCCCGGTCCGAGACGCCTTCGATGAGGTACTCGAGGGACGAGGTGTCCGGGCGTGAGGTGGCGGCACCGATGACCTCCTGTGCGGCGTCCATGAGCCTGGAGTATGCCGGATCGGTGATCGGGGTCTCGGGACTGACCCCGATCTGCGCGAAGACGCGGTTCCTGATAATCTCGTCTTCGATACTCTGGATCGCGTCGATTGCCCTGGTCCTGAGACTTTCGTCATTCCGGGCCGCGGCGAGCATCAGGAACATCTGGCTCACGCCCTTCTTCACCATCGCGGCGACGACCGGGATCTGGATCTCTGCGGTGATCCTGTCGGCCTCGGCGAGGAGCATCTCGGCGTCGCGTTCCTGCCCGTATTTCTCGGCGATGGGAGCGACCGAGATGAGCATGGAGGCGCGGTCGTACGGGAAGGGAATGGCCGCAATGCCGTCATAGATCTTCTCAAGCACCTCTGCCGTCCTCCCTCCCTGGGAGACCATGCCGAAGGCGGCGACGAGGGAGTTCACATAGTCGACCGGGTCGTCGATGGTCATGATCAGATCGTTGACGCCGGCGATGTTCTCCTCCCGCGGCTCGGTGGCATGAAGACTGACAAGGGCGAAGACCAGGTGTTTCCTGACGACGCCGCCCATCTCCGGGTCGACCACGGGGATGAGGGAGAGGGCCTCGTCAAAGCAGGTGTAGGCGTCCTTGATGTTGACCCGTGCCATCAGGCCCGCGAGGTCGGAGAGGATCAGGGTCTTTTCATGGGGGACTTCCATCTCCCTGACCCCGTCGCGGATGCCGTCCAGGATCGTCGTCGCCCTATCGGTGTCGTTGATCCTGAGATACCCCTCGGCGAGGGTGCACATCCCCGAGTACCGTGTGTACGGACTTGCGATCTGGAGGAGGAGGAGACGGGTGAGTTCCATCACCTCGGGCGAACCCCGCGCATATTCGAGACGGGCGAGCATGAATGCCATCATCTCGTAGGGGTCGGTGGAGGCGAGGTCGTCGAGGTAGTCCTCGAAATCGACGATGACCCGTGCGATCATCGCGTCCCGCTCGGCGTTGCTGCTGATCTCCAGGACGAACATCGCAAGAGGGATGGCATGGTACGGGTTCCGCGCACTGGCGACGTACTCCTCGATGATGTCGATGCTCCGTGCGATCCTGATGGAGTACCGCCTCTCGACCACTGTCTCCTTGAGGACCTCGATCGCCCGCCTGAAGACCGAGATCCGGTTCTCCAGGAGGTCGACGTTCTCGGCGGTGAGGGGTTCGGTCATCATCAGGCACCCGGCCCTGATGAACCCCTCGGTGATCTGTTCGTGGAGTTGCTGGCGTAGGGACGGGTCTTCGATCTCCCGTGCGATCTGGTAGGCGTTCTCCAGGGCGTGAGGGGCCACCTTGTCGATGCCGTACTTGACCATGCCGCGGACGATGTTGCCGGCGGTGTAGAGACCGTACTCCTTTTCGAGCAGGGGGTCGGTCCAGCCGCGCATCCGTTTCAGGAGCGTGAGGTCGCCCTGGTAGACGGCAAGGTCTGCGGCGCGGTCGATGATGCTGCAGAGCGCCTCCGACCGCATCTTCTGCTCCCTGATCTCGCAGGTGAGGCCGACGGCACGCTGGAGGTAGTCGCGGTTCCTGTGGGACACGCCGTAGTCTGCGATATTGGCGACGATCCGCGAGACAGAACTTCCGCTTGCCTCAGGGTTGCCGATGTTTCTCGCGATCTCGACGAGGTACGAGGGGTCGAGGGACTCGATGAACTGTCTTTCGATGAGGAGGTCGATGGCCGTCTGCAGTTGTTCGTCGCGCCGCCTGTGAAGGCCGCAGAGGGCTACGAGGGACGGGATGTGCCGGACAATATCGTTGAAGGGGGTGTTTTTGCAGAGGTCGGTGACGCTCCGCTGGACCAGGCTCTCCTTCGTCTCGGTGTCCATCCGTGCGAAGACGCGTGTCTTGACGTCGTCGACCCTGTCCCGCAGGACGCCTGTGCTTACCAGGAGCACGGTGGTGTCCCAGAACTGGTTCCCCATCTGGGCGATCTCGGTGAAGGAGGTGATCCTCCCGAAGATGTCGACGGCATGGGTGAATGCCCCGCGTTCGAGCATCGTGTGGACGAGGGAGAGGTAGATGGCGAAGGCCTTCGGGCCCGAGATCGCCTCCTCGACGATGGGGACGACCTGGAGGATGAACCTGGCCTCGCCCGTCCTTTCGACGACGGCGATGCTGGCCCTGACGACTTCCCTGATCTGGACCTCATCGGACGGTTCGAGGCGCGTGTTGAATGTGAGCCCTGCCTCAAGATAGTAGGGGTCGCCGGTCTTCTCCGCCGCTTTCAGGAGTTCGGTGATGATGCCCTGGAGGGTGAAGGGATAGGCCCGGACCAGTGCTTCGAGAGTGACGACGACGGCGCCTTTGTCGTGGTTCCGTGCGATCATCTCCTCTGCCATGGCTGCGGAGATCTCCGCGATCTCTGTCTCCGGGAGGTCGTCCAGCCTCTTGAGGACCTCCATGACGTCCGAGATCTGTGAACTGAGGGGGGATTTCCAGGTCTGGCCGACGATGTAGGCGATGCAGTTTGTCCGCCGGATCTTCTGCTTGATGTCGGCGGCCGACCTGAGCGCCCTGACGATGAGTTCGAAGTCGCGCGTGGAGACGCCAATCCGCCCGATCGCCTTTGCGACTTCGCTCTGGAGGAGGGAACGTTTGGAGATGTCGCCGATCCCTTCGATGAGGAAGGCGGCCTCGGTGAGGAGGGTGGTGTCCCTGATGGTGACGCTCCAGACGATATGCAGGGGGACGATGTCCATCAGGAGGGCTGAGCGGTACTTCCTGAAGCTGATCTGGTGGTAGACCTCCATGCCCACCCTGATCAGGTCGGCATCGGCGCGGTCGACTCCGGCCTCGATGAGGTTCTTGGTCACCTCGGCAAGGATGATGGACTGTGAACTCTTCCTGTCGAGCGAGTTCGAGAGGTCGTAGACGGCCTGGAGCCATGCCTGGTCCCGGGTGTCGATATAGATCCGGGTCGCGTGCAGGATGTGTTCGAAGATATCGTTTTTCGGGAGCGACAACGGGATTTTTGTCAACTCGGGATGATTCTCGCTGAAGGCTGTATCGAGTATGGTTGCATGGATCTCTTCGAGTAACTCCTTTTTCTCCTTTCTCTTCGGGATATCAGAGATGTCGCTCAGTAAGGTCTCGATCTCTCCCTGGTCTCCCCGCGCGACCACCTGATGTATTCTTTTTAAAATATCTATCTCAGTTGCAGGCACGGCTCATCCTGACTGAATATATTTGGATAATAGTAGATAAACATTCTCTATGGTGACTTTTGAGATTCGTAACGCAAAAGAAAATCAAAGATTATTTTATCTATCGTCCCGGTACGACCCGGGGATTTCTCTATCTCCGGGTTAATCGGAGTGCAATAAAAAAATAGATTGTGATTTTTATATTTTTCAAAGTATTCACGCGGACGTGAGATCCGGTGCGGCCGCCCTGACGACGGCCATGATTTCCCTGAAAAAGTCTTCTCCATCCTCTCTGCTCTCCGCTTCGACGACGACCCGCATCATCGGTTCCGTCCCTGAGGGGCGGACCAGTGCCCAGCTGCCCGGCCTGTTGATCCTGATCCCGTCCCGGCAGTCGATCTTTTCCCCGGCATAGTGCTTTTTCAGGGCGGCGACGACGGCGTCGGCCGCCTGTGTCTTCACCTTCTCTTTGATGATATGATAGGTCGGCAGGGCGTCAAGGAGTGCCGAAAGAGACGTCCCTTCGGCCTGGAGGAGGCCGGCCATCGTGGCGGCCGTCATACCGCCGTCGCGGCAGAACTGGTGGTCGGGATAGATGAGCCCGCCGTTCCCTTCGCCGCCGAAGGCGACCTCTTTCCCTTCCCCGAGGAGTTCACGCATGCGCCTTGCCACATAGATGCTCCCGACCGGGGTGTACTCGACCGTGCACCCGTGCATGGCGGCGATCTTCTCGGCGATGAGGGAGGTGGAGACCGGGGTCACGACACGGCCCTTCGTCTTCCTGCAGACGTAACTCCCGACAAGGGCGAACTCCCTGTTCTCCTCCACGTACCTCCCCTGGTCGTCGACGAAGACGGCGCGGTCGGCGTCACCGTCATGGGCGACGCCGAAGGCCGCACCGGTTTCGACGACCAGTTCTGCAAGGGGTGCGAGTCCTTCTGGGCTGGGTTCGGGGAGTCTGCCCGGGAAGCGCCCGTCTTTCTGGGCGTTGATGGTGTGGACGGTGCAGCCGAGGCGGGAGAGGATCGCCGGCGTCGTGTCTGCCGCGGGCCCTGAACCCGGGTCGACGACGACGGTCAGGCCGGCGCCGATGCCGGGCGGGAAGTGCGAGACGATTGCGTCGATGTACTCCTCCTTGAGGTCGGGGGCGTCCTTCTTGCCGCCGACCTTCTCCCAGGAGACCTCGTCGAAGGCGCCGGAGAAGAGGATCTCTTCGAGTTTCAGGGTCTCCTCGTCGCCCATCTCGGTGCCGTCGGGTTCGATGACCTTGACGCCGTTGTACTCCGGGGGGTTGTGGGAGGCGGTGATCATCGCCCCGCCGTCGAAGTGCTCCATGATAAGGTACTGGAGGGCCGGGGTCGGGAGGACGCCGCAGTCGACGACCTCGCACCCTGTCGCCATCAGGCCGGCAGAGACGGCGGCGGCGAGGGCCTCGCCCGAGGTTCTCGTGTCCCGCCCGACGGCGATCCGTCCTTTTCTCATCGTGCCGAGGGCCTTGCCTATCCGCATCACGAGGTCGGGGGTCATGTCCTTGCCGATGACGCCACGCACACCGTTTGTCCCGAAGATCCGTTTTTGTACTCTCTCTGTGCTCATATGCATCCCTTCATTTTCTGTCATGACACTCTTGTTTGAGGCGGTCGATCGCCTGCGCCATTGCGGCGAAGGCTTCCTGCCGGTGTTCGGCGAGGATGGCGAAGTAGGTGATGTCCTCGCCGGCGTACAGCCGCCCTTTCCTGTGATAGAACCTGGCGCCGATGACGCCGGGCGTCTGTTCGGCCTCCTTCCTGAGGTCGTCGACGAGGGTGTCGATGCCGGCAGGGAAATCGAGGTACTCTGTACGTTCGTCGCCGGTCAGTTCCCTGACGATGCCGTTGAAGGTGAGGACGGCCCCCGCTCTTTCCAACGGGTACGCGCGCCGCAGGTCCCTGACAACGCCCTGCAGGGTCTGGAAGTCCTCGAACGCGTCGAGGTGTTCGAGTGTCTCCTCGATGGTCGGGTTTCTCAGGACGACGTTGTCGGATTCGAGATCTCCGATCACGATTCTCGGGAAGGGAATTGTCTTGAAGCCTTCGACGATGCAGTACTCGATGCCGGCGTCGCAGAGGTCGGTGAGTACGGCGGTGAGGTCGGGGCTCTGGCTGGCGGTCACGGCCCTGACGTCGTCGATGCCGACCGCGCGGTCGGCGCCTGCCTCTGCATATTTTGTCGTGTCTTTTCCTTCTTCGAGGGCGTACCGATCGTGGCCGAGGTGCTTGACGGCGGCGACGCTCCCTCTCTCTTTGAGGGCCCTGATCAGTCCCTCGATACATGTCGTCTTGCCGGAGTTCGACCTTCCGACAAACTGGATGATCTTCATCTTATTCCTCCTCGCTCTCTGCCCGTCTGGTCCGTTCCTTGAGAAGGTCGGACGATGCACGGGATATGTTTTTCATGACTTCGGCGACTCTGTCCTCGACATCGATCTCGTCGTCGATCTCCAGGGCCGTGCCCTCGATCTCCATGAGGAAGCGGGCCACCTCGCTTGCCTCGAAGAGGATGTCGTCGAGTTCTTCGGGTGTGAAGAACCCGCACATCGCACCGTAGAAGAAGGTGGCCCCGGCCATCTTCACCTTTCTCTTGAAGGCGTTGCGGGCCTGGTTCACCGCCTGCGGGGTGTAGGGCTCGGTCATGAAGGGGACGAGTTCCGGCAGGTGCGCACCGACGAAGGTCATCTCCGCGCCGCTTGTGGTCTGGAAGTCGGCACAGAGACGGGCGATCGCCCACTCCCGCGCGGTGATGTAGGTGTGTTTGCGCAGGAACTGGTTGACCCGCCGGTAGGTCGAGCCTTCGACCTTCTTGAACTTTCGGTATTTGTTGATCTCGTCGGTGCGGTCTGCGGGATCGCTCATTTAACTACGGGATTGGTTTTCCGGAGTATCAAGATTACCGGTCTGTCCCTCGCCGCCGGGCCTCAGGGGCCGATCCGTACATATAGCATCATACGGTTTATGTGTGGCCGGTGTGGGGCGCGTGTACGGTGCCGGGTCGGGGGCGGGGGCCGGAAGAATGGGTTGGAGATCCTGAATGGGGGCGGTTGGGCCCGCCCTTCTCCCGGGCAGGGAACGAACCGCCACGGGCTTTCGCTGACGGCCTGCGGGAGTCGAGAGTATCTGTGTTCTTTGAAGTCCCGATGATGTGGGGTCGGGAGGGTCGAAGGCCTTCGGGGTGCGAGTGCACGTGAGTTTGAGAGCGGGGGATCAAAAATTATCTGAGACGGTAAATCCCGTCAAGAAAATGCCCTGGCGTTTTCTGTGCACGGAATGACCTCCGGTCTTCCCTGAATCTTGATCTTCGAGGTGCGAGCGAAGCGAGTATGAGAAGACTTCCCGGTCTTTTACTGTCTGGGGGGGCAAAGTTCCCGGTTCTGTTGAGTGGGAAAGACCGTGAGCCCGCACACTCCTCCGGGACTACGCCCCTGGACCTCAGATCCAGGATAGGCGGGGATAGGATAATCTCTCACCTCAGGATATCTGTTCTGTCTTCCCCTGGCCACTCGCAATGGTTGAACGACCGGGGGAGTCGAGAAGGCGAAATCTTCGATGTCCTGGGGCTGCGAGCGATAACGAGCATGAGAGGTCGAAGACCTTTGAGGGTTCCCGGCGCGTGTTTTTTGGGAAGAGGGAAAATCAAAGATTTTCCTGTGCGTGCACATTTTTGATGGGCCGCCGATTGATGTGTCTTCGCTGTATGGGGGAGGATCAGTGCACCCCGACGTTCTATCTATCGCAGGCGAAAGAGTGTACTGGCCAAAGGAGCGAACCTCATAGGGGGCAGCCCGAAAAACTGTCTTCAAATCCCAAATAGGGTGCAGAGATAAATAATGGGCTGAAAAGGAAAGTCGGCCTCTTAAAGTTTTAAGGATAGAGAGGAAAATCCCTATCCTAAAGGTCGGGAAGATGGAGATTGTGCTCCACCACATTCACAAGGTTTGAGGATGCCGGGATACCCAAAGGCGGGTTGGGGTCCCTTGCATGAACATTGGGGGGCCGCCAGATAAAGGGGGGCCGTGCGGGGAGAAAGTGAAGGCCGCGAGCACACGGGGGAAAGAGTCGTAAAACCTCAGGTGGCAGGGCCCGGGGTTGTACGGCCGAAAGGATCCGCGTCATCATCTATTCGGGCGCTTCAGTCTCGTTGCACGCGTGCGACTGACATTTCCCGTATGATATCGCCCCCGGGGAGGCCCCCTACTCTCAAGAATATCTGTTCGCTCTGTGCAAGGCGGGCTCCGGAACGGGTGGTGGGAGCGATTTTCTCTTCGGGGTGCTGGATCAGGCGGGGCGGCAATCGTCCTCGTCACGATCTCTGGGTCTTTTTTTCCCCAGCCCGGCCTATAAATGGGGGGCGACCGAAGGGAATCAAGACGTTTGAAGGCCTTCACAGAACGATCGATAGTGAGTTTGAAAAGACTGGGTGATCTCTCTCTCTTGTGGGGTGAGTCCGGTCTGATCTTCTGACTTGCTCTCGATGTCGAGAGGACGATCATTATCCTCGTCTTTTCGGTAATGAGGAGTTGCTTCTTGGCTGTAATGGTGTTGCCAAAATCTCCAATTTCCTGTCTCTTTCATGGCTCTTCTATGGTCCGAAATGTAGGGGGTCATCTCCTAACATCTCTTTCTGTAAAAATAGGCTCCTTGTGGCGTGAGGACGGTTCTTTATATAGTTGCCCTGTTCGGGCTCTGACGTAGCGATGTTACTGTCGGTAGGCTCCTTCTGTCGCACCTACTTTTTGCTTTGCCGGGGAATAGGGGCTTATTGTAGGCCATATTTTTCATTCGTGAGCTGGTAGTGAAGGAGTGCATGGCAATTTCTGCATACTAAAATACACCTGTCGACCTCTTCTCTGTGGGTTGAGAGCGGGTTGCTGCTGATATTCTTCTCTTTAGTATCGGGATCTGGGTGATGGAGGTCAAATATTGCCGCGTTGGTTCCGTCAAACGAGACACCGCATTTCTGGCACTTCCCCCCTTTATATTTGATAATTTCCTCTTTGTTTTTCCGGTGGGGTAGGAGGTTTCTGCGGACGTACGTCTCTTTATTATATTGGCGGATTCTTTCCTTGTTTTTCTGTCGATACAGGCGAAGATATTCTTTTTTATCTTCCATGCTTGAAATCGGGAGGTTCTGTTTCCTGTTACTTCCCTGCATGATGCCCAGTACGTAATGCCTGACTATTAAGGTGTGCGATCTGTCGCAGAATGTATATTCTGCGACAAACTTATATGCGGTCAAAACAGACAAAATAACTGATGGAGAAGGGTTATTTTTCGGAGTGGCTGTATAAGTTCGAAAATTACCTCCGAATGCGAAATTACTCGTCCAGGACTGTCAGAAGTTATGGAGAAACAGTCCGGCACTTCGCCCACTATGTCTGGGTCTGCCGGCACACTCCTCTGGGCGAGTCGCCCATGTGCGATGCGCAGGCCTTCAAGCCCGCCTCCCTACAGACTCGGGCGGAGGTGCCCACCTCGATGGTGACTGATTATTTCACCTGGCTTGCAGAGCAGCACGCCTATAAACCAAAAACCCTTCATCGCATGATCTCGTCGCTGTCGTCCTTCTATTCCTATCTCTATGCGCAGGGGGCAGTCTCTGCAGATCCGATGCCTGCGGTGGAACGCCCGCGGATCAAGAATCAGGAACTGAAATACCTGAAGCACAACCAGGTGATGCGTCTCCTCCGGTCGATCGAAGACGAGCGCGATCGCCTGATCGTGCGGTTGATCTACGCGACCGGCGTCCGTGTTTCCGAGCTCTGTACTATCGACATCGGCGATATTGACTTTGATGAAGGCACTATCCGGGTGCGGGGCAAGGGCGATAAGATCCGGACGGTGTTTGTGGACGACGAGACTCTTGCAGAGGTCGAGGACTATATCGGGAACAAAATCATGGGGCCTCTTTTCGTGGGCCAGCAGGGCAAGGGCCTCTCTCCGAGAACAGTCCAGCGGATTTTCCAGCGATACGCCCCTCCCGGCATCACGCCGCACAAGATCCGGCACTCCTATGCCTCTGAACTCTACCGGCGCTCGAAGAACCTCCGTGTCGTCCAGGAGAACCTCGGCCATGCCTCCATCAAGACGACCGAGATCTACCTGCACACAGATCTCGACGAGAGGCAGGCCGTGTATCGGCAGTACTTCCCGCTCTCGCATGACGGGGGGCGGGATTAATTTCTGTGTGTCCTCCCTGTACGCTCTGGCGATCCGTATGCGGGCCCTGTGCCCGTCTGCATCCCCCTTTTTTTGAATACGCGTTCCAAATATCCGGGATGGTGGGGACGTGCGGCTTCCGGCACAGCGCCATAAACCGTATGTTGCTATATATCTGCGGGCCCTCGCCGGAAGCCGGTGCCGGGAGATATATATGCCCCCTCCCCATATCTCCCGCTGCTCCGGTCAAGGAGAGACTGGAGCGGAGGATCACCATGAGCCGTATTGCCGTCCTGATCACGGACATGTTCGAAAACTCTGAGTACACAAAGCCTGTCCAGGCGTTCGACGAGGCAGGCCACGAGGTCGTTCGACTCGGGCTGAAGGCCGGGGCCACGGTCACCGGGAAGAGAGAAGGGACACAGGTGCAGGTCGACGGGGCCGTCAGGAACGCGACGCCCGACGACTTCGACGCCCTCCTCATCCCCGGTGGCTTCTCCCCCGACATCCTGAGGGGCGACGCTCATGCCGTGGAGTTCGTGCGGTCTTTCGTGGAGAGCGGAAAGCCGGTCTTTGCCATCTGCCACGGGCCGCAACTCCTGATCTCGGCGCAGGTGCTCGAAGGCAGGCGGGTCACCGGCTGGAGGTCGATCGTGCAGGACCTGCGGAACGCGGGGGCCGACTATGTCGACGCCGAGGTCGTCGTGGACGGAAACCTCGTCACCAGCAGGCAACCGGCCGACATCCCGGCATTTGTCAGGGAGTCGCTGAAAAAAGTGAAATGACGGTCAGAAGACCTGCCCGACCGCATCTGTCAGCCAGGGGACCGTCCGGAACATTTCGATCTCGTCTCGGCCCGCCCAGGTCGATGACGTGTGTCCGGGTGCGAGGCGGACCTCCTTTCGTTGCGGGTGCGCCACCCAGATCTGGTGGACCTCTGTCTTTCCCTCCCAGACCGACTCACAGAACCCGCTGCACCCGCAGACGTCGAGGGTCAACCCGGTCTCCTCGAAGACGGTGCGTTCAAGGCACCGGGGGAGAGATTCTCCCGGCCTCACCCAGCCTCCGGGGAGTTCCCAGAGATCGGAATATTTTTTCAACCCTTCTGCACGCCTGAGAAGGAGGAACCTCCCCTCCTCGTCGGTGATGATCGCCCGCACATCGGTCGGCAACTCGCCTTCCGTCATGATGCCCTCCCCGGCGTGATATCCACCGGGATCAATAAATACCTGCGGGCGGTCGCCCCCAGAGGTCCCGGCGCCGCGCCTCGAAGAGGGTGGGCCTGACGCCCATGAATGTGGCGGCCAATATCCCGCCGGCGTCTTCGACCCACCGGAGGCCGCCCTCCCCCCTGAGGGGGTGGTGGTCGATGACGAGGGTTCTGGTCGCCGCGGCGATGCGGGCGGCATGGGCGCGGGCGAGGTCGACCTCCTCCCAGGTGACCTCCGGGAGGTACAGGGCCGGGCCAGAGGTGTAGACCACGGACGGCCGCCAGCGGAGGACTGTCCCGACCGCTTCGGGGGAGAGGAGTTGCGTGTCGGAGGCATGAACGAAACAGGCGTTCCCCTCCCTCACCGCGACGATCATCACGCCTCCGCCTCCACCGCCGTGGGGGAAGGGGCCGGCGCAGGCGACAACGCCGTCGTCCTTCCCCCCGGCTGAGGGGAGGGGACGGCCGAGGGCCTGCACGAGGGCCCGGCGCCGCGCCCGCGCCTGTCCTGACTGGCCCTCCTCGCCCGGCACCCGGACCCGGCACCCCCGCGGCGGTACGAATGCCGAGAGGGAGACCTGGTACGGGTCGGCGTCTGCAAGGGGCATATGGTCGCCATGGAAGTGGGTGATGACGATGTCGGTCGCCCGCGGCAGCCACGCGAGCACCGCCTCCCTCACCCTGTCGGCAGCCTCCACCTCCCTGGGGTGGGGCGGGAAGCCCGACCTTTTCGGGGCGAGGGCGACGCCGGGGTCGATGAGCACCGTCCGGTCGGCGGTCCGGACGACGGTCGCCATCGACCGTGCGCCGAGCGACTCGGCCCCGAGGATCGCGATCTGCACGGCACCGCTTCTGTCCGCGGGGGAGAAGATACCTCTGTCCGGACTCCTTCGAAGGTCTTCGACCCGTGGAGAAAGCAGTGGGTCACTACTGTGCCGGGGGACTGCCGCCCCCGGTCCCCTGGTACAGGATAGGGGCAGGGATGACCTCCTCCTCCAGGACTCCGACCCTTTCTTCCCGGGACCAATCCTCGCGCGGGGGTCCGGGGGCAAAAGTCCCCCGGCGAACGGGAAGGGAAAGGCAGAGGATCAGCACGCACTGAGCATATCCCAAAACTCTCGTTCACTCTCCCCATCTCTGCATGGGGGCTCGGGAGAAAACTTCATGATCGGGTCGATGTCTTCCCGAATTCCCTGAAGAATCATGCGAAACCACCGCCTTCCCCCATGTCTCTGCCGGGGGACCGACGCCCCCGGACCCCCGAAACAGGATAGGGTCAGGGAAGAGAGATCCTGATGAAGGGGATTGCCCTCCGCCCCCTCTCGCAATGAGGAGGGGGGACCGGGGGGTGAAACCCCCCGAACAGACACGAGAACAGGATTTTTCAGAACCACATACCGATCATTCCATCGACAGGACAGACAGTAGATCAGTTTTGGGATGACCTCACTATCAACCTATGGAGGAGGAATTCTACAGAGCCTATTTTTCAGAGGCCGCGGCAGATCTCGGCCACGCTTGCGACGAGGAGGTCCACCTCCTGCCTGGTGGTGTACAGGGCGAGACTCGCCCGCACCGTCCCCTCGGGGAGGCCGAGGTGCTCCATGAGCGGCATGCAGCAGTGGTGCCCCGACCGCACCATGATCTCCGCGCCCTCGTCGAGGCGCTGCGCGACCTCGTGCGGGTGCAGGCCGTCGATGGTGAAGGAGACCACCCCGATGCGGGCCGCCGGGTCTTCGGCCGCGTAGACGTGCACCCCTTCGATGCCCTTCAGCCCGTCGATGAGGCGGGAGGTGAGTTCCTCCTCGTATTGCCTGACCTCCTCCATCCCGATCTTTTCCAGGTACCCGACCGCCGCACCGAGCCCGATGCCGCCGCCGATATTCGGCGTCCCGGCCTCGTACTGCTGGTAGCCTTCCGCCGGGGTGAAGCCGTCGGCGGTGACCGCCTCGACCATGCCGCCGCCGAGCATCGTCGGTTCGAGGATAGGTTCCTTCATCCACAGGACGCCGGTCCCGGTCGGCCCGAGCATCTTGTGGCCGGAGAAGCAGAAGACGTCGCAGCCGATACGGGCGACGTCGACCGGCATGTGCGGGACACTCTGCGCCCCGTCCACCAGGAGGAGCGAGCCGTGCTCATGGCAGATCCGGGCGATCTCCTCCACCGGCGTGACCGTGCCGAGGACATTCGAGGCATGGGTGACGGCGACCAGGCGCGGAGGCGCGGCCTCGACCGCCTCCCTGAAGGCGTCGAGGTCGAGGGAGAAGTCGGGCCTGACCGGTATGACCACGACCTCGACGCCCTGCTCCTTCAGGTGCGTCCAGGGCAGGAGGTTGGAGTGGTGCTCCAGGATAGTCGTGACGACGCGGTCGCCGGGCTTCCATGAGAGGCCCTGCGCCACCATGTTGACCGCCTCGGTGGTGTTCTTCGTGAAGACCGTGACGCCGTCCTTCCCGCCGATGAAGGCGGCCACCTTCTCATGGGCGTGCCAGTAACGCTGCGATGCGATCTGGGTGAGACGGTGCACGCCCCGGCCGACATTGGCGCGGTACCTGTGCTCGAACTCGACCATCGCCTCGACCACTGCCTCGGGCGAGAAACTGGTCGCCGCGTTGTCGAGGTACACGAGGTCCCCCAGGATCGGGAAGTCCCGGCGGATCCTCTCTACCGGGAATCCCGCCTCTTCGATCGCGGGGCCGGGCGCTGCTTCTCCCCGGACGACTTCGACAGGCCGCACGACCCTCTCTTGTGTTGCACGCACACTGTAGTCGTCGTTGAAGGCGATCCCCCTGTCCCTGCAGACCTCCCGCATCTTCGGGGGCAGGGCGCGCCACCGCCAGAGGCCCCACCGGCAGTATTCGTCGGGAAGCCCCTTTCTTTCGGCCCATTTTTCGAGGAAGGCGTCCCAGCGCGCAACCATGTCCGGGTGCGTCTCCCTCAGCAACTCGTATTCGCTCTCCAGCATCGACGGGCAGAGGAAGCACCCGATGCGTTCGAGCCCCATATCATAGAGGGGGTTGATCTCCACCTTCTGCCACCAGAGGTAGAGGAAGACTTCGAGCGCCCGCCAGGCCCGGATCGGGGAGACGTTCAACTGCAGCGGGTTTGCAGGGTTCTGGCTCGTTTCTTCAAGGCTCGCACGGTTCCAGGACTCGTACCAGCGGTTGCCCTGCACGGTGACGCAGGGGCCGACCCCGGCGAGGTAGAGTTTGAGAGGCTGGAGTTTCAGGAGTTTGCAGCACCAGCGGTTGTCCTTGCCGGGCGGCCCGGTCTTTTCCACCGCCTGCCAGAAGTCGCCGCCCTTCTCGATGATCTCGACGCCGGGTCGGGAGGCGACAAAGTCGAGGGTCTCCTGGATCTCGATGCCGGTGTCGATGAAGAACGCCGTCTCGATCCCTGCCTTGCGTGCGAGGTGGAGGGCCGCGGTGCTGTCCTTGCCGCCGGAGAACGAGATGTTCGCCGTCGGGCGGTCGTTCATGTGCCTGCGGATGGTGCGAATGGCTTCCTGTTCGAGGTTCTTGAGCTGGGTCTGGTTCTTCCTGATCGCGACGTTCCAGTCCGGGTTTGCAGGCCTGCGTGTCTCCACCGTCACGACTTCCTTCACCCTGATCTGCCCCTCCTTCACGGTGCCGGTGCCGTACCTGTTCCTGTACTTCACGATCACCGTCCCTTCGGGGACATTGACGGTGAGGGTGAACTTCTTGCCGCCGATCCGTCCCCTGACTTCGCCGGGAGCCGCGACGCTATCGAGGTCGACGATCCCTTTGCTTGCATGGTCGAGGATGTACGGGAGTGCCTCGGGGGCGATGTCGAAAGTGAACCGCCGGTTCACGGGGTCGAAGGTGAGCCAGCCGAAGCGCCCGCCATGCGCGATGACGAGGTCGGCGCGGTCGACCCCGCCGGTCTTGTTCAGGAGCATGATCCGGGGAAGGGGGACGGTGCCGAACTGTTCGTGCACGAGTCTGGTGATGAGGTCCATGTCCCCTTTCAGCGCGGGGCGCACCTCATAGGGCTGGAGGAGAGAGATTTTTTTCCCTTCGGCCCCGCACCCGCACTTCTGTCCGATCAGGGGGACATTGCAGCGGTCGCACCAGAAGAGGACCTTTTTTACCGGCGGTTCGCGCCCCATATACATTTCTTTGGTACTCATGAGTGGTCTACCCCGGGTGTATCCCTGCGGCGTATTCACAATTGTGAATGTCGTGCCGTACTATCTGCATGCCTCCTATGTATAGATTGTTTTCCTGCCTTTCGGTCGCGGGTGTTTCCCGGTGTACTGTCTGAAACTTTGTTTCAAGGCGATCCTCCGGAACCGGTCTACCGAACATAGATATCGGCATGGCGGGAACCTGTATATCGGACCGTGTCCTCCTCTCTGGCGCCTGCCCGGAGGGGCGACACGGCGAAACACAGGTCGACCGCCCGGAATGATCTCCCGGATCGACAGAGGAAGAGTGTATGTTCAGAAAAATACCCTGCATCCGTTTTGACGGCGAAGGATTCGAGACGATCGCTCACGACGTCGTGGAAGAACTTCCTGTGGCCCTCTTCGTCAACGGGAGGCATGCGATGACTGCGATGATGAGCCCGGGCAACTTCGAGGATTTTGTCGTCGGCTATCTCTTCACCGAAGAGATCATAAAGGGGCCCGGGGAGATCGAGTCGATCAAGGTCGAGAAGAACCGGGTGAGCGTCCTGACGACGAACCCGTTCAAGTCCATCGGGACAAAGAAGACGATCCTTTCGGGCTGCGGGGGGAGCGTCTCGTATATCGACACGGAGAAACTCCCGACGGTCTGCTCCGACCTGACGGTCACGCCCGCCGAGGTCCTCGGCGCCGTGCAGTCGGTCCTCACCTCGGAGATCCACACGGCGACCGGCGGCGTCCACATCGTCGCCCTGCTCGACCGCGAGAAGGTGATCGCGGTCGCGGAGGATATCGGCAGGCACAATGCCCTCGACCGGGTGATCGGCTACGGCCTCCGGAACGGCGTCGACTTCTCCCTGACCTATGTCGTCTCGTCGGGCCGCATCTCCTCGGAGATGGTCCGCAAGTGTCTTGTCGCGAACATCCCCCTGATCGTCTCCCGCGGTGCGACGACCTCCCTTGCCGTGGAGACGGCGGAGAAGACCGGGCTCACGGTGGTGGGGTTCGCGCGGGGGGGAAAGTTGAACATCTACAGCCATCCTGGTCGGGTTGAGGGTGCGGATCAAAAAACAGAATGATATATCTGGAAAACCAACAGGTACCGACCGTTCACCCCCGTAGTGTAGTGGTCAATCATGCAGGACTTTGGATCCGGCGACCCCGGTTCGAATCCGGGCGGGGGTATTGAACACTCTGTTCTCAATTCAAGCAAGGTTATCGATTTTTATTTTTAGATCTCTGGAATTTGATTCTGAATTCAATGCTTCCCGGATCTTGTGGTGATATCTGGCTATGATCTTCTTTATGATGTCGTAATCGGTCTTTTTGATCCGATGCGAGATTGCGGATTGTGATACTCCTGATTTCTCGGCAATCTCTTGCTGTGACAATCCTTTGAAGAGACAGACCAGTGCCTCTGCCTGCCTGGGTGTAATCGAATCGAAAGAGCGATCGAGAAAGGCACAGTAGATCTCGAACTCTTCATTGATACCGGCCCACGGAGTTTTCACGACCATTTTTTTTCTGTCGTTCTTCATCCTGTCCAGTTCGGGGCCGGAGTTTCTGAATGCCTCCCCGTCCCCTTCACTGACCGGCCTGTCTTCAGGGAGGTAGTCAACGGTGCCGATACCTACTGCCACCCGTGCATCGAGGTGCTCCTGCCTGAGATTCCCGGAATATTTGCTCGAAATAAGGGCGAGTCGCAGGAGAATTGCATCTTCAAGGGCGTTTTCCGGATTTCGTGTTATGCCCTGGAATGAATCCCCTCTGAAAATCGAATATGGCTTTATAGTGTTTTTTCCTGCGTCTTCGAGGGTATTTCTAATAAACGCGATCAACTCGTCGCCATATTTATCCTTTAATTTTGTTGATTTGATTATATCGCCTGTTAAAACCCCGTAGATCCCCCTGTCGGCCATATAAACCCGTCAACTCCCGCACATGTGATATGTCAGATCCCTTTACTTATAGTTTGTCAATTATGAACTCCACAGTTGATAATTGTAAGATATTAACTATATTATTCATAATTGTAAGATATGAACTCCATACTTAATAACTCTTTAAAAAATTCTGTGTATGATGTCAGAGTGCTGATGCCCCTGCTCTTTTGTTTGAGGATAAAAATCGAGATATCCGGCAATTCCAGAACGTTTATTATGCGCTGCTGCACATCTGTTCCCGATAGCGGATGGATCCCCTGACAGAGATGAGTTTTGCCTTTTTCCTTTCCTTGGTTATGTCTCATCTGTTGGTTGATTTTGTTCTTCAACCCGATCGCTGGGTTGCGGATAAAACCAAAAATAAATGGCACTCGTCTTATCTTTACATACATGGCACTCTTGCCGGCGTCCTCGCTTTTGTACCGACTCTTTATTTTTGTGGGTGGACTCTGGCGATAGGGGTCTTTATCATCGTCTGCCTCACTCATCTCATTATTGATGGTTTTAAAGCACAATTGAACGATACAGATGGGAACTCCGCGACATACACGGATGTCCGTCTTTTTTTCATAGACCAGGCGCTCCATATTCTGGTGGTGATATTGATATGGTGGTGTATCTGTGGCCTCAACCCGGCAACGTCGAATCTGTCTTGTGATGATGTCACGATCTCCACCGTGATCGTCATCCTTCTTGGGTATCTCATTGTCCTCTGGCCCGGGGGCGTCTGTATCGGGAAACTCATGGGTTATATTGAATTAAAGGCGAACAAAGAGAACAAAGGAACCGAAGATGACGGGTTAAAAAATGCAGGGACATATATCGGTTATCTCGAACGTTTTTTGATACTCTCCTTCATTCTCGTGGATCAGTATACGGCCATAGGATTTTTAGTGGGTGCGAAGGCGATATTCCGGTATACTGATAAAAGAGACATGAGCGAATACATTCTCACCGGGACGCTGCTAAGTTACAGCGTTGCAACCCTTGTCGGGATGGGTGTTGTATATTTTTTAAACCTCACCTGATCCCTTTTTTTATGTCCTGTCCCGGTGACGTCCGACCTGGTTACTGCCGCCTCGTCTCTTCCTGATCCTCTACCTCACCATATCCGGCGTCCGACCGTGCCCGGGTCACCTCGGTGTCGTCGGCGAGAGGCGCCCGCAGTCGTCGGGACAATGCCGGGTGGTCGGCCCGACAATGGTTTTGCAGTGCGGGCACTGAACGGGGACCATACTCTCGTCGGGAGTGAGGAGGCCGTCTGCCTGCTTCGGATTTTGAAAGAGATTCTGAGATGGTCTTGCATGCACCTTATTGCACACTCACATAGGACGCGGAGGACTGCGGCTCGGGCACCGGGAGACCGTCTTCGATCAGTCCCCTGACATGCATCTCAATGGCGACCTGCATCTTCTCCTCCGCCTCCTCCCGCGTCTTCCCTGTCGCCACGCACCCCGGCAGGTCGGGAGAATGTGCCGAATAGTTCCCTTCCGTCTTTTCGATAACGATGAGATATCGATACATTCTCATCACCTCTTTCATCCTGCCTGTTTGAAAATACCTCCCCAAAACCTCTATACCCCTCCACCCCCACACACCCCTGATCCCATGCAGCCCACCGACATCCCGGTCGCCGCGGTCATGGCAGAGGGCGTCCCCACTATCGGCCCGGCCACCCCCCTGCCCGAGGTCTTCGAGCGCTTCGCCGCACCGGGCTGCACCGACCTCGTCGTCGCCGGGGAGGACAACCGCTTCCTGGGCTTCATCACCGCTCTCGACCTCCTCGCCGCCGTCGGGCCTGTCGTCGGCGTGCGGAGCCGCCGGAAGACCGCCTGCCTGGAGTGCCTCCTCAGGCGCGACGTCACCGTGGCCGCCGACATCATGACCCGGAGCCACATCACCGTCCCGGCCACCGCCACCCTGAGGGAGGCGATGGAGGCGATGGAACGCTACCGCTACCCCGTGCTCATCGTCGTCGACAGGGACGGGGTCGCCGTCGGCAGACTCGAAGTCTGCATGATCATCGCCCACCTCAGGGTGGCCGGCCACCTGTAGGGAGCCACCGCCGGCAGGCGGCCGCCATCAGGGCCGGGGTGACGACGACCGTGACGATGACCGTCACCATGAAGGCCGAGAAGAGGGGGGGCGTGATCAGGCCGCCGATGAGGGCGACCTTCGCCACCACCAGGGTGATCTCCCCCCGCGGGCAGAGGCCGATGCCGACGACCAGGGCCTCGGCCCGGCTTGCCATAAAGGGGAGGGCCCCGAGGTAGCCGCCGAGGATCTTGCCTGCAAAGGCGACGACGACGAGGGGCGGGACAAGGGGGGAGAGGACGACCTCCGGGCCCGCCTCGAAGAGCAGGCCGACGGATGCAAAAAAGATCGTCACGAAAAAGCCGAACGCGAAATCGGCAAGCCCGTCGAAGAGTTCCCTGTCGTTCCGGATCTGGTCGCCGAGGAGCAGGCCCGCGAAGAACGCCCCGACCGCGTAGTGGAGACCGGCGAGGTTGGAGAGCCAGCCCATCAGCAGGGCAATGGCGATCGCCGCCGAGTACGGCATCTCGTGCGTCCTGCTCTGCCGCGCCCTGACCAGAATGTACGGCAGGAGGCGCTTCCCGATAATGATGCTCCCCAGGATAAAGGCCGCCCCCGCCGCCACCGTGTACGCCGCCGCCCCGCCGCTCCCCGAGACGACGGCGGTGAGCACCGCGAGGAGGACGATCCCGAGGATATCGTCGATCACCGCCGCCCCCGTGATCGTCGTCCCGGCGGGGGTGTCCAGGCGCCGCAGGTCGATCAGGGCCCGCACCGCGATCCCGATCGAGGTGATGGAGAGGGCGATGCCGACAAAGAGCGTCTCCACAGGGGAAAAGCCCGCCGCCATCCCGAGGAGGATGCCGAGGGCGAGAGGCACGCCGACCCCCGCGAGCGCCGTCGAGACGGCCGCCTTCTCCGAGGCCGCAAAGGACTTCATGTTCATCTGGACCCCGCTGATGAAGAGCAGCGCGATGATCCCGATATCGGCAAAAAACTCGATGGCCCCGCCATACGCCACGAGGCCGAGCACAGACGGCCCCAGCAGGACCCCGGCGCCGATCTCCCCGATCAGGGCCGGATAGCCCGTCCTCTCGACGATCTCCCCGAAGACCTTCGCCACGACAAGGACCAGGATCACCTGGAGCAGGGGGTCCATCGCAGGGTGATCCCCTCAGGGCCCACTTATTCCTGCCGCTCGTCAGGCGCCTTCCTGAGGGTGAAGCGGACCGCCGCCCCGCGGCCGGACTCTCCGGGCACGCGGTCGTCGGCCCAGACCCTGCCACCGTACCTCTCTACCAGGGACCGCACGATATAGAGGCCGAGACCTTTCCCGCTCCGCTTGTTCGTCCCCTTCCTGAAGCGGGTGAAGATAACACCTTTCATCTCGTCCGGGATGCCGGACCCCGTGTCCTCCACCGAGACGCGGACCTCTCTTTCCTCGTCCTCGACCTTCACAAAGACCTCGCCCTGCCCGTCCATGAACTTCACCGCGTTCCCGATCAGGTTCGAGAGGACCTCGGGCAGGAGTGCGTCCGCCCAGACCATCACCGTCCTCCCTTCGTAGAAGATGGCGGCGTCAGGGTGGTGATTGACCGCCTCCCTGATCATGGCGTCCAGGTCCACCCTTTCGAGGGGGAGGTTTTTCTGGTGGATCAGCCTGATCGTCGCCACATTCTGGATGATCTCCGAACTCCTGAGAACGCTCTGCCTGATCCTGTCGGCCTGGTACTTTTCCTTCTCGACAAGGTGCATGAGCAGCATCTGGGCATAGCCGAGGGCGACGGTGTTTGCATTGTTGATGTCATGGGACATGATGTCCAGGTAGAGGTTTGCCTCCTCGTTCGCCCTGGTGAGGGCGGCGGTGCGGCGGCCGATGATCTCTTCGAGGTTCTCGTTGGTCTTTTTCAGTGCGTCTTCGGACTCCTTCGCCCTCCGGATGTTCTCCTTGAGCGATGCGACCATCGCATTGATGCTGTCTTCGAGGCGGCGGAACTCGATACCATGCGTGTGCCTGATACGGTGGTCGAGGTCGCCCCGCGCAATGCGGTCGATGTCCTCGACCACCTGCGAAACCGGCCTGGAGATATAACTGACAACGCCATAGGAGACAAGGACACTGCCGAGGACCGCGAGGAGGGCGATCGTCAGGTGCGAGAGAAAGAGGCCGGCCAGTTTGCTCTCCATGGGGGCGGTCGTGTAGGTGAGTTCGATCACCATGCTCATGTCGGAGGCGTAGTCGGGATCGCGCAGGTCGACATACAGGTAACGGTACTCTTTTTTCTGCCCGGGGTCGGGGTAGACACTGCTCTCTCTCCCGGCAAGGGCCTTCATGACCCGCATCTTCTGGACCGGGTCCGGCACATAACTCTTGTTCCCGACGACCTTCCCCATCGTGTCGAAGATCCGGATCGTTTCGAGGTCGGGGTTGAGGTTCTTGAGGGCCTCGGCGGTCTGGACATAGGAGAGACCGAGTTTCCGGTCCTTCAACTGGTCGGGGACCAGGCCCAGTTCGAAGAGGTAGCGGTGGTCGGGCGAGGGCATGTAAGCAAATTTCCTGACAGCCCCGGTCGACTGCTCCCGCACCACCCGGTCGGCAGAGAAGGAATCTCCTTCGCGGATATCTGTGATGTATTCGTAGAAGTAGGGGACATTCTTGAAGTCGAGGCCGACTTCAGGCGCGTAGGTGCTGTATTCGATGACCCCGGTGCTGGTGATCACATACAGGTCCATCGTCCCGCCGAGTTCTTCCTTCAGCGCGATGAGGTCCATCTGTGCGGGGTCTCTCCCTGCGCGTTCGTACGTTTCGATAAACCCTTTGAACCTCTCTTTCATCTGTGCGTTCAGGGTATCGTCGTACATCTTGAGGCCCTGGTCGACGAGGATCATCCACTGCGTGACGCTGATCTCGGTCTCGTCCTTGAGGAGACGGTTCTTGTCGATGAGTTCGTTCTGCGCCTCGATGTACGAAATTGATGAGAGGAGGGCGATGACAATGACGATAATGACCAGGACGCAGATCAGGAGGTTTTTATGGAAAGAACTGTTTTTTCCCGGTAAAATTCCTGGCATGTTCATGTATGTCATCACGGGGTATTATTCAAAAATAGTGCCCCGATATAATATATTCATTTTTAAATGATTCTCGTACCTGTCCATCTGTCGATATATGCTCTCCTCATACCACAGATCACTATTTCTCGTTTTTCTGTCGTTCTAATCTCACCTGCTCACAATTTTATACCTAATTCGAAAATCATTGTTTAAATTCGGTTTTTATGACTAAAAAAGAAAATTTGGGGTTTAGATCATGTCGAAGAGCATGACAATGTCGTCATAGTCGACCTTGCCATTGGTGTTGAAGTCGAAGAGGGGTACCAGGTTGTTCTCCTCGACCCACTGCATGTTGGTGTTGAGGGCGATGACGTCGTCGTACTCGATCTCCCCGTTCCCATTGACGTCCTCGTACTTCCCGTCGTTATTCGGGTCTGTCGGCGGGTTCTCGTATCCCGGGAACGCCGGTGGCGGTGCTATCGGCGTCACGTTGAGGGAGGCGGTCATCATGTCGGGCATGATCGGTCCTCCTCCGTCGGCCGTCATCCTGACGACCTCGACGCTGAGGTTTGTCTGGCCCTCCATCACGCCGAGGACCGTTATGTTTGCAAGACTGACATTCGTGGCCCCGGCCGCGATGGTGTCCATCATGTCGCCGGCCTTGATCTCCACAATCGTGTCGGGCAGTGCCGAGGTGTTGGTCGGCATCGCCCAGTCAGGATAGGTGACATTGACGATCTCGGCGACACCTTCGGCTCCCGTGTCCACGTTCAGGGTGTATCCGGCAAGGCCGTCAGGGGCCGTGTTGAGGATCAGGGCGTATTCGACCGTGCTCCCCACGTCGACAGATGCGTTCAGGGGCTCGAAGAAGATCTCGGGGACGATGACCGGCGGCGCCTCGCTGACATTGATGTAGTCGAGGATTTCAAAGTTGTCACTGGCGCCGGTGTCGTCGGCCACGGTCAGGTTGACGGTGAAGGTCCCGCTGGTGTTATACATATGAGCAGGGTTCTGCTCGGTCGAGAACGCGCCGTCACCGAAGTCCCAGTACCAGACGGTCACGTCGCCTGTGGAGAGGTCGGTGAACTGGACGGTCAGCGGCGCCTCTCCCTTCGTCACGTCGGCCGAGAAATTGGCCTCAAGTCCTGCGGGTTCGGGCTCTTCCGGCGGGATCAGGACCGCGTCGATGACATGGACGATGCCGTTCGTGCACTCGATGTCCGCGGCTGTCACCATGGCGTCGTTGATCATGACGGTGCCGTTCGCCTCGTCCACGGTGACGGTGACGTTCTCACCGAGCAGCGTCTGGAGTTCGGTCATCCCGGCAATATCTGCTGCGGTGTACGTCTCTCCGGCCACATGGTAGAGGAGGACGTCTTCGAGTGCGTCGGTGTCATTGACGAGGCTGTCGAGCACGCCTGCCGGCAGGTTCGCAAATGCGTCGTCTGTCGGTGCGAAGACGGTGTACGTTCCCGGTTCATCGAGCGTGGCGTTCAGGCCCGTGAGGTCGAGGGCGGTAACGAGAGTCGTGACGTTCCCGTCGGCGACCGCGGTCTCGTAGATGGTCTGGCCTGCCTCGCCGGTGACCGTCAGGTTTGCCGGGACGGTGGTGACCGTCGGCGTGCCGCCCTGCCCGTCAACGACCATGTCGGGTGTCAGGGTGACCCCGGTCGTGCCCGCGGCGTCGCCGCGCACCGTCACCGTGAAGAGAGTCTGGTTCTCAGCGGCGGCAGCCGGCGGGGTGAGGTTCTGGGCTGTTACCCAGACGCTGTCGCCGGGTACCGTTCCGCTCTCACCCATGCTTACATCTTCGGGGAAGACGATCTCCGTGATCTCGCCCACCATACCGTCGTCGAGGCTGACGGTGATGTTGTAACTGTCGATGCACGCCGTCTCGTTCATCGCTCCCGGCGGGTTGCAGGCTCCCACCACGTCATAGGTCGTCGTCTCGTTCGTGCCGATCTCCGCCTCTGCGGGCATGAGGCTGAGAGTAATGTCCATCTGGTTCGCTACGAATCCCGGACCGTCGTCCGGAGCCCCCTGCACCGGAAAGATGCAGGCGAGCAGTACGATGCCGATCAAAGGCATCCAATGTATTGATTTCATATGTCTTTCACTTCCTTTTCTTGAGCCAGAATACCCAGACGAGTGTCGCCACGAGGAGCACCGGGCAGAGCGGTGCAGGCTTCGGCGTCGGTTCCCCCGCGGTCCCGGTCACCGCGACTGCGTCGGTCCCGTATGCGGTCGTCGAAACCTGTGCCGGTGTTTCCGGCGTCGCCGGTAATGCGGTCGTCAATTCCGGTGCCGGTGGTGTGATCGTCTCCGTCTGGAGCGGGGTCACGCTGTTCCCATCCGACGAAGACGAGGATGATGCACTGCCGGTTGTCCCGACCGAGATCTCCGTCCTGAGGTCTTCGACCTGGTAGTCCTCGCCCCTGTCGTTTTGCACCTGTACAGGTCTGATCATGAGGCCGGTCAGACCGTCCTTCTCACCCCTGATGGTGACGGTCCCGACGAGGGCGGTGCCATTCCCTGTTTCAGCCTTTTTGCCGAGGTCCACCGCCTGCATCCAGGTCGTGTCGGCCGGGACCGTCCCTGCCGTATGAAGGCCGGCCCACTCCGGAAAGGCAAGGCCCGTGATCTCCGCAACCCCGGGTTCGGTGAGAGCAAGCGTGATGTTGTATCCTGAAATCCCTGTATCGACCCCTGTGAGGGTGATCGGGATCTCTACGGTCTTTCCAACGTCTATGGCCACGTTTTCGCCCGCATCGAACGCGGGCCCGGCCAGAACAACGGCAACGAGGCCGGCAAGGAGTATTGCTGAGATGCCTATCTGTCGTATCATTCTCTCACCATCCCGGAGAGGGCGATCACCGCATTGCCAACCCTTCCGGGGTCTGCGGTACATTTCGGTTGTATCTGCCGTTCACGAAGGACGGCCGTACCTGCAAGACCGGGAGGCGACGTCCCCGATCCCTGCGGGACCGACGGTTGCCCGCGAATAATGTGTATAAAGTGCGGTTCTGGTATGCATGGATGTAATCGCTCGATGGTGTGCGTCGATGATGTTTTTCTCTGGGCTCCACGTCCGGTGAGTCCTATACACGACAAATTATTATATATAATTTATCTTATTCTGGAGATATGAAAAGTTGGCACTGTCGCGAGTTTTTATCATGGGTCGCTCAGGTATGGGGACTTTTTACCCCCGGAGAAAAAAAGAGGTGGTGAAATTTTCACCAATGTGTGGGGGGTTCAGATGAACCGCGGCCTGATAGAGAGTTTCTTTGCGGTGTACATCGGGCGGAAGGGCTTGCCTGTGCACTCCTCCTTCACGGCGGCGATGAGAGCGTCGGCCGTCATCTCTTCCTTGTGCGGCTTCTTCGGCTCGGAGAGTTTCCTGACAGTCACGGTCAGTTTCCCCTCGTCCATCTCGCGGTCGCCGATGACGGCCACATAGGGCACCCACTCGGTCCCGGCCTCGCGGATTTTCTTGTTCACCGACTCGTCGCGGTCGTCGTGGTCGGCCCTGACACCGGCGGCGTTGAACTTTTCGCAGAGGTCGGCGGCATAGGCCACATGCCTCTCCGCGACCGGGACGAAGCGGACCTGCGTCGGGGAGAGCCAGGTGGGCAGGTGCGGCACAGGCTGGTAAGCGGTGTTTTCGAGCATGGCGCAGATGACGCGCTCGATCGATCCTGTCGGGGAGCAGTGGAGGATCGGCGGGTGGACCTCGGTGCCCGCGACGTCGCGGTAACTGATATTGAACCGGGTGGAACTCTCCACGTCAATCTGGACGGTCGGGTTCTCGATCGGTCTGCCCTGGCCGTCGATGGCGGCGAGGTCGATCTTCGCGATCCAGTAGTGGACGCGGTCGGAGAGCACCTCGATGAAGAGGGGCACGCCCGACTCCTTCACGATCTTCTTGATCCAGTCCTCGTGCTGGTCGTAGAACTCCTGCGTGCACCTGAACGCCCCGACGAGCGGCGTCCCCAGGTCGACACCGCTCTGCCAGCCCATGCGGAGCTGTTCCTCGAAGCAGGTGAGAGCGTTGTCCATGTCCCGGCAGAGGGTGTGCATGTCCGGCATCGTGAAGGCCCGGAGCCTCTTCAGCCCGATGACCTCGCCCGACTGCTCGTGCCTGAACGAGTACGTGGAGAGTTCGTACATCTTCATCGGCAGGGTGTTCGGGGAGATGTGCATGTCGCGCATGAACGAGAACATGCCGAAGCATGCCGCAAACCGGAGCATCATGTTCCTGTTCCCGCTCTTGAAGCGGTACTGCCTCTCACCGAACTTTGCGGCGTGCTCGGAGATCGCGGGGTCGCCGAGGTCGTACATCACCGGCGTCTCGACGGGCATGCCGCCGTAGTCCAGGACGAGGCCGAGGACGTAGTCCTCGAGGAGGTCGCGCACCAGCCTGCCGCGGGGCATCCAGCGGAGGTGGCCGACATCTGAGGCCGGTTCGTAGTCGACGAGCTCCTTGGAGCGCATCAGGTCGACGTGGATCGGTTCGCCGCCGGCAGGCGTCGGCTTCCCGAGTTCCTTCTTCACGAGGGACCCGAAGGCCGAGTCGTCGCAGCAGGACTCGGCGTCCAGCCGCTCGCCCTCGGGGGTGAGGACGAAGAACGTGTGGGTGACCTGCTTCTTCGCAGGCTTTGCCGCACCCTCTTCCCCTTCTCCCGGCAGGATGGTCCGGGAGAGTTCGGAGAGGGGGTGACCCTTGCACGAGAGGGTGAAGGCCTTGTACCAGCCGAAGGGAGCGCGCTTCACGGTCAGGTCGCCGGAGGCCTTGAGGTCCTCTTCGATGGCCGTGAGCGCCTTTTTGGCAACGTCGGGTGCCGCAAGGTCGGAGCTCAGGTGGGCGTACGGGTAGATGAGCACCCGGTCGGTCTGGAGCTGAGCCGTCGTCTTCCTGACCTCGGCGGCCGCCTGGGCGACGACGTCGTCGATATCTTCTTCGTCTGCCGATTCGATGGCACAGAAGGCGACGAGCGCCTCGTCGAGGGCGTCGGAGAGGACTGCCCCCTCCTCGGCGACCGACGTCTTCTTCTGCGCCTTATAATCAATGTGGTCTGAGTGAATTAAGAGAAGCCGCATGGAAAACCCCTTCTTTACGATCTATAATCTCCGTAATTGTACGTGTTCCCTCTATTTATCTTCAAACACTCTTCTCGTTCTCGTGGTACCGCGAGAGAGTCGCCTGGCGCTGGTCCATGTATTTTGCGTCCTTCTTCAGGTTATACGGGTTCTGTGCACGTTCGGTCGTGTAGAAGACGAGCTGGCCGATCGGCATCCCGGCATACATGCGCACAGGCCGCTGGTTGACATTGCACATCTCCAGGGTGATGGTGCCCCGGAAACCTGCGTCAATCCATCCGCCGGTCTGGTGGAGTTCGATTCCGAGACGGGCGATGGAACTTTTCCCTTCGATGCTGGCGACGACGTTGTCCGGGAGGGTCACGGCTTCGAGCGTCTCCGCGAGCATGAAGTCGCCCGGATTCATGACGACCGAGGCGGCGCGGGTCTCGCGCACATGGGAGGTGACGCTCTCTTTCTCGTAGGGATCGATGACGTCCTCGCCCGGTTCGTACCAGACAAAATGGTCCCCGAGCCTGATGTCCAGGGAGTTGGGTTGTATGAGGGCCGGGTCATAGGGGTCGATGCTGATCTGCCCCCGCCTGATGCGGTCCTCGATCTGCCAGTCAACAAGGATCATTGGGTAGGAGTACGTTGTCAGGAGAATTAAGGTGATTGCTCCTCGCCCGGGTGGTCGAGGTGCCACTCTGTCCTGCGGAGGAGGCCGTGGAAGGTCGTGACCTCGCGCGTGGTCAGCGCCGTCCTCCCGAGGACGCGGCGGAGCATCAGCAGGGTGTTGGCGCGCTTGTGGTCGGGGTGCTCGATCCTCGCGAGAAAGTTTCCGAAGTGCTCGATGAGGGCCTCGCGCTGGGTCTTTCCGGCAAGGCGGTAGGTGCCGCGCGGCAGGTGGGCGAGTTCGTAGCAGACGACGGCGACGGCATGGGAGAGGTTCATGATCGGGTAGATCTCGGCGGTCGGGATGGTGCAGATGAGGTCGCAGCGCGAGACCTCGTCGTTGTTCAGTCCCCAGTTCTCCCGGCCGAAGAGGATGCTCACCCGTCCGTCGACCTCGCCGACGACCGACCGGATCTCGGCCGGCGTGTAGTAGGGCATCCGCATCGAGGTGCAGACCGACTTGGAGAGTTCGCCTGTCGTCGCCACGACGAGGTCGCTCTCTGCATAGACCTCGTCGAGAGTCTTTCTCTCCGCGCCTTCGAGGACGTCGAGCGCGTGGGAGGCATGGGCATGGGCCTCGTCCCCGAGGGGGCAGGGGTCGACCAGCACGAGTCTGGTGAACCCGAAGTTCTTCATGGCCCGGGCGACGGAACCGACATTGCCTTCGTACAGGGGTTCCACGAGGACGATCGCAATCTCGGGCATGCCGGTCACTGGACGGCCCGGACAGTCGCCCTCAGGGCATCGAGGCCTTTTTCATAGACGGCGTTGCCGACGACGATCGTGTCGGCATACCGCCCCATCTCCGCGGCCTTCTCCGCGGAGTCGATGCCGCCGCCGTAGTAGAGCACCGCGGTGTCGATCGCCTCTGACGCCGCTTTCACGACGGCGGGGTCGCCGTAGGTACCCGAGTACTCGATGTACACGACCGGGAAGTGGAAGTAGTGCTCGGCGGTCCGGGCATAGGCGGCGACCTCCGCAGGCGTGAGGTCGCAGACGGCCTTCGTCACCTTCCCGACCGAGGAGGCCGGGTTGAGGACGACGTAGGCCTCGGGGACGACGCGGTCCCAGGGGATGTCCGGGCTCTGGAGCGCCCACTGCTGGTGTTTGCCGACGACCCAGCGGGCGTCCGGGGTGTTGAGGACGCTCGGGACGAAGAGCATGTCGACGCCTTCGAAGACGGCCCCCGAGGGGTCGGCCGGTTCGACGACGAGGGGGATGCCGTAGCCTTCGACCTGCTCGCGCAGGTCGGCAAGGTTCTCGGGTGTCACATTCAGGGTGCCGGAGAGGAGGACCGCGTCGGTCCCGCTCGTGGCGACCCCTTCGACTGCGTCCTGGGTGAGGTGCCTGTCGGGGTCGAGTTTCGTCACATGTGCCCAATTTTTCCAGTTCTGATGCATATCCGTCATGTGTTCACTTCTGTGGAGGGTGTCCTGTCGATAGAGATGCGCTGTACTCCCTGATCTTTTCTGCGGGGATGCCGCTCTTCCGTGCGGCTTCAACGGGTTCGGCGGCGGCGAGGCTGGCCGCGTCGGTGATCCCGGCCTTGTAGAGTTTTTCGAGAGTCGCCTCGCCGAGGCCCGGTAGTGCCAGGAGTTCTTCCCGCCCTTTTTCCAGTTTCTTCTGGGTGATCTTTGCCGGGGTTTTCAGCCCGATGGTGCTGCAGGCCGCCTCGGCGTGGCGGCAGACCGTCTCGACCCTGATCCCGCTCGCCGTGCTGATGTACGCAGGGTGGAGGGTGGCGAAGTCCTCGGGGCCCTGGAGCCCTGCGCCGACATATTTTTTGATGCTCACTGCGGGGAGACCGACCTCCCGTAACCGGCGCTCGCTGCAGAGGGCCCGGGCCTTTGCCAGGAGTCCGTCTGCCTCCTCTGCGGAGATCCCGGTCTGGGCGATTTTTTGCGGGTTCGCCGCGGCAAGGGCGGCGATGTCGTCGATACCGACCTCAAGCAGTTTCTTTGCGATCTTCGCATGGCTTCTCCCGCGCCTTGGCGGGATCTCGGCCCTGATGAACTTCTTCAGTTCGGAGCGCCTGCGGAGGCTGTCGAGCACCTCGTTTGCCTCGGAGACGAGTATCCCGGCCGTCTTCTCGTCGACATCGAGTTTCCGTGCCATGTCCCCTGCCGGCATATGGGCGAGTTCGGGGACCGTGTAGATGTGACGGGCGTGGAGACGTCCGATGAGGCCGTCTGTCATGTGGGGCATCATCCGCAGGGTCTCGGTGTTCGACTCGATGTGCGAGCAGAGCGGGCAGCCGATGTCCCAGGGCCGTGCGCCTTTCCTGATCAGCCTGATATGGTTGAGTTCGTGGCGTTCGCAGACTTTGTCGAGCCTGATCGCCTTCCCCCACTGGACGCCGGGGAGGCTGATGTTGAAGGTGCATTCGGGGTATCCCGAGCATCCGATGAACTGCGAGGCCCCGTGTGCCTGCCGGATCCGGAGGGGTTTCCCGCAGACCGGGCAGGGGCCGACGGTCTTCTCCTCGACGGTCCTGCCGATGATCTCGTCCCCGATCTGGTCCTCATGCGCCTCAAGGTCTTCGAAGACGGAGTGGAGCATCTCCCGCGACTCGCCGACGACGTCGTCCTTTGTCCGTCTGTTCTCCTTGATCTGCTGCATGTGGGACTCGAGGAGGCGGGTCATGTCGGGCCGCGTGATCGTGTCCGCGTGGCCTTCCAGGGACTCGATCACCGCCATGCCGACGAGGGTGGGGCGCAGGGGGGTGCCCTGCACGTACCGCCGGGAGACGAGTTTCTGGATCACCTCGTGGCGCGTGGACTTCGTGCCGAGGCCGAGTTCCTCCATCGTCTGGATGAGGCGGCTCTGGGTGTAGCGCGGCGGCGGGGTGGTCTCCTTCTCTTCAAGGTCTTTTCCGAGGATGGGGAGGCGTTCGCCGACGGTGCAGGCCGGGATCACGTGTTCCGCGGCCTCGCTGTACGGGTAGACCCGCCGCCACCCCTCTTCCTTCAGGCGTCCGCCGGTGACGGTGTAGGGTTCGCCGCCAGCGTCGACGTTCACCTTCATGGTATTCCAGACGGCGTCGGGCGAGAGGGTCGCAAGGAACCGCCGGACGACGAGTTCGTAGATCTTCCACCGGTCGTCGCCGAGTTGCTCGCGGCCGGCGGCGCCGGTCGGGTGGATGGGCGGGTGGTCGGTGCTCGACTTCTTCCCCCGCGTCGGTTCGGGCCGCCTGTGCATCTCGACCCAGGCGACGTCCCGTGCGAAGACCGTGTTTTTCAGTGTATCAAGCACCTCGCCGAGGTTCAGGCTTGCCGGATAGACGGTGTTGTCCGTCCTCGGGTACGAGATGAAACCGTTCATGTACAGGTCTTCGGCGATGCGCATCGCGTTCGATGCGGAAAAACCGATCCTGCCTGCGGCGACGAGGAGGGCCGTGGTGTCGAAGGGCGTCGGCGCCCGGTCGTTCTTGACCCCTTCCCGCACCTCGGTGACGGTGAGAGGTTCCTGTGTCCGCGCCTCTGCGGCGAGGGCCTCCGCGTGGTCGGTGAACCGGCCGTGGGTGTGGCGGAGTTCAAGGGAGTCGGCGCCCTTCTTCGTATCGACGGTGAGCATCCAGTACTTCTCGGGCACGAAGGCCTCGATCTCCCTCTCGCGGTCGACGATCATCGCAAGGGTCGGACTCTGGACGCGGCCGACCGAGAGGATATTTTCCCCGCCGCGTTTCGCGGCGATGGAGATGAACCGCGTGAGGGATGCGCCCCACATCAGGTCGATGACCTGGCGCGATTCGCCCGCGGCCGCAAGGGCGAAGTCGAGTTCCGCGAGTTCGGAGAAGGCGCGGTTGATCTCCTGCGGCGTGATTGCCGAGAACTTCGCCCGCAGGATCTGCACGCCCTTATTCACTTCCCTCACGAGTTCGAGGGCCTCCTTGCCGATCAGTTCGCCCTCGGCATCGAAGTCGGTGGCGATGACGACGCGGTCGGCCTTCTTCGCGAGTTTCTGGAGAAGGGCGACGATCTTCTTTTCTGTCGGTTTCTTGACGATCCCGGCGTCGATGAGGCTACGCGGCGGGCGCTCCTCGCTCCGCCAGTTGGTATATCCGGCCTCGAAGTCGACCTCGACGACATGGCCTTTCAGGCCGACGACGACGGTGTCGCCGAAGGCGTAGGTGTCGACGCCCCCCTCTTTCCGGGTGGTGACCTTCTGGTCTCTGGCGAGGATGGCGGCGATCCGCCGCGCCGAGATGTTCTTTTCTGCGACAATGAGGTGCACGGCCTATGTTCCCCCCTCTGGGGTGATACGGGCGGCAATAAGGGGCGTGATCTCCTTCGGGTCGGCTTTGCCCCTGGTCTTTTTCATCACCTGGCCGACAAGGAAGTTGAGAGCGGCGTTCTTGCCGGCGCGGACGTCCGCGACCGCCTGCTCGTTCTCCGCGATCACCTCGTCGATGACGGCGGTGAAGGCGTCGGCGCTCCCCTTGCCGAGGTTGTGGGTGCGGACATAGTCTGTCGGCATCTCGGGCGTCTCGCCCTTCATGACGGCGTCGAGGATCGCCCGCAGCACGTCGACGGCGACCCTGTCAGTGATCTCGTTCTTGCCGGCGAGGGCGATGAGGTCGGCGAAGTGGTCGAGGGGCACCGTCGTCACGGGCATGTCCCGGTAGTTCAGTTCGCCGAGGAGGGTGTCCGCTGTCCAGGTGGCGGCCAGGGCCGGGTCGGCCTTCGCCGCAAGGGCCTCGTAGAACTCGGCGAGGCGGAGGTCGCCGGTGAGGGTCCGGGCATGGTTGAGGGAGAGGCCGTACCGGGCCATGAAGCGGTCGCGCCGGGCGTCAGGGAGTTCGGGGAGGACGACGTCCCGTGCCCAGTCCCGCACCCGCAGGGGGCAGAGGTCGGGTTCGGGGAAGTAGCGGTAGTCGGTTTCCGTCTCCTTGGACCGCGCCGAGGTGGTGATGCCGCGGGCCTCCTGGAAGTGGCGGGTCTCGCGCACGACCCTGCCGCCGCGCCTGATCATGCCCTTCTGCCGGGTGATCTCGAAGGTGAGCGCCTTTTCGACGCCCCTGTACGATGTGATGTTCTTGATCTCGACCCTCTCCGATCCCCTGATGGAGATGTTTGCGTCCACACGGAGGGCGCCCTCGCGCTCGCCGTCGAAGACGCCGAGGTATTCGAGGGTCGCCCGCATCTTGGTGAGGAACCGACGCGCCTCTTTCGGCGACCTGAGGTCGGGTTCGGTGACGATCTCGATGAGAGGGATGCCGCTCCTGTTGTAGTCGACGAGGGTGTAATGGGCGCGGGCGGTGCCGCCGACGTGGACGAGTTTGCCGGGGTCCTCTTCCAGGTGGATCCTGGTGATCTCGACCTTCTTCTCGATTCCGTTGTCGTCCTCGATCTCGAGGTAGCCCTTCACCGCGAGGGGCCTGTCGTACATCGTGATCTGGTAGCCCTTCGGGAGGTCGGGGTAGAAGTAGTTCTTCCGTGAGAACTCTCCTTCCTCGGGGATCTCCAGGTTGAGGGCGCGGGCGACCTTCAGGCCGTACTCGACGGCCTTTTTGTTGATCATCGGCATTGCGCCGGGCAGGCCCATGCAGATGGGGCAGACATGGGTGTTCGGGCCGTCGTTCTTGTAGTCGGTCGAGCACCCGCAGAAGAGTTTGGTCTTCGTGTTCAACTGGCAGTGGATCTCGAGCCCGATGATCACGTCTGTCGTGTCGCTCATGCCCTCACCTCCTCGTAGGCACGGGCGGCGTCGATGATCCGCTCCTCCTCGCAGTGTCTGCCGATGAGTTGCAGGCCGACGGGCAGGCCGCTCACGGTGCCGCAGGGGACCGAGATCGCCGGGACGCCGGCGAGGTTTGCCGGGACGGTGAGGATGTCGGCGAGGTACATGGAGAGGGGGTCGGTCTTCTCGCCGAGTCTGAAGGCGGTCGTCGGCATGGTCGGGCCGGCGACGACGTCCACGTCGGCGAAGAGGCGGGCGAAGTCGTCGCGGACGTTTTTGCGTGCCGCCTGGGCCTTCGCATAGTATTTCCCGTAGTACCCGGCGGAGAGGGCGAAGGTGCCGAGCATGATGCGGCGGCGCACCTCCTTGCCGAAGTGGGTCTTGCGGTGTTCCTGGTATGACTCGTGCCAGGAGGGGATGATGTCGTTTGCCGGGCCGTACCTGACGCCGTCGAACCGGGCGAGGTTCGAGGAGGCTTCGCTCGTGCAGGTGACATAGTAGGCCGCGAGGGCGTACTTCATGCTCGGCATGGAGCACTCGACGATCTCGGCGCCGAGGTCGGCGAACCTGTCGATCGCCGCCCTGACGGTCTTTCCGACGGCGGGGTCGACGCCTTCGCCGAAGAACTCATGCGGCACGCCGACCCGCAGTCCCCTGATCTCGGCCGAAGGCGTGTGGGTGTACGGCCGGTCGAGGGAGGTGGCGTCGCGGGGGTCGTGCCCGGCGATCGCCGCAAACAGGCGGGAGACGTCGTCCACCGTCCTCCCCATCGGGCCGATGCCTTCGAGGGAGTTCGCATAGGCGATGAGGCCGTACCGGGAGGTGCGGCCGTAGGTCGGCTTCAGCCCGACGATGCCGCAGAAGGCGGCGGGGCAGCGGATAGAGCCGCCTGTGTCGGTGCCGAGGGCCATCGGAACCATGCCCGCGGCGACGGCGGCGGCGCTTCCGCCCGAGGACCCGCCGGGGACGCGGGTCGTGTCCACCGGGTTGGTGGTCGGCCCGAAGGCGCTCGACTCGGTCGTCGTGCCCATGCCGAACTCGTCCATGTTGGTCTTGCCGACGATGGCGGCCCCGGCGGCCTTCAGGCGCTCGACGACGAAGGCGTCGTACGGCGGGACATAGCCCTTCAGGACCGCCGACCCGCAGGAGGTCTGGATGCCGGCCGTCGAGATGTTGTCCTTGACGGCCACGGGCACGCCGGCCAGGGGGCCGTCGCCGTGCTCCGCCTCGCGGCAGAGGGTGATGAAGGCGTTCCAGCGGTCGTCCGCGTCACAGGTGATCTTCCCCACTCACATCACCTTCGGGGCCTTGATATAGTCGTCTTCCGTCTCTCCGGCGTTATCGAGGGCGGCGGCGACGGTGAGGGACGGCACGACCTCATCTTCCCTGAAGATATTGATCTTTTCCGCCTCCGGTTTTTCGCTCGCCTCGACCTGGTCCAGGAGGTCGAAGTATTCCAGGATTGCGTTGAACTGTCCGGTGAACTCGGCCAGTTCGTCGCGGGTTATCCCGATATCTGCAAGTATGGCAATGTGTGCCACGTCTGATTCAGAAACCATGCATGTCCCTACCCATGTCAGTTAAGTACCCCTGTACCGACGTATATAACCGTTATCCTGCTGCCAACAGCATGAATTGATTATTATAACCGGGAAATGCCGGCCTTTTTTTCGGCGAGGGTAATTTTCCTGTCTGAAGGTTGATCCCCACACGGTAATAAAATACCCGCATGTGTACCTGAGTCTGGATCGCCGTGCCGTCCGGGTAAAGATTCTCTCTCATCACCGTCCGCGGGCGGCGCATCGGCACAAAAGATCCTATTTTCACGGGCCGTACGGGGGGACGGCGCCCATGGTTTTCGGCCTGCCGGAGGCCTCAGCCGCGCTTTTTCGGGTCGTGCACGGCCCAACTTTACCGGTTCGCTCCATGCGGCGTTTTTGTGTGCGATGACCGGAACCGATCCTGCGCCGGTGGCCGAGAACCAGGCGGCCCGACGGGTGGCTCACTCAGGCATATCCGGGAGGGGACGGCCGCTGACGTGGTGCGGGCGGTGGACTGGCTCACCGGGGGACCGGCCTCCTTCATCGCCACCCTACCCCCGCCGGCGGCCCGTGCTGACGCACCGACCGCCGGACCCCCCCTATCGCAACAGACTGCCCCGGAGGGGAGGAGCGACCGAGAGGCGGCGGGCGGGTGTGCCGACTTCACCCGAAGGGGATGCTCGCCCATCCCCTGAGGGGGAACGTCGGGGAAAGAAGAGAAAATGAAAAGGATTAGAAAGGGTGAAAAAGATATGAACTCATCACTATTTGCAGAATGTCGGCAGATTGAAATGAATCAGCACGGAGGTACGTACACATGGAACCGATAATTACGCCCACGGGTAAATTTTACAATGAAGACTGCATATCGGGGGCAAAAAAACATATAGAATCAAATTCTGTCGATCTTATCATCACCGATCCCCCGTATGGCATCAATGGGGATAAACTCCACCTGCACTATAATAGAAACGAGGCTTTTGTCGTTGAAGGGTATGTCGAAGTTCCCGCGTCAGAATATGGTGAATTTAGTCTGAACTGGATAAAAGAGGCGGAGCGCATTCTTAAGCCGGGTGGATCCATCTACATTGTTTCGGGATATACGAACCTCTATCATATTCTCTCTGCTCTTCGGCAGACCTGTCTTGAAGAAATCAATCACATAATCTGGAAATACAATTTCGGAGTCTATACCAGCAAAAAATATGTGTCGTCCCATTATCACATTCTCTATTACCAGAAACCAGGTGGGAACAGGACATTTAATCTGGAATCGCGGTTCGGGGTTACGGAAAAAGCAGTGGATAATGGTTCATTGAACTATCAGGACCGTGAAGATGTCTGGATCATCAACCGTGAATACAAGCCGGGGCAGGTGAAAAACAAGAATGAATTGCCGACTGCCCTGCTCACGAAAATGATACAGTACAGTAGCAATGAAGGGGATCTGGTCTGTGATATGTTCCTGGGAGGCTTTTCAACCGCAAAAATTGCTATCGGTCTGAATCGCCGGGCGACGGGTTTTGAGATCTCCCCTTCGATGTTTGATACGAAAACCGAAGAAATAACAAACATCAAACCAGGAAGTCTTCTGTCCACACTCAGAGATCCTGAGATCGAGGAGAAGGCGAACCAGGGCAAGGCATGGACCGAAGATGAGAAAAAGGCCCTGCTGATCAGGTTCAATCAGCTTATCGAATCCGGCGAAACAAAGAAAAACACGATAGAAATACTGGAAAAGGAACTTGGCCGAGGCCGGTGGTCCCTTGAGAAGATGCTGAAGAATCTGGGCCAGTCCAATGGCAAACGAGGCAGACCGAAGAAAAAAGTAGGTGATGGAACGCTCAGAGGTCAATCAGTTCTTTCTTATGAATAACTTTTTTTTCCCTGTTTTTTTTCCCTGTGAAGAATGGCAGGAACGATCAATACCTCACAGAGGCGACTTTCAGTGAACGAGGGGCTTTGTCGGTCCGAAGTGCATATTTTGCACGTCTTGGGCTGCCGTCGGCATTCCGCATACCTTTCTGGAAAAATTTCAGCCACCCTTCTTCAATACCCCTATCGAGAACGGATTGATCCTCTATGAAGTAGGCATCGATGCTGTCGATGTCGAATGCGACTTTTCTCATTCTGGACGTTGCACCGCGCCTGACCCGTTCATGTTCGTATGCCGAAGTCCCGCCTTTTAGGATGTCGTGCCATACTTTGAACTCCCCGGAGTTATCGAATTGTGCTTCTCCTTTTACGACGATGAAACCCACTCCACCGTTCTCCGCAACACACGACTCGACTGCTTCCTGATCATTGAGGATCATCGGTTCGTTTGGTGTCCCTTTGTTCGTATGTTTCGGGTGTGCCTTCAGGTCCCAGACGAGGTGCCGCTTATAATCAAATGTCGTGTTTCCATAGGCCGGACCGAGGGCGCCCCCGAGGGTTTCGGAGAGGACGGAAAATATCTTGTATTCATAATACCACCCGACCCATTCCATCTGGCGCCATTGGTAGTCGGCCTCTTTTAATTCCAGAATCGCGTCTTTTCCATCGACGTGTTTGGGAAGTTTTTCACGTAAAATAGATATTATATCCTCTGCTTCTTCAAAAAGGCCGTTGGGATACATACGATCTTGATCAGAATGTTGTGAATGATAAAATGATCATTTTGAGTTCGTATCGGGGATATTTGGATAATGGAGAGAATATTTTTTGGTCCCAATAATGGGGAGCATTGGGTTTCGCCCCCGAACGGAGCACGGTGCCGGCGGCACGGTGCTCTGCGAGGACACGGCACAGCCGCCGGCGAGGAGCAGGAGCGACGAAGCCCACCCACCCAGATCGGGGAGGAGGCCCCTGGTGTGCTGCGAGCACTGCGGGCCGTCGGCAGATTCACCCCACACTTTCAGCCCCCGCACAGCCCACCTTTATCGGACCTAACTCCGTTCTCTCTTTATGTCATACACATCAGGCGACAGACCGGGCACGGGCAGATACCTCTGCCTCGGGTGCGGAAAGGTCCTCACCCTCGACCACACCACCGACACCCTCCCGCCGTGCCGCGTCTGCAAAGGTGACGAGTACAGGAAAGAGTGAACCTCGCTGTTTCGCGGTGAGAGGATCACGGTGTCCACCGTGTACCGTGAGACGAGCACACGATGACCGTGCGGTCCCCTCCCACAAGAGAGACATGTGCAGACCACAGAACCCGGCGTTCGCGCCCGCCCGGCAGGTGCCGATACCGGCTGCCCTTTCCCACACCCTCGCGGACAACCGCAGGGTTCTCGCGCTGCAACTCTTTTATCAGCCGCACCACCTGATACCGGTCCAGACGGGTGATCTGCCTGATCTCCGCATTCGACAGCCCCCCCCTCGCCGTGCTCGGCCCGCTGCCTGAGCACACTCAAGCCCCGCGTCTTCGCCGTCTCCGCCCTGATGAAAACGCATTATTTCCTGTCGAATACCGAAATAATCTCTCATTGGTCGTTTCTGAAAAGAAGCCCATCCTGCCCGTATTCCCGGACAGAACCACGAAAAAAGAGGTCAGGGAGGGGGGAAGATCCCCTCTCACCCCAGCGCGGCCACGCCGTCTGCCCATGCCTCGACCGCCGCGAGGACGGCATCGTCCTCGTAGGACGAGACCCGCACCGAGGTGCGGGTGAAGGCGACGGAGTACACCTCGCCGTTTGCCGCGTGGCACTTGAGGCGGCAGGTGTACGCCTCGCTGTCCGGGTCGGCGACCGCGGAACCGCCGATGGCGGTCTCGAGTGCGGTGTTCCCGAGGATCTCGGTCTTCGCCGCGTTGAACCCGGCGAGAGTGGGAGCGCGTGCCGCGGCCGTGCCGACGACGCGGCCGAGGGTGTTCTCGTACATGACCCGGGCCGTGTAGGCCTCGCCGGCCTTCTCGACCGGGTCGTGCGAGACGCCCGCTCCCTCCCAGGAGGTGCAGCCCCAGGGGTTGTTCGTCAGGACATTCTCGATGATGCCATTGAAAGTGGCAGCATCCTCGATCGGCACGGTCAGTTTCCGCACCGACGTCTTGTTCGTGGTGGACAGGGCAAAGTCTGCCATGTGTTCGATCTCCTGCCTGGAGGTCCCGGGTCCATCACAGGCTGGAGAGAACTATTACCACAAGTAATATTAATCTACCTTGACCGCGGAGAGGTTTCTTCAATCATGCCCGAGAAGAGCACCCGGGAACTGGTCGTCGAGACCGCCCGAGACGTGAAATGGATCTGCCGGACCCTGGCCGAGATGAAAGACCGCGACGCCGAGATGGAGGGCCGCCTCCGCGCCCTCGAAGGGTGGCGGAGCGAGGCGGCAGGGGAGGAACGGCGGGAACGCCAGATCGCCGCCGGCGCGGGCGGGGTCGTCGGCGGTATCGTCGCCGTGGTGGTGAAGGTGATCGGGTGGGGGTGAAGGCCGTTCACATTCACCCCGCACACGGCCCACCCCTATATACCCCGACCGCCACCCCTCTCCCATGACACCCTCCCTCCTCATGAGCGACCAGACGCTCTTCCGCGACCCCGACCTCTTCGAGTTCGACCGCCTCCCCGAACAGTTCAACTACCGCGACACCCAGGTCAAAGACCTCGCCTTCGCCCTGCGGCCCGCCCTCCGCGGCACCCGCCCCCTCAACACCGTCCTCCGGGGACCGCCCGGCACGGGGAAGACCACCGCTGTCCGCCGCATCTTCGCCGAGGTCGAGGAGACGACGCAGATGGTCGTGCCCGTCCTCGTCTCCTGCCAGAAGGACAGGACGCGGCCGGCGGTCTTCGCCCGCATCTACGAGGGGATCGCGGGCCACAAACCCCCGGCGGTCGGCGTGCCCTACACCAAGATCGTCGACGAGGTGGGGCACCTCCTGGCCACGCGCGAGGCGGTTCTCGTCGTCTGCCTCGACGACGCCGACGCACTCCTCCCCGACGGCGTGCTGAACGAGGTGCTCGCCGCCATCCTCCGCCTCCACGAGAGTTATCCGGGCGCACGGACCGGGGTGTGGATGACCGTCTCGTGCCCGGCGTTCGACCTCCTCCGCGACCTCGACCGCCCGACGTTTTCGGTGCTCTGCCCGAACGAGGTTGCCTTCCCGCCCTACACCGCCGACGAAGTGCGGGGCATCATCGGCGAGCGCGTGCTGGTCGGGCTGTACCCGGGCGTGCTGCCGCCGGCGGCGATGGACCTCCTGGTGGAGCGGACGATGGCCTGCGGCGACCTGCGGATCGGTCTGGACATGGTGAAGAGGGCGGTGCTTGCGGCGGAGAAGGAGGCGAGGACCGAGGTGACGGTCGAGGACGTGCTGACGGCGTACTCCCTCTCCCGGCACCTGCATGTGGCGATTGCAGTGCGGTCCCTCGCGGCGGGGGAGAGGGCGGTGCTCGACGCGGTCCTCGCCCTGGAGCGGGAGGGAGGCGGGCCGGTGACGGCCGGGATGGCGTACGAGCGGGTCTGCGCAGGGGGGAGGACGAGTTACACGACCTTCCACGAGAGGCTGAAGAAGTTGGAGCACCTGCGCCTCGTGGACCTCGCGGTGCGGCAGGGGAAGGGGAGGACGCGGGTGATCGAGGTGAGGGACGGCGTGGGGGAGGTGATCGCTCCTTCTGGTTCGGCGGAGGTATCGGTTGTGTCTCCGGCCGGTGTTGCGGACGATGGAAAGTGTCGATATGATGGTGGGCGGTGATCGCGGTCGCCCTCTCGGAGGAGTTCGGGGAGTCTTAGAGAGATGTCTCTGTGTCGTGGGCCAAGATCACGCTAGATTTGAATTGGTCTCGGAAAAAGTGAGGTGTCTACTTTGTCCACCGTGTTCACTTTGTTTACAATCTCCAATCATTCACCCAATTCGGGTTTCAAAACACCCCTCAAAAATTGTTTATTTTGCAATTCAGTCAGAAATATCCGGATTCGTTTCGTCAATCTTCGCTAATTCTTTCCGCCAATCATACCTCATTGGCAGGGTCGGGGGTGAGCACCCACTTCGCGCCCTTCGTCTTCCCGATGGTCGTGATCGTCCCTTCCTTACGCATCTCCTGGAGCAGATCCTTGATGAAATGGCGCCTCTGGTCTTCGTTCAGAGCATCGGAAACCTTGTCCAGCAGCAGGTCTTCAATCTCCGCCAGCCTCGCCTCATGGTACGTCCGGAGGTACGCCACCACCATGCTCTTGAAATGCGCCCTGTCAAACGGCCTCTTCCGGATATAATCGGCCTTCGTATCGATCTCGGCCGCGACACTCTCCGAAACGTACAGGTTCGGATATCGTCCCTCGATGAGTTTCTTCTTCCGCAGAATAGTCCGTTCCTCTGGAGTGATGGGATGGCCCTTTTGCACCTTGTCGAGGGCGATCACATCCGTCAGCGTCAACTCCTTCCTTTTGACGAGCATCCGGGTGTACTTCTCATCAATCACCCGACCGGGAATCGTGACCCGCACCACGCCCTCTTCGTCGAGGTCATAATCAGGCATCGGAAAATTGCGGTCCCGCTGTATCCGGAACATCCTTTTGATCCCGCTGCCGATGGTGTCGATCATCTTCAATTCGACCATCGCATTGGCAAGGAAGGGGTTTCGATACCGGTCGGGCGGCACATCGCGCTCGATCACGCTCAGCACCGTGCCGGGAATAAACTCGCCGCGGTTGGTAAACATCAGGGAGCCCGGCCTCTCGGTCACCGTGATGCGGGCCGACTGTCGGTAGTCCTGGTGGGCGATGCAGTTGTGCAACGCCTCGCGGATCACCCAGGGGTCATATTGCGACACTTCCAGGGGGAAGAGCGTTTCCCCTGAGATATGGCGGATGGTAAGGTTTCGGACCTTGTGAAAAACGCGGTCGACAGCGAGGATCAGCGGGGGTCCGAAATGCGCATAGTCTACTTCCACCTCGTCCTTATCCCTGAGGACCCAGGTGATGTGTGCAATGGCAGGCGAGAGAAGATGTGCGGCCTCGCTCTTTCCCAGGAGGATGATCGCGGCATTCGTCATCCGACCCTGAGGACAGACTTTTGCCTTGGCAAGGAACGTACTGTCGTCCCACTCGTCGACCTCGCTCGCAAGGCCCTGGTGTTTCTCTTTGTATTTTTCCCGTGCAAAGGCGATCGCCTCTGGATCGAGGTCTGCAAGGGTGGCGCCCTCACAGACCTTCGCCGACCAGTCGTCCTGAGGGGGCTGGCTGTGTATCTGGTCCATCTCGTAGAGGGCAAGGGGTTCGAGAGATTCATGACTCCGGCCATATGCAACACCCTTCCAGGTGGTCGGAATGCCGCGGGGGCACGGAGGGATCTCGAACATCACCACCCGTCCACAGTCGACGGTGAGTTCGTGAATGGCGGCAAATGTTATCCGATGATTCGTATGGTGTGCGATCTCCTCCTTGAGGCGATCGAGGCCGGGCGGAGTGAGACGATAATGTGAGCCGACAACCTCTCTGGGCGGTCTGTCGGTGACGCCGAAGATCAGCCAACCTGCCGGCTTCCCGTTCAGATTGGCTTCATTGCTCAATGCAGAAAAATATTTGCCGATTTTGTCGAAATCGTAGTTGTTTCTTGCTTCTTTGAACTCGATACATTCGGTCTCGGCCGGTAGAAGCAGCATCTCCTGCAGTTGAACTTTCAGATCCCCGGACATCGCGGTATTCTCCCCTCTCATGCCAGACGCATGAGTGATCTGGTCGTTTCCTCCATAAAGTTCTCCCGCATGTCTTCCTCCCCCGGGGCCACCGGCAGCGCGTGCCGCTGATGCGCCACGGACTCACGCAATCCCCCTCCTCTCATTCCACGCCTGCACCAACCGACCATAACACCTCTCGCAGAGTCTCGCCCGCCCGTCGCCTGAGCGGTACACCGCCCTCCCCTCGTCGCAGACAGTGCACCGTCCGAGGTCGGTCGAGACCCGCGTGAACTCCCGGTGGTCCAGGACGCCGGGGAGTGTCGTCGGTCCTTTTCTTTCAGCAGTTTTCAGCAACTTTCGGAAGGTGCTGAAATTCAACGGATGTGTTGATGGTGGCCGATCAGGATTATCCCCCCGAAGCGGCGACATCGCGGGATCGTTTTCAGCATCGCGCATATCACACCCACCCGCACACCCGGACGCCGGGGGAGAGGTGTCACTGTGTGGGTGTGTGTTTTGCTGTAAGTTAGTACAGAGAGAGAGACGCGTCTCTCTATCTGTACTAGTACTGTCAGTTTCCGGGCCGTCCCTTGTCTTTTTTCTATCGCGGCAGGTGCTGAAATTCTGCTGAAAACGTGCTGAAATGCTGAAAGTATCATCGCGGTCGGGACCGGGACCGTCGTCCCGGTCACCTCCCTCATCGATCCACACCTCGCCGCCGCGTGCCCAGCGCCGGTAGGTCTCGCGGTCGAAGAGAAAGAGGTGCTCCCGCCGGCGGACCGCGTAGCCCTCGCAGTCCTCGGTGACCATGGTGTCGAGATAACTGATCGCCGGGCACTTCTCCAGAAGGCCGGAGTAGGTCATCCCCCGGCTTGCGTAGCCGTGGAGGATACGGTAGGTCTGTTGGTACGAAAGCCCGAGGGCGTCCTGGAGCATCTTGACGGTGAACTGCTCCCACCCCATCGTGGCCACCGTCTCCAGGGCGGCGGCCTCGTTCTTCGTGAGTTTCGTCTCCTGCCCGCCCGACTCGCCGTTGATCGCCGCATATATCCGGGCAGCGGCGGCGAAGTCCGACCTGTCGGCCCTGATGCCGCCGTCGTACGCCTCCCTCTGGAAACGGTGGAGGAGGGCGTGGCACTTGATGAGGTCGAAGAGCATGCCGGGGTTGCGGCGGTTGGTGGTGGCGGAGAAGTGAACTCTCTCCGCGTACGGGATGGAGACGTGGAGGCGTTCCTCTTTGAGGACCTCCCAGATGGCGCGGCAGACGGGAAGGTCCGGGTCCTCGTCGTCGCCGTCGTCCTCCCGCGCCTCCCGCTCTTTCATGTGCCTGAGGACACGCTCGTCCTGCTCGGCCGAGTCGTCGATCCAGACGGTGAGCATGCGGTTCATCACCTGGTCGTCGCCAGGATCTTCCACGCGGGCGAGCCACCAGACGCAGCGTTCAGGTATCCGGCAGACCTGGAGTTTGCGGTCGGGCGAGACGGTGTGGTGCTCGATCCTCTCCCTGAAGTTCGCCGTCGCCGCCTTCAGGACCTCCTGGAGGTCCTCGGAGAGGGTGACGTCGTCGAAGAGGAAGACGGTGCTCGGCCGCAGATCGTCGTTGTAGTAGAGAGCCTTGTTCGAGACGGTCCCGGCGAGGCGGTAGCCGGTCGGCACCTGCTTGAGCATGGTGGTGCAGGCGTGGCTCTTCCCTTTCCCTGAGGTCCCGGAGACCGAGACGTGCAACCCGTTCGTGTTCTCCACCGACTGCGAGGCGAGGGACATCACCAGGCACTCGGCGACGGTGCGGTCGCCGACGTGCTCGCGGTTGAAGGTGTCGAGGAGGAAGGCGCGGGGGTCGCCGCGGGTGAGGATGGCGAGGGCTTTCTCGCGGTATGCGGGGTCGGGTGCCGGAGGTTTCGGGGGAGGTGGCGGCACCTCCCGCCTCTTCTGCTGTTTTGGTTCGTACCTGTCCCGCAGTTCTGGCCACCTCTGCACCCCGCCGCCGCAGGAGGCGTGGTGGCACCCGGCATAGACCGCACCGCTCGGGAACTGGACGGCGAAGGCGCCGTCGCGGTGGGCGGTCGAGAAGGGGCAGTCGGCGAGGACGTACAGCGTGCCGCCCTGCCAGGGCCGCGTGCTCCGCACGGCAATGCCGTGCTCAGAAAGCCAGGCGGTGAGGTCGGTCTTGGATCCCTTCGCCGGGGCCGGGGCCTCGACCGGGAGGAGGGCGGCGGTCTCCCTGAGGAGGTCGGGCGCCACCACCTCCGCCGTCTCGGGCGCCGAGAGGATCCTCGCCCGCCGGTGCGGCCTCTCCGGGGTGTGGTCGCCTTTTCGGGAGAGTGTCCCGTAGAGTTTCCAGATCCGGGCCGGGTTAAAGTTCGCCGTGTCCACGGTGACGTGCTCATCAGAGAAGAGGGCGTCGAGGGTGGCGAGCACGCCCTTCACCAGGGCCGTCGCCTCGTCGTCGGGCGGGAGGTCCACCCGGTAGAGGAGGTGCGCCCCGTTGCCCGAGTCGGCCCTGATCGGGGCGGGGAAGCCCCGTTCGGAAAGCCAGAGGGCGATCTCGTCGGCCTTCGCGAGTGCCGCCGCGTGCTCCGCATCCGTGGACGAGACCCCGCTCGGCCGCACCGGGTCCAGGTCGATGGGCAACCAGCGCCGGCGCACGATGTCGGCGTCCGCGGTGGTGGCGTCGCTCCGGGAAAGCCGCATCTTCACCCTGTTCGCTCTTCGGGCCAGGAGGGCCGGGTCCACCTCGTTCAGGGTGACATAGATCCCGCGGACCTCGGGGTCGGCGTCCAGGGCCTCGGCTGCCGCCGCAAGGCGGGCAAAATCGTCGAAGTAACCGGAGTGCGTCGCATAGTCCCCCAACGCCCGCACCTCCACCACGCCGCCGGGAAACAGGGCGGCGAGGGCCCGGGGGATCATGGCCGCCCCTCCGGCACCAGGGGGAAGAGCGGCGCGGAACGGGCCTCGCCCGTGGCGACGCGGCGGAACGAGACGAGCGGCACGATGAAGTGGCCCGCCACGGTGAAGACCTTCACCGCACGGCCCGCGGCGTTCACCGCCGCGTGGCCCACGATTGCCTCCCCGTCCCACACCGGCACCGCGTGGCCGCGGACGAGGAGGAGGCGCAGGTTTTCAGGGGCGATCCGGTAGCGCTCCCGACCGACGAGCAGGTAGACCGCGTCGTCGGACCCGAGACGGAGAGTGGCCGTCATTCCTGCACCACCACCGTGATCCCGTACATGTGCCTGCCGCCCCGCGTCACGTGCATTTCGCGGATCGCCCCGCCGAACTTCTTCACGCTGGCCGTGACCGCGGGGGGGACGAGGTAGAGAGGCACCGCCTCGATCACATCGCTATGCTTATGTGCCGCGCCCTCCGACTCTGTGATGGCGGCCCGGCGGTTGGTGCGGTAACCATGTACGTCCTGGCTGCCATCTATGCCCTGCATCTCTTCTCCTCCTCGACGACTTCGACCATCCGGTTCCCGATGCCCTGGCGGGCGTCGCTATCTTCCTGTCTGACTTTTTTCGTTTTCCTGTTCATGGAGGTCTGCCTCCGTGTGGGGTGCCGGGACCGGGAACGCCCGGAAAAATGCTGCCGCATGAAGGGGCAGGCGATAGGGGAACGTCGGCCCGGCGACTCCCGGAGAAGAGATAGCAGGCAGGGGATATAAAAGAAAAGTAGAGGTTTTGAATGTGTTTTTTCAGATTTCGGCTCTGGAGAAATCCTCCTCCATCGGTTGATTGTGCGTGCCGATCCTCTGCCTTCCCCTTCCCGTTCGCCGGGGGACTTTTGCCCCCGGACCCCCGCGCGAGGATTGGTCCCGGGAAGAAAGGGTCGGAGTCCTGGAGGAGGAGGAGGCCATCCCTGCCCCTATCGTAATGGCAGGGGGTATGGGGGGCGGCAGCCCCCCCGGACCTGGCACGTCTGAACAGAATTTTTTCCCCTATCACTTCAGGAAGTACTTTCCCGCAAGGGTTTACCATGAAAATGATCTTGGAGAACGTCTCTCCGGGTTTGCATGAGACTCTGACTCTCATCGAGCATCCCCTTTCAGAGATGGGAGGTCCGCATTCTGCCTTCCCGGCCCTATCGCACTGCGGGGGTACGGGGGCAACGAGAAGACCGAAGGTCTTCGAGGTAGTCCCCCGGCGCGAGCGTGGGGGAAGGCATGTTGACCAGCAGACCCCAAAGAACAATTTTCATCGCGTATGCGTGAGTCCCCCGAGACTCATGCCCGATTCTCCAGAGCCCAGATATCACCTTTTCTTTTCTTTCCGGCGGTCCCTTCCTCGACGGTGGCGACACCCCCGCCGGTGAAGGAGCGGGAACAGGCGACGGCGGTTACTCGGCGTCGCACGTCATGGCCTTCAGCCAGTCGGTAACGTGATCGTATCCGTTACGGCGTGCGAGTCTCTGGATGGTCTTCCAGATCCCGCTCCCGTACTGCATCGCCTTCTTCTCGGCCCGTGCGAATTCCGGCGGGATGTGCCTCTCCGCGACCTTCCGCAGCGGCGCCTTCCGCACCCCGTCCCGCACTTTCTCGGCCGGGGGGATGGCGCCTGCCGCCGCCACGACGCGGAGGTCCAGGTACGGGAGAGAGAACGCGGTACCATAATGGGCGGCCACCGCCCCGTCCCGTGCGACCTGCCGCGGGAGGTCGGCGACGCCCGCCTCAAGGGCGGCGGCGAGGTCGTCGTTGTCGAGGTAGCGTGCGTAGCCGCCGAAAAGTTCGTCGGCGCCCTGCCCGGCAAGGATGCGCCCATACCCCTGCTCCTCAGCCCAGCGGCACACAAAATATTCCGTCGTGGCGATGGAGGCGTCCACCGGGTTCGGGTCGCCGAGGACGGCGACGACCTCGTGCAGCGCCTCCTCCACCTCACCTTCGGTGACGGCGACGGCGTCGCAGGGGATCCCGAGAATTTCTGCAAGGGCGAGGGCCCGCCTCTGGTCGTGCGAACCGTCCAGGCCGACGACGACCGCGGGGAGACGGGCGAGGGCGGCGACGAGCGCTGAGTCCACGCCGCCCGAGAGGGCGACCGCGGCGCCGTCGACCGTCCGCAGGGCGACCGCCTCGACGACCGCCTCGTCGAGGTCGCCGGCAGGATAGCAGGGGTCCACAGGGCCGACGACCTCGCCGTCGCAGGTGACCGTCCCTGCCGGCGAGGGCCCGGGCACGATGCCGAAATGGTCCCGCGCCTCCCACTCGCCGTACCGAAGACAGAACTCGCCGCCGAAAAGAGAGACGTCGCGGGGGTTCTCCGTCAGGACGGCCAGCACCTCCTCCTCAGAGAGGCGCCGTCCGCCCTGTTCGACCCAGCCCTTCAGGAAGAGGTCAGCCACGCCGCCCCTCCTGCACGGCCGGGTGTGTGTGCAGGTTTGCCATGTTCAGGTACAGGGTTTGGGGCTGTATGATATAGATAGGCACGATCGCGGATCGCCCCTCCTCACTCTCCCTGTCACCCCACGGTGCCGTCAGGAAACATCCCGTAGTGGCGGCGCAGCACCGCCCTGATCTTCTCCGACTGGAGCCAGCCCTGGTCGAGGCTCTTCACCTGGGCGTCGACCTCCCTGACCTCTGCGGCGATCCTGCCCCCGACCTCCTCGTCGTACAGGACGGCAAGCCCGAGGATCACCTGCAGGGGATTTCTGATGTGGTCGTTGAGGATGGCGAACTGCTCCATGTTCTTCTCGATCTGCCTGAACGCCACCGCCTCCTTTTTTTGCCGTTCTATCCTCTCGGTGATGTCCCGTGCGACGGCAAGGACCACCGGCTTTCCGGCCATTTCAAAGAGGGTGCACCGCATCTCGACCGGCAGGGTTGACCCGTCCTTTCTGACAAAGACGGACTCGAAGGCGGTTTCACCGTGGAGGAGAAGGTTTTCCATGTTCCCGGCATGGGAGGCCTGTGTCTTCGGGTCTTCGATCTCGCCGGGCGGCATGGACAGGAGTTCTTCCCTGGGGTACTGGAGATAGGTGCAGGCTGCCGGGTTCACCTCGATCAGGCGTCCCGGATGGTTGTCGTCTGTGAGTTCTATGAGAAAAATGGCGTCTCTGGCATTGTTGAAGAGTTCGCGGTACTTCTCCTCGCTCTCTGTCAGGGCGGCCTCGGCCTGTTTCTGTGCGGTCCTGTCGATGAACGTCCCGAGGACCGCCGGCATCCCGCGATAGGACGTCCGTGTCCCGAAGTGTTCGAGGGAGAGCGGGCGGCCGTTTTTCCCGCGTCCCCTGACATCGTCCCGTGCCATGGTCGTCTCGCCGGAGAGGAGATGTTGCATGGTCTCCTGGAAACGGGGCAGGTCGGCCGGGACGATGATCTCTGTCGGGCCCATCTCTCCGACGACCTCCGCCTCCGTGTAGCCGAAGAGTCTGCCGAAACCGGGGTTGACGTACCTGATGGTGCCGCCCTGGGTCAGGTAGACTCCGGAGGAGGAGTACATGACCGGCAGGCGGTAGAGGTCATCGACGCGTTGTCTCAGGATGGCGGCGCCGATGATCCGCGTTGCAACCTTGAGTGCCTCGATCTCCGCTCCCGGCCACGTCCTCTCCTCTCGGCAGTCGTCGAGGACGAGGCACCCCCACCACTCCCTCTCGACGATGAGAGGGACCGCGACGAGGGAGAGGACCTGCCCTGAAGATAGATATTTTTGCGCCTTCTCAGGGAATTCTCCCGACCCGGCGGCGACCGGACGGCCCGCGGCAAGGTCGGCGTACCACCCCGGTGTCTCTTCCGGGGAGACGATCTGCCGGTTCTTCCCCCGTGGCCTGATCCCTGCCGCGGTCCACTCCCAGCACCGGGGTCTGGACGGGTCTGCCGCAGTCCTGCTGTTTTCGAAGAGGTAGGCCCTGCTCACCCCGGTCGCCTCCCCCAGGCGCCGGAGGACCTCCGGCATCTCGTCGCTCCACTCTCCCTGTTTCATCAGGGCGTCCGCAGCATATCCCACGGCATCGAGGATCGCATCCCGCCTGAGCGCCGTATCTTCAGCACGCCTCCTGTCGGTGATGTCCTCTGCCGTGCAGACCGCAGAGATGACATTGCCGCAATCATCAAGGACGGGTTTTTTTGTGATGACAAGCAACCGCTCCTCCCCGAGAGCGTTGCAGGCCCATTGAGTGGTCTGGATAATTTTTTTGCCGATGAAGACCTCTTCGTTCTCTCTGATGCAGGTTGCCGCCTCATCTTCTTCTGGGATGACGTCCCTGATCGCCCGTTTCTCAAGGTTTTCTTTCTTCAGCCCGAGGAACTCCGCCCTGGCGGTGTTGACCGCCCCGTATGTCGAAGGGTCGGAGAGTGTCCATGCCTGTACGGGCATGGCGTCGAGGAGAAGCAGATATTCGCCCCCGGGGATTGTGGGAGAGTGGTCTCTCTTTTCCAGGGATTTTCCGGTCATCCGCATGCTCTCTCCGGGAGCAGAACTCCCGCGTGGTATCTGGTATTTTTGCTCTGGTATGGTATCCCCCCCTTTTGCTGACTCTGATCGGTACTGCAACGTGTCTCTGTACATGTCTGAAGTCTCCTCTATTAAGGGGCGGGACAAGGGGATTTCCCGGAATGGAGGCTAAAAAGACATTCCAATAATCGTATTAATTGGTTCCGGTTTCATCAGGCCGGGGTCGCGTATTTTTTCTTCTTATGTCTCTGTCGTACCCTCTCGCTCCGGGTGTGTTCTCCGCTCTCATCTCGCCGGCAGGGGGCGCGGATGGCGCAGGGTCAGGAAAGGCTAACTCCTTTCTGTTCTATTCTGTACAGATGTTTCTCAGTGCAAAGACACGTGAGGCGGTGACGAAGACGATGTACGCCTACGCCTCCGCGTACGGACGAAAGGACGCGGACGGCGTTGCGGCGCTGCTGGCGCCCGAGGTGATCGGGATCGGTTCGGAGAGCGGGGAGTGGGTGGAGGGGCGCGACGAGTACGTCTCGGCCATCACCCGCGAATTCGCAGGGTGCGACGATCTCTCGCTCGAATACGGCGACCTCAGGATCGCGGCGGACGGGATCATCGCCTGGGTGGCGACGCCCTTCGAGATGACGGTCACGGCGGAGGGCAGGGTGCGGCACCTGAACGGCGTCCTGACCGCCGTCCTGATGAACACCTGGGACGGGTGGCGCTTTGTCCAGATACACGTCTCCGTGCCGGAGGGCGGGGAGGAGTGAGTGATTGGCGGTCCCGGAAGGGGCGCCGGTTCTTTTTTCCGGGCACCATACATGACCTGTAGGGGCGGGAATGGTTCGAGAAAACCCCCCGGGGTTTTCGAGAAGGCGGCAGGGTTGCCGTGGGGATCAGTTGACGGCTGTTCTCTTCCTATTCTGGTGCCGTTGGCGGTGCACTCTCTTTTGCGCGCCGCATTCGAGATCCCCGGTCCCGTATCCGGCCCTCATGAAACTCGTAGAGACGGATTAACCCTATATGTGTTCCGTTGGCCGTAATCAGCCTGCATGGTTTGTATATGTCTGCAATTAGTAAATCCAATATATAGTATATTACCATTACTAATCGGAATTTTTGATATATCATCTCATCGCAATCTATAAGGATGTCATCACATCCCGTGAAAAAAGAGCGGGACGATAGGGAGTATTATGACTGAAGATCATATATACAATAATAGGGCCAGAATGGCAATTTTGTGCCTTCTTGCGGGATGTCTCCTCCTCCCCGCGGCCGCTTCCGCGGCGATCGACCACCCTCACACCTGGAATGTTTCCGTGGTGGCGGGGGCGGAGAACCTCACCGGTCTTCTGGATATCCCGGAGATCGGGGCCGGCGACACGATCCGCATCTGGGGTGTTCCGGGCCACACCTACGGGGGCGGGGTCACCATCGACGCGCCCGACGTGACGGTCACGCGCTGGGACGGGTCGCCCGCCCAACCCCTCATCTCCGGCGGCACCGTCAGGGCGTTCACCGTCCGCGCGGACAACGCCACCTTCCGCGGCCTCAACATCTCCGGGAACACGTTGAGTTCTGGTGGCGGCGCCGGGATCAACGCCTACGGAATTCAGGGCCTCACCATCGCCGACTGCACCTTTGTCGGGAATGGGGGAGACTCTGCCCTCGGCGGTGCGCTCTATGCCAAGAGCGTCGACCACATCCTGGTCGAGAGGACGGCGTTCACCGGCAACACGGCAGAGAAAGGCGGCGGTGCGTACTTCGACAGTTCCGCCGATGTCGCCCTGCCGGACACGACCTTCACGGACAACACGGCAACACAGACCGGCGGCGGTGCGTACTTCGCCTATTCCGCCGGTGTCGCCCTGACACGCACGACCTTCACGCACAACACGGCAGAGACCGGCGGCGGTGCGGTCTTCTTCAGGTCCGCCGGTGCCGCCCTGACGGGCGCGGCCTTTGCGAACAACACGGCAACGAACGACGGCGGCGGTGCGTACTTCACCAGTTCCCCCGGTGCCGCCCTGGCGGGCGCGACCTTCACGAACAACACGGCAACGAACTCCGGCGGCGGTGCGTACTTCTGCGGTTCCCCCAATGCCGACCTGACACGCACGACCTTTGCGAACAACACGGCAGAGAACAGCAACGGTGGCGGTGCGTACTTCGAAGCTTCCGCCGATGCCGCCCTGACGGGCACGACCTTTGCGAACAACACGGCAAACTTCGGTGGCGGCGGTGCGTACTTCGACTCTCTTTGTTCCACAGCCCGACTGACAAACGCGACCTTCACGCACAACACGGCAGCGAACGGTGGCGGTGCGTATTTCTCCTGGTCCATCTCTACCTCGGTGGACATCACCCTGACGGACACCACCTTCACGAACAACACGGCAAACTCTGACGGCGGCGGTGCGTACTTCGGTTCCACCGGTACCACCCTGACAAACGCGACCTTCACGCACAACATGGCAAAGAAAGACGGCGGCGGTGCGTACTTCACCGGTTCCGCCGATGCCGCCCTGACGGACACCACCTTCACCGGCAACACGGCAATGAACTGGGGCGGCGGTGCGTACTTCGTCGATTCCCCCCGTGCCGTCCTGACGGGCGCGACCTTTGCGAACAACACGGCAACGAACAACGGTGGCGGTGCGTTCTTCCGCGGTTCCACCGGTGCCACGCTGACACGCGCGACCTTCACGAACAACACGGCAGACTTCGCCGGCGGTGCGGATTTCGAAAATTCCGCCGATGCCGACCTGACGGACACTATCTTTGCGAACAACACGGCAGATTATGGCAGTGGTGGTGCATGGTTCGCCTATTCCCCCAATGCCAATCTGACACGCGCGATCTTTGCGAACAACACGGCAAAGGACCTCAGCGGTGGCGGTGCATGCTTCGAAGGTTCCTCTAATGCCACCCTGACGGACACGACCTTCGCGAACAACACGGCAGCACAGAATGGCGGCGGTGCGTACTTCTCTTCCACCGGTACCACCCTGACAAACACCGCCTTCACGAACAACAATGCAACACTGAACGGCGGCGGTGCACACTTCACCGGTTCCGACAATACCACCCTGACGGGCACGACCTTCACAGACAACACGGCAACGAACGACGGCGGCGGTGCGGTCTTCGAAAATTCCGTCAATGTCACCCTGACAGACACGGCCTTTGCGAACAACACGGCAATGAACGACGGCGGCGGTGCGTACTTCCGAGGTTCCGCCGGTGCCGCCCTGACGGGCACGACCTTTGCGAACAACACGGCAATGAACGGCGGCGGTGCGTTCTTCGACAGTTCCCCCAATGCCGCCCTGACGGGCACGACCTTCACGGACAACACGGCAGGCTTCGGCGGCGGTGCGGTCTTCGACAGTTCCGCCAGTGCCGCCCTGACGGACACCACCTTCACGAACAACACGGCAAACTCTGACGGCGGCGGTGCGTACTTCATCAATTCCGCCGATGCCGCCCTGACGGACACCACCTTCACGAACAACACGGCAAACAATGACGGCGGCGGTGCGGTCTTCGACAGTTCCGCCAGTGCCGCCCTGACGGACACCACCTTCACGAACAACACGGCAAACTCTGACGGCGGCGGTGCGTACTTCATCAATTCCGCCGATGCCGCCCTGACGGACACCACCTTCACGAACAACACGGCAAACAATGACGGCGGCGGTGCGGTCTTCGACAGTTCCGCCAGTGCCGCCCTGACGGACACCACCTTCACGAACAACACGGCAAACTCTGACGGCGGCGGTGCGTACTTCATCAATTCCGCCGATGCCGCCCTGACGGACACCACCTTCACGAACAACACGGCAAACAATGACGGCGGCGGTGCGTACTTCTCCAGTTCCGCCGATGCCGCCCTGACAGACACGGCCTTCACAGACAACACGGCAGCACAGAACGGCGGCGGTGCGTATTTCGTCGATTCCACCGGTGCCGTCATCACCAACTGCCGCTTCGACAACCCCACCAACATCTATGCAGAGGGGTCCGCCGCCGTCCTGAACGCCACCCGCACCGCCGGCACGAACATCGCGGGCGGGCCGTACCTCGGCGGCAACCTCTGGCTGAATGACCCCGCCCGGAACATCTCGGAGTGGGGTGCCGACGCCGACTTCGACGGCATCTGTGACGAACCGCTGACCATCACGGGCTTCGGCACCGACGCCCTCCCGCTGGTGTACGGCGGGACGGTGCAGGTCTCATCGACGCCCACCGGCGGTTTTGTCTTCGTCGACGGCACGAACACCACCCGCACTACAAACAACGCCTTCTACCTCCTCGCCGGCAACCACACCCTTGAAGTGGTCGGTGCGACGGCCTACGGGAGGGCGACGGTCGGCGTCACTGCCGGTACGATTGAGGACGTGACCATCACCGTCCTCGAACTGCCGGCCGCAGACTTCACCTTCACGCCGACCGGAGGCAACGCTCCCCTGACCGCCACCTTCTCCGATACCTCCACCGGGGACGTGACCGCCTGGCTCTGGGACTTCGGCGACGGCACCACCTCGACCGAGCAGAACCCGAACCACATCTACGCGAGCGCCGGGACCTACACCGTCTCCCTGAACGCGAGCAACGCCTACAGGTTCAACGTCTCCATGGTCACCGATGCCGTCCGCGTCCTCCCGGCACCGGTGGCGGATTTCACCGTCACGCCGACCGGAGGGAACGCTCCGCTGACCGTCGCCTTCACCGACGCGTCGACCGGGAACGTCACGGCATGGGCGTGGGACTTCGGCGACGGGAATGTCTCGTCCGAAAAGAACCCGTCGCACGAGTATGTGACCCCCGGCACGTACACCGTCCGGCTGAACGCAAGCAATGCGTACGGGTTCAGCCTCTCTGATGCGACGGTTCGCATCCTCCCGCCGCCTCTGGCGAACTTCACGCAGAGCACCGGCGAAGGCAATGCCCCGCTGACCGTCGCCTTCACCGACGCGTCGACCGGCAACGTGACGGCATGGGCATGGGACTTCGGCGACGGGAACGTCTCGTCCGAAAAGAACCCGTCGCATGAGTATGTGACCCCCGGCACGTACACCGTCCGGCTGAACGCAAGCAACGCGTACGGGTTCAGCCTCTCTGATGCGACCGTCCGCGTCCTCCCGGCACCGGTGGCGGATTTCACCGTCACGCCGACCGGAGGCAATGCACCTCTGACCGTCGCCTTCACCGACGCGTCGACGGGGAACGTCACGGCGTGGGCGTGGGACTTCGACGACGGGAATGTCTCGTCCGAAAAGAACCCGTCGCACGAGTATGTGACCCCCGGCACGTACACCGTCCGGCTGAACGCGAGCAACGCGTACGGGTTCAACGTCTCTGATTCAACGGTTCGCATCCTCCCGGCACCGGTGGCGGATTTCACCGTCACGCCGACCGGAGGCAATGCACCTCTGACCGTCGCCTTCACCGACGCGTCGACCGGCAACGTCACGGCATGGGCGTGGGACTTCGACGACGGGAATGTCTCGTCCGAAAAGAACCCGTCGCACGAGTATGTGACCGCCGGCACCTACACCGTCCGGCTGAACGCGAGCAACGCGTACGGGTTCAACGTCTCTGATTCAACGGTTCGCATCCTGACACCGCCGACGGCGAACTTCACGCAGAGTACAGAGGAAGGGAACGCTCCCCTGACCGTCACCTTCACCGACGCGTCGACCGGGGACGTCACGGCGTGGGCATGGGACTTCGGCGACGGGAACGTCTCGTCCGAAAAGAACCCGTCGCACGAGTATGTGACCCCCGGCACGTACACCGTCTCCCTGAACGCGAGCAACGCCTACAGCTTCAACGTCTCCACGGTCACCGATGCCGTCCGCGTCCTCCCGGCACCGGTGGCGGATTTCACCGTCACCCCGACCGGAGGCAATGCTCCCCTGAACGTCACCTTCACCGACGCGTCGACCGGGAACATCACCGCCCGGCTCTGGGACTTCGGCGACGGCACCACCTCAATTGAGCAGAACCTGACTCATACTTACGTGAGTGCCGGGACCTACACCGTCAGGCTGACCGTTGGAAATGTCTATGGGAACGACACCTCCACTGCAAACATCGCCGTCACAACCCCCGTCTCCCCCAGTCCCGGCGGTTCCGGCAGCGGTCACTCCGATGTCTCGGCCGGTACGGCGAGCAACATCCCGACAGGCGGCCACGCCTCCTTCGGCATCAGGAACTCCGCGATCTCCGAGGTGGGCGTGACGGCAGGCGAGCAGATCCCTGAAGTCCTCCTCACCGTGGAGAAGGGAAGCCTGCCCTCGGGCGTCGACGCCCCGGCCGGTGCGGTCTATGAGTACGACGAGGTGACACTCTACCGCACCACGGACGCCGCCCTCGCGGGTGCGTCCCTGAACTTCACCGTCCCGAAGTCCTGGCTGGACGCGAGGGGCTTCGCGCCTGAAAATGTGGTGCTCTACCGGTACCACGACGGCGCCTGGCACGCCCTCCCGACCCGTATCGTCGGCGAGGACGCGTACGGCTACTCCTTCACCGCCGAGAGCCCCGGTTTCTCCCTCTTCGCGATCGGGGCCGGGGAGTCCGGGCCCGCGCCGACCGCAACCGTGACGCCGACCGCAACCGCGACCGCACTCCCGGTCACGACCCCCGCCGCAGCGGCGACGACCACCCCGCAGCAGAGCCCCCTCCCCTTCGGGCTTGCCGTCCTCGCGGCCGGTGCCGCCCTCCTCCTCAGGGGGAGGCTGGGATAAAATCCTTTTTTTTCTGGATCTGGAGAATCACTCCTGAACCGAATTTTCGGTATGATACGTCCTTTTCGATGCAGGTATGGCGGTGTCTTCACTGTGCGCGCCGTCTCCGAGGCCTCCGGCGCCTCGTCCGGTCCGCCCCTCTCCCGGATGAAAGAGAAAACCCGCACATGCCCCCCCGGAACCGGCCTGCACGAATGGGCAGATATCAGTTCTCACATATTATGATTTTTACTTCGCAGATTTGATATACAAACTGATCATTATAAAAAAATCAGTTTGTGCCCGTAAAAGAATGGGCGGGACGATGCGAAGGATTATGATTGCAGATCATATGCACGACAGTATGGCCAGACTCGCAGTGCTGTGCCTTCTTGCGGGATGTCTCCTCCTCCCCGCGGCCGCTTCCGCGGCGATCGACCACCCTCACACCTGGAATATTTCCGTGGTGGCGGGGGCGGAGAACCTCACCGGTCTTCTGGATATCCCGGAGATCGGCGCCGGCGACACGATCCGCATCTGGGGCGTGGAGGGCCAGGTGTACGAGGGCGGGATCACCATCGCCGCACCGGATGTGACGGTCACGCGCTGGGACGGGTCGCCCGCCCAACCCCTCATCTCCGGTACTGCCCGGGCGTTCACCGTCACCGCGGACAACGCCACCTTCCGCGGCCTTAACATCTCCAGGAACACGTTGATCTCTGGTGGCGGCGCCGGGATCAACGCCGCCGGGATTCAGGGCCTCACCATCGCCGACTGCACCTTTGTCGGGAACGGGGGCCCTGGTTTCGGCGGTGCGCTCTATGCCGAGAGCGTCGACCACCTCCTGGTCGAGAGGACGGCGTTCACCGGCAACACGGCAAACTCTGGCGGCGGTGCGTGTTTCCATGATTCCGCCAATGTCGCCCTGACGGACACGACCTTCACGAACAACACGGCACCGAACGGCGGCGGCGGTGCGTATTTCTCCTGTTCCTCCGGTGCCAGACTGACGGGCACGACCTTCACGAACAACACGGTAACGAACAACGGCGGCGGTGCGTACTTCACCGGTTCCTCCGGTGCCGCCCTGACGGGCACGACCTTTGCGAACAACACGGCAATGAACGGTGGCGGTGCGTACTTCGCTGATTCCCCCAATGCCGCCCTGGCGGGCGCGACCTTCACGAACAACACGGCAGCAGCGGGCGGCGGTGGCGGTGCGTACTTCGAAGCTTCCGCCGATGCCGCCCTGACAAACGCGACCTTCACGAACAACACGGCAACATCGTACGGCGGCGGTGCGTATTTCCAGACCTCCGACAATGCCACCCTGACAGACACGGCCTTTGCGAACAACACGGCAACATCGTACGGCGGCGGTGCGTACTTCGACAGGTCCGCCGGTGCCACCCTGACAGACACGGCCTTTGCGAACAACACGGCAAACAACGACGGCGGCGGTGCGTACTTCACCGGTTCCTCCAGTGCCGCCCTGGCGGGCACGACCTTCACGAACAACACGGCAACATCGTACGGCGGCGGTGCGTTCTTCGACACTTCCGCCGATGCCACCCTGACGGGCACGACCTTTGAGGACAACACGGCAACGAACTTCGGCGGCGGTGCGTTCTTCCGAGGTTCCGACAATGCCACCCTGACAGACACGGCCTTTGCGAACAACACGGCAACATATTATGGTGGCGGTGTGTGGTTCGCTGATTCCGCCAATGCCGCCCTGACGGGCACGACCTTTGCGAACAACACGGCAAACGCTGGCGGCGGCGGTGCGTACTTCGACACTTCCGCCGATGCCACCCTGACAGACACGACCTTTGAGAACAACACGGCAAGTGGCGGTGGCGGTGCGTTCTTCCTCCTGTCCGACAATGCCGCCCTGACGGACACGACCTTTGAGGACAACACGGCAAATGGCGGTGGCGGTGCGTATTTCTACAGTTCCTTCAATGTCACCCTGACAGACACGACCTTTGAGGACAACACGGCAACGAACGACGGCGGCGGTGCGTTCTTCCTCTGGTCTGACAATGCCGCCCTGACGGGCACGACCTTCACGAACAACACGGCAATGAACGGCGGCGGTGCGTTCTTCCTCTGGTCCGCCAATGCCAGACTGACGGACATGACCTTCACGAACAACACGGCAATGAACGGCGGCGGTGCATTCTTCGACAGGTCCGCCGGTGCCGTCATCACCAACTGCCGCTTCGACAACCCCACCAACATCTATGCAGAGGAATCCGACGCCGTCCTGAACGCCACCCGCACTGCCGGCACGAACATCGCGGGCGGGCCGTACCTCGGCGGCAACCTCTGGCTGAATGACCCCGCCCAGAACATCTCGGAGTGGGGTGCGGACGCCGACTTCGACGGCATCTGCGACGAACCGCTGAACATCACGGGCTTCGGCACCGACGCCCTCCCGCTGGTGTACGGCGGGACGGTGCAGGTCTCATCGACGCCCACCGGTGCGTCCGTCCACCTGGACGGCGTGGCGATCGACCGCACCACGGACGCCGCCCTCTACCTCCCGCCCGGCGTCCACACGATCACCGTCTCCCTCGCAGGCTACGTGACCCCGGCCGAACAGACGGTGACGGTCGTCGAGGGCCCGAACACGCCCCTTTCCTTCGCCCTCCAGACCGTGCCGACCCCCAGTTCAGGCGGTTCCGGCGGCGGTCGCTCCGACGTCTCTGCCGGTACGGCGAGCAACATCCCGGCAGGCGGCCACGCCTCCTTCGGCATCAGGAACTCCGCGATCTATGAGGTCGGCGTGACGGCCGGGGAGCATATCCCTGAAGTCCTCCTCACCGTGGAGAAGGGAAGCCTGCCCTCGGGCGTCGACGCCCCGGCAGGTGCGGTCTTTGAGTACGACGAGGTGACTCTCTACCGCGCCACGGACGCCGCCCTCGCGGGTGCGTCCCTGAACTTCACCGTCCCGAAGGCATGGCTGGACGCGAGGGGCTTCGCGCCTGAGGACGTCGTGCTCTACCGGTACCACGACGACGCCTGGCACGCCCTCCCGACCCGTATCGTCGGCGAGGACGCGTACGGCTACTCCTTCACCGCCGAGAGCCCCGGTTTCTCCCTCTTCGCGATCGGGGCCGGGGAGTCCGGACCCGCGCCGACGGCGACCATGACCGTGACGCCGACCGGGACCGCGACCGCACTCCCGGTCACGACCCCCGCCGCCGCGGCGACGACCACCCCGCAGCAGAGCCCCCTCCCCTTCGGGCTTGCCGTCCTCGCGGCCGGTGCCGCCCTCCTCCTCAGGGGGAGGCTGGGATAAAATCCTCTTTTTTTTGCGTGAGGTCATCCCAGAACTGATCCGAACCTTCATGCACGCCGATGAAAGGGCTCACATTCGGTTCTGAAAAATCCCGTTCTGGCGTCTTGTCCGGGGGGTTTCAGCGAAGACCCGATGGGTCTTCTTGGCTCCCTGCGTTCGCCACTCGAAAACCTACGGTTTTCTCACGGTCGCTATCGCTCCCTCCCCCCGGTCTCGAAGACTTCGTCTTCTCATGCTCGCTAACGCTCGCACCCCCCATCATTGCGATAGGGGGTGGATGGCAACCTCCTTCATCAGGATCTCCGGTCTCTCTTCCCCGACCCTATCCTGTTTCGGGGAACGACCGGAGGGAGTCGAGAAAATCTCTGATTTTCGGCGTCAGTCCCCCGGTAGAGTGGTGGGGGAAGGCAGTGGTTTCGCACGATTCTTCAGGGAATTCAGGAAGATATCGACCAGATCATGATATTCTCTCCCGATCCCTGCATGCAGAGATGGGGGGAATGAACGAGAGTTCTGGGATATGCTCCGTGAAAAAAAGATTTTTCAGGCCGAGAGGGGCCTGAGTTTTGCAATGACCAGGTCGACCTGCTCGACCGCGGTGCCGATGTAGTTGTCCGGGTTGAGAAGGACGGCGATCTCCTCGGAGGAGAGGACGGCCGCGACCTTCGGGTCCTCTTCGAGGACGCCGGCGATGCTCCTCTTCTCCGCGAGGGCGGTCATGCTCGCCACGCGGACGGCCTCGTGGGCGTCCTGCCTGCCCATCCCCCTCTTCGTCAGTTCGATCATCACCGACTCGGCCAGGTTCACGCCGTGGAGGAGGTCGAGGTTCTTCCTGATGTTCTCTTCCCTGATGTTCAGGCGGTCGAGGACGCGGGTCATCACATTGAGGATGTGGTCCGCAAGGACCGAGGCCTCGGGGAAGACCACCCTCTCGCAGGAGGAGTTGGTGAGGTCGCGCTCGTCCCAGAGGGTGTTGTCCTGGAGGGCGGGTTCGACCATCGAGCGGACGATACGGGCGAGGCCGCAGACCTGCTCGCTCTTGATCGGGTTCCTCTTGTGGGGCATCGTCGAGGACCCGACCTGGTTCTTGCCGAAGGCCTCCTCGACCTCGGCGATCTCTGTCCTCTGGAGGGAGCGGACCTCGACCCCGATCTTGTCCAGGGTCGTTGCCATGTTCGCCAGGAAGAGGACGTACTCCGCGTACCGGTCGCGGGCGATCACCTGGTTCGAGACGTCGACTGCGGTGAGTCCGAGGTACTCCATCATCGCGGGCTGGACCTCAAGCCCCTTCATGCCCAGGGCCGCCTGCGTCCCGACGGCGCCGGTGAGTTGACCGACCGCAACTCTGGGCCGCATCTCGCGGAGGCGCTCGATGTGCCGCCCCACCTCGCTCGCCCAGATCGCAAACCGCAGGCCGTACGTCGTCGGCACGCCGTGCTGGCCGTGGGTGCGGGCCACGCAGACGAGGTTCTTCGTCTCCCCGGCGCGGCGGAGGAGGACCGCGAGGAGCCGCTGGAGTTTCTCCTCGATCAGGTCCATCGCCGCCTTCATCTGGAGGCCGGTGGCGGTGTCCAGCATGTCGTTCGAGGTGGCGCCGAAGTGGATCCAGCGCCCGGCGTCGCCGCAGACCTCGGTGACGGCCTTGACGACGGCCATCATGTCGTGGTTGATCTCGGCCTCGATCTCGTTCGCCCGCGCGAGGGTTGCCTTCCCCGCGCACTCCTTGATCGTCGCCGCGGCGTCGGCCGGGATGACGCCGCACGCCGCCTCGGCCTGCGCGAGCGCGACCTCCGCCGCCACTATGCACCTGAACCGGTTCTCTTCGCCCCAGACGGCCTTCATCTCCGGAGTGCCGTACCGGTAGTCTATCGGGTGGATCGCCATGGGGAATAGTGTGGACGCCTGGCGATAAAAGGGGTGTGCGTCGGGGTGGCGGATCCTTGCTGCGGGACACTGGCGCAGGCATTCATATTTCATGGTCAGTGCTCCGTGCCCGTCCTCCTCTGACCGCCAGGTTCACCTCCCGGATCCTTAAGGGTCCTGTCCCGACAAGAGCGAACAGGAGGTCCAGAGAGGGTTTTGCCATCCTCCGCCTCTCCTAATGGCCGGGGTCCGGGGGCGGCCAGCCCCCGGCACAAAGATACATCATGAGAGTTTCTACAAAGCCAAACTCTCCTGCTTTTGTTAGAGTGCTCCTCTGATCACTCGCCTTCCCCTATCTTCGCGCCGGGGGTTGCGACCCCCGGACCCCCATCATAGGATTGGGCCGGGAAGGCCATATCGAAGATCGAATGAGAGTATTTCTGTCTCCTGCTCGGTCCTGACTCGAGGGCGGCCAACCCCTCAAAGAGAGTAATCCAAAGGATTTACCCTGAAAATGATCCCGAGGAACGACTCTCCGGGTTTGTGTGAGGATGTGATCTCACCGACCCCTCATGCCGGGGATGCACGGGACTCTGATTTTCATCGAACATCTCCTTTCAAAGATGGAATCTCCGCATCTGCCTTCCTGGCCCTATCGCACTGCGGGGGTCTGGGGGCAACGAGAAGACCGAAGGTCTTCGAGGTAGTCCCCCGGCGCGAGCGTAAAGGAAGGCACGTTGACCAGCAGACCACAAAGAACAATTTTCATCGCGTATGCCTGAGTCCCCGGGGACTCATGCCCGATTCTACAGATCGAGGTCATCCCAAAAGTGATCATGCCCTCTGTCCTGTCGATGGAATGATCGGTATCTGGTTCTGAAAAAATCCTGATCTCGTGTCTGTTCCGGGGGGTTTCACCCCCCGGTCCCCCCATCATTGCGATGGGGGGCGGATGGCAATCTCCTTCATCAGGATCTCCGGTCTCTCTTCCCCGACCCTATCCTGTTTAAGGGGTCCGGGGGCGTCAGTCCCCCGGCAGAAAGGTAGGGGAAGGCGGTGGTTTCGCACGATTCTTCAGGGAATTCGGGAAGACATCGACCCGATCAGGATCTTTTCTCCCGATCCCTGCATGCAGAGATGGGGGGAGTGGATGAGATTTCCGGGATATGCTCATCCGTTATTTTGAAATCTCTCTCATCTCTTCCCTATCTGGAGGGAGGCCGGACAGCAGTATAGGATATCACCCACCGGCGAAGCCCCTCCACCGCCGCCCTCGCCGGACTCCCCGGCGGGACGGAGATGACCGGGCGGCCCGCGACGTCGGCCTCCTCGACTGCCGGGTCGTACGGGACCACGGCGGCGAGGGGGAGAGGTACGTCCGCCACCGCCTCCCCTTTCGAGCGGTTGACGACAAGGAAGATCCGCCCCTCGTCAAGGCCGAGGGAGACGGCGAGGTCCCGGATCCGCAGGGCAGTCCGCAGGCCGCGGGCCGAGGGATCGGAGACGACGAGGAGGACGTCGGGCGCCCCGACGGTGCCGCGGGAGACGTGCTCCATCCCGGCCTCGGCATCGACGACCACGCACCTGTAGTCCTGCACCAGCGAGTCGACGCACTCGCGGAGGAGGTCGTTTGCGAAACAGTAGCACCCCGTCCCTTCAGGCCTCCCCATCGCCAGGAGGTCGAAGCCCCCGGCCTCGACGAGCACCTTCCTGAAGCGGTAACCGATGTAGGCCCGCCTGTCCATCCCCGGCGGGATGCCGCGGGTGAACGCCTCCTCCCGCATCGTGCCGAGAGTTTCGTCGACGGCGACCCCCATCGCCTCGTGGAGGTTGGCGTTCGGGTCCGCGTCCACCGCGAGGACAGGGCGCACGCCGGCGGCGACGAGGGCGTCCACCAGGAGGGCGGCGATCGTCGTCTTCCCTGTCCCCCCTTTCCCGGCGACCGCCACGGTGCAGGGCTTCATGTTCTCTCACCCCGCGCCCGTCTCGCGACCGCCGCCGCCGCCGCCATGACCGCCCCTGCCCCGGCCTCGTCCGTTGCCCTGATCCCGCAGGTCGGCGTGACCAGGGAGCGGTCGACAAAGGTCTCGTCGCCGACCAGATCCTCCACCGCCCGCCTGATCGCGGCGAAGCGCTCGTGGATGCGGCCGAGTTCCGCAGCGTCAGGGGCAGGCCTGTCGGCCGGTATCATCCCCCATGCCACGACCCCGCCCCCTTCGAGGTACGCCGCAAGGTCGTCCCCGTACAGGAGGAACTCGCGGGCATGGGCGTGGGCGTCGAAGGAGACGAGGGACGGGGAGAGGGAGAAGACGAAGCCCCAGTCCGTGTTCGCGCAGCAGTGGATACCGATGCCCCCGTCGAGGAGGGCGGCGATGTCGGCGAAGGAGGAACTGACCGTCTCCTCGTCCAGGGGGACGACAGGCGACCCCAGGGCGGTGAGGTAGGGCTCGTTCAGCACCACGACGGTCGGCACCCCGTGCTCCCGCATCCGTGCCTCGGACCACCGCGCCCGCAGGGCGAGCGCCTTCCCGAGAACGTCGGCGTACGCCCCGTCATAGTGGACGGGCCGCCGACCTCTGTCCACCGCCTGCATCCCGAGAGTCGCCGGGCCGGTGACCTGGCACTTCAGGAGGACGGCGCCGGAGAGGTCGTATGTCATCAGGCGGTGGAAACCCGAGGCCGTGGCCGCCGACGCGGCGTACCCGGCATACCGCCCCTCCAGGTAGTCCATGAAGACCCTTTCCATCGCTTCGTCGGCACCCGTGTCGACGACCACTTTCCCGTCGCGGACCTCCGCGCCGGGCAGACACCCGGCCTCCGCGAGGACGATCGCTTCCAGGGGGTTCCTGTTCGGGAGGGTCGGGGCGTACGGCACCTCGGGGAATGCGGCGAGGACCGCCCGGCATGCGGCGTCCGGGTCGCGGTGCGGCAGGGCGCCGACCCCGGTCGCCCGCAGGCCCGCCGCGGGGATCACCCCTGCCATTGCGCCCCTCTCCGCAGTCTGCACTCGTCGAGGACTTTCTGCACCGTCGGGAAGAGGGAGAGGTCGGTGTGCGGGAGGAAACAACTCTGCGTGTACCTGTCCATGAACCCCGGGTCAGCGTTCAGTTCGATATAGGTGATCGTCCGTGCGATCCGGTCGAGGGCATTCCTCCTCTCCCGACTGACGAGGGCCTGGTTCGCCCCGGTGACCGCCCCGTTCCCCAGGTTCCGCACCCTCTCCAGGGGCACCTCCGGGATGAGGCCGATGGTGACGGCGTTCTCCTTGTCGATATAGTTCCCGAAGGCCCCGGAGAAGAAGACGGTGGCGAGGTCGTCGTGGGCGATGCCTGCCGCGTCCATCAGGGTGATGCAGGCCGCCAGCACCGCCGCCTTGCTCAGGATCAGGTTCCTGATGTCGTGCCCGGTGATCACGATATCTTTCCCCGCCCCGCTCTCTTTCTCCCATGCGACGACGTACTCGGGGAAATGGCGGCCCATGCGTATCCGCGGGTGGTCGATGGCGGTGTTGATCTGCCCTGTCCTGTCGATGACGCAGGCGCGGATCAGGCCCGCGAGGAGGTCGATCAGACCCGACCCGCAGATACCGACGGGCGGGACTTCGTTGATCGTCTCGAAGGCGGGTTCGAGGGTCGCCTCGTCGATCCGCACCCTCTCGATCGCCCCCGGGTTCGCCCGCATCCCGAAGAGCACCTCCCCGCCCTCCAGGGCCGGTCCGGCCGCCCCGGCGCAGGCGAGCATCCAGTCCCGCCCGCCGAGGACCGCCTCGAAGTTGGTGCCGATGTCGATGAGGAGGGAGACCTCGTCCTCATCGGCCATCCCCGAGGTGAGGATGTCGGCGACGATGTCGCCGCCGATGAAGTTCGAGACCGCGGGGAAGGTGAAGACCCCGGCCGTCGGGGCGACGGAGAGGCCGAGGCGCTGCCCCGTCGTCGAGAACGTCCGCCTGACGACAGGGACGTACGGTTCGGCGATCATGTAGGCCGGGTCGATGCCGAGGAGGAGGTGGGTCATCACCGTGTTCCCGGCGACCATCACCTCGTAGATGTCCTCCAGGTCGATCCCTGCGGCGTCGGCCGCCGCGGTGAGGGCGGTGTTGATGCTCACCGCGGCGAGCTCCTGGAGGTGGCCGGTGCCGTTCTTCTTCGCATAGTTCACGCGGGAGAGGATGTCCTCGCCGCAGGAGATCTGCCTGTTGTAGTTCGAGGCCGTCGAGAGGACGCGGCCCCCGGCGAGGTCCCAGAGGTAGGCGACGACCGTCGTCGTCCCGAGGTCCACCGCCGCCCCGTACAGCCGCGCCGCCGTGTCCCCCTCCTCTACGTTGATCAGGCGGTACCCGCCGGGCACCAGGGCGACCGTCGCCGTGCACCGCCACCTGCCGTGGCGGAGGACGATAGGGATCTTCCTGAGCACGTCCAGGGGCGCGTAGACCTTCGCCGCCGCAGGTCCTCCGGTGTTCTCCACCCCGTCGAGCAAACGTGCGAGGTCTGAGGAGGGGTCGTCGAGAGTCGGCGGCGAGAGAGCGAGGGCGTACTTCCGCACCGACGGGTGGAGGGGGACGTCGAGGGGTCGGGCGTCGACCAGGATCTTCTGCTCCTGCACCAATGTCCGCGCCGGGACCTCGATGCGGGCGTCGCTGAAGACGCGGGTCTGGCAGGCGAGACAGGCGCCCGCATCCAGTTCCGCGGCCGCAAAAAGGACGCCGAACTTCTCCCGGTCGAAGGTCGTCTCCCCGCTCTCGACGCGGACGATGCACTTGCCGCACTTCCCCTGCCCGCCGCAGACGACGTTCATCACGAGGCCGGCCTTCTGCGCCGCCTCCAGGACAGTGGCGCCCTGCGGGACCCGGGCCTTCCGATAACCCGGCAGGAAGGTAACGACCGGCATCTACCCCTCCTTCTCCAGGAACTCTGCGATCTCCGCGGCGTCGCGCGGCCCGACACGCACCTTCCACCCTGTCGCCTCCTCTATCCTCCCGGAGAGGGGTGCCGCGTAGCCGGGGATGACGATGGTGCGGTGGTCCACGGTCCCGGCGAGGCCCATGGCCTCGATCGACTTTTTCACCACGTCTTCGTCGAGTTTCCCGCCGGCGACCGCCGTCAAGACGGAGAGTCCCGCGGTGTCCACGACAAAGAGATAGCAGGGGACCTTCCCGGCCTCCAGGTAGCCGAGGAGGGTGAAGTAGGTGAGGGAGAAGTTCACCGAGAGGAGGACGGGTGCGTCCCTGCCCGGATTGTTCACCGGGTAGATGCCGGGCGTCACCTGGATGGGCTTCTGCGGGTCGGTGTAGATGTTCTGGCGGAGGGTGAGGGCGGCGAGGAGGGAGGGCCGCGGCAGGGGCGGGACGGCGATGACCCCGGCGTACCTGAGGATGCCGGCGGCGAGCGCTGCGTCGGTGCCGAGGGTCACGGTGTCGAGATAGAGGGGATACCCGAGGTCGGGCGACGCCCTCGTCACCGCGTGCTCCCGCAGGTGCGATGCCCGCGCCACGAAGTCCCCCATCGTCCGCGGGGCGGGGTCCAGGAGGATGGACCTGGCGCCGGCGGCGGTGCATGCCGCGGCGAGGTCGGCGAGTTCCTCCGGGGTTTCCGCCCGCACGACGAGGGGGCACCCGTAGCGCTTCGCGAGGGCCGCCATCTCCGCGTGGTTCTCCGCGGTCGCGGCGTGGATGAGGGGCAGGAACTGGCCGCAGACCCGGAGGGCCGCCGCGTGGGCGTCGGGGTCTGCCGCGATGAGGAGACGGGGGAGGTCGCCGCACTCCCCGACGGCCATGGAGGCCGCGGCAAAGCGGTCCGGGTCCCCGCTCTCGCACCGTATCGCGATGCCGTCGAGGGTCAGGTCCTGCCCGACCCGGTGGACGACGAGGTCGCGGACCTCCCCGGCGGTCGCCCTGATCCCTTCCAGCGGCGAGGTGTCGCCGGCGCAGACCATGATGCCGGGACGGTGGTAGAAGGTCTTCTCGTGCCTGTACATCACGATCTCCTCTCCGACGGTGAAGGAGCGGGCGCCGACGCCGACCGTCGCCGCTCGCACCGGCGGCCTGGTCGCCCCGCCGAGGAGGGCCTTCGTCTCCTCGTCGAGGTACGGGCAGCGTTCGGGTTCGACGCCCCCGGCGGCGAGTTTCATCGCGAAGGCGAGGCAGGTCGGGAACCCGCACTCCTTGCAGTTGGTCTTCGGCAGGAGTTTGTAGACCTCGAGCGCCTTCATCGCCATCCCTCTCCCCCCCACAGGTCGGCGATCGCCTCTCTGAGCACCCCGACGGTGCGGGGGTGGCGGACGCAGACGATCCCGGCGCCTGCCACCGCCGCGGCGAAGGCGGCATAGAACTCCCACTGCACGGCGGTCTCCGCCCTCTCCTCCTCAGGGGCCTCCCGCACCTCCTTCACCGTGAGGGAGTCCTGTGCGGCGCTGATCATCGGCATCGCAAGGTCGGCGTCGCCCGCGAGGGCGGCGGTGCGGACCCGCTCCATCACCGAGTAGGAGTACTCGAAGCCGTAGCCCAGGGCGCCAGTGTACGGGTCGATGACGATCCGGTCGTGCGGCACCCCCGTCTCCCGCAGGAGGATGTTCAGCTGTTTTGCGAGATTGATGTCGATCGGGGTCTGGGCGACGACGGCGTGGCCGTAGGCAAGGGCGGCGGCCGCGACCGAGCGGTACCTCTCGGCCTCGGCCGTGCCGAGAAGGAGTCTCTCCCCCTCGCCCGCCTCCCCGCACCGCCTGAAGACCCCGGTGTCCAGGGCGGGATCGATGCTCCCTTCGACGATGAGGGGGAGTCCTGTGGCGGCGAGCACCTCCTCGACCGCTCTCCCTGCCGACGCGGGGTCGTCGAAACCCCGCCGCCGCGTGCTCGTCAGCACGAGGCGGACCAGGTCGGCACCCCACCTCTCCTCCGCGGCCTTCGCCCACCCGGCGAGGTCGCCAGCGAGGTCACCGACCTCGTCCAGCACGACCGCCGGCCAGAGGGCCGGGTCGTCGCAGATCTCCAGGGCGACAAGAGGCCTCGCCCCCGCGTCGCCCATGTCGGGGAGGGCCGACGCCCCACCGACCCTGTACGACCTCGTCCTCGTCCCTCCTTCAGCCCTGGTGGCGCCGATTGCCACCTCGGTGATCCTCTCTGTCATTCGTCCCTCCCCTCAGATGATCGGGTCCATCTCCAGTGCCGGGTGGCCGTGTGTCTCCAGGAAGGCGACGAGGTCCTCCAGGGTCGTCGCCGTCCTCTCGTCCGCGATCCTCTCGAAGAGGTCGGGCATGCCGCGTGCGGCGAGCACCCCCCGCAGTCTCTCCCCCAGTTCCTCCTTCAGTTGGGAGGGCATCCAGACCACCCGTGCGATACCCCCCTCGGCCCTGAGGAAGCGGTCCGAGAGGATATAGTTCCTGGAGATCCCGAGGAAACCCGGCGTCTGTGCCCCGCCGCCGATCGTCCCGGCCAGGGTGGAGAAGGTCATGCCGAGGGGCGTCTCGCCCCTGTACTCCCTGGTGACGATCACCACCCCGTTCGTCTCCGGGAGCACCGCCGCCACCGCCTCGAAACACCCGCAGGCCGTCATCGGGTACTCCATCATCCCGTACAGGCAGACCCTCTCCACCGTCCCGTGCGAGGCCTTCTTCACGAACCTGTTCACCCCGGCGAACTCGCCCGTGAGGTCGTCGACGACCTCCCCCTTCTCCACGGGCTGGTTCGCGCCCGCCGGTGCGATCTCGTGGGCGATCTGGGCGTCCAGCCAGGTGATCGCCCCGCAGAGGGCCGGGCGCTCGGGCGTGATGACGCAGACATGGTTCGGGGCGAAGGTCTGGCAGAGGGTGCAGGAGTAGAAGAGGGCGGCGTCCTCGTCCTTCATCCCCGCGATCCGCTCGTCCCTCTGCCGGTAGACCTCCTCGGCCCCGGTGCGGGCGGCGCGGACGGCGTCCCCGTCGGTGATCAGGGTCACCGCCACGGCGTCGATGAGGTCGGGGAAGTCGGCCCTGAACCGACCGGCAAGGAGGGTGCCGAGGTGGCGCACCCGCACACCCTTCGCCACCGCCTCCTTCGAGAGGCGGACCCAGATGAGGTCGCGCTGGGCGACGTGCCAGGACCCCTCGCCGTAGTTGAGGAAGGTGTGGACCCGCCTCTCCAGCACCGGTTCGTACTCCTTCTTCATCCTCTTCCCGGCGACGTCCACGATGATGGCGAGGGGGAGGGCCGACCCCTCGGCGACGGCGTCGGCCTCCGGCCCGGTCACCGTCACCTTCCCGTCCTCCACTTCCGCGGCCGGCCGCATCCGGAGGAGTTCGAAGGCCGGGGTCCGCCCGCCGCCGAACTCGACGTGCATCTCCTCTTTCCTGATGCTCTTCCCCTCGAAGGCCGGGGAGCAGGCCATCGGGATCGGGATCGCCGTCACCTTCACCCTGATCTCCCGCAGGTCTCTGCCGCGGCCGACCGCCTCGTCGGCCCCGACCGGCACCCACTCGCCCCCTTCGTAGCCGCCGACAGAGAGGACAGGGACGCCGAGCGGCCTGAGGGCGTCGAGGACCGCCACCTCCTCCTCCGAAAGGCCGGGGAAGGCGACGACGAAGGCCTTCGCCCTCTCCCGTGCATAGGCGAGGAGACGTCCGGCGTCGCCGGCCTGCACCCCGCCGAACATCATCGCCACCCGTGCGAGGACGTCGGCGACGTGGACGGCCGCCATCCCGCCCGGCCCGAGGGGGATGAGGCGGTAGCCCGGCCCCACCTTCACGCCCGCCGCCGTGAGCACCTCCGTCACCCCGCCGGCAAGAAAGGTGAGCATGTACGTCTCCTGCAGTTCCCGGCAGACCGCCGCGGCGGCGTCGGCGTTTTCCGGCGTCCCGACAAGGAGGGCGAGGCCGAGGATGCTCCCGTCCACCAGGGAATAGCCGAGACGCCGCAGTTCGGTGTCGCCGAGGAATCCGGTGTACGGCGCCTCCTCAACACCGCCGCCGACAAACGCCCGGACGCACTCCGCGGCAACGAGCGGGTTTTTCCCCGACGCCAGGTACGCCTTCCGCGCCCCGTCGGCCGTCGCCACCCGGAGACCCGTCAGGGCATAACTCACCGGCAGGGCATAGGCCGTCTCCGCATAGGCGGCCTCCCCCTCCAGCCCGTCCATCTCTCTCTCCAGCCTTTCATTCCCCTGCGGGACGGCGGTTCCCAGGTCCATCCTCTCTCTCCCCCGGCCTGCCGGTCGGCATCCGGGTAGATATAGGTTGTGACCCGACCGCGAGGGCCCCGCCGATCTCCAGGGTGGCGCTTGCGACCCTGAAACTCTCCGACGCCTCTGCCGCCGCAAGGACCGCACGGCTGATCCTGTCCTTCACGGCCCGCCTCTCCATCACCGGGGCGATGTACCTGACCGTCACCCCGACCCAGTTGTCGGTGAGAGCGACGAAGGCCATCGGCTCGACGCTCCTCCTGGTGAGGTAATACTCCTGCCTGATCCGGTCGATCTCCTGCCCGGCCGCACGGACCGCCTCTTCCGTCTCCTCCCGTGCGATGGCGAGAAATGTCTCTGCCGCCTCCTTCCAGTCGCCCCCGTAGGCGACCGGCACCGTGACCTCGTCCCAGAGGAAGGTGAAGTCACGGGTATAGTTGCTCACCGCCCCGGAGATGATGGCGCTGTTCGGGACAGAGGTGATGCGGCCGTTCGGCTGGTCGCCCGAGACCCACCCGCCGATCTCCATCAGCACGGTGTTCAGGAGGCCGATATCGATCACGTCCCCGGCATGCCCCTCTATCTCGACCCTGTCGCCGATGCCGAAGGGCCGGGCGACAAGGATGACCAGGCTCCCGACAAAGTCCTTGAAGACGTCCTGGAGGGCGATGGCAAGGCCGGCGGCGATGATCCCGTACGAGAGAAGGAGGGTCCGGGGGTCTTCGACCCAGATCCTGATCACCACCGCGAGGATCAGGACGAGGGAAATGATGGACACCGCCTTCCTCACCGAGTAGCGTGCCATCTCAGACCCGACCGCCCTGGTCAGCACCCTCTCGGCGCCGGGCCTGAGGAGGAAATAGATAACGGCGACGGCGAAGACGGTGAGCGTGATCCTTTCCAGGAGCAGGTCGGGGTAGAGCCTGTCGGCCGCCCAGAAGAGCCCTGCGGTGAGAAGGAGCGCGATAAATATGGCGACGTCCCCTTTTGCCATTCTCATCCCCCCTCCGTCCTTGTCCTCCTCGCTCTTATCCCTTTGTCAGACCGACCCAATACTACATCATGCCCGCCGACAAAACGGTATTGAATGGACCCGCTTGATGACTGGTTCCCGTATCCGGACTTCCGCCCCAACCAGCGCGAGATGCTGGCATTTGCCGCGGAGACCGCGCGGTCCGGCGGGATCGCCATGATCGACGCCCCGACAGGGAGCGGGAAGTCGAGCGTCGTCTCGGCCCTCCTCGCCGAACGCAACGGGCGCAAGGTGATCGTGGCGGTGCGGACGATCTCCCAACTCGCCACCTTCATCAGGGAACTCGCCCTTGTCAGGAAAAAGCAGCCGTCGCTGACATTCTCGTACCTCGTCGGCAAGGGCTCGATGTGCCCCCTCGGCGGCGAAGGCGATCCGTACCGCCGGTGCGAGGGGGTCAAGGCCTTCTCCTCGGCACTGATGCGGGAGAGGGCGCAGAAGGGCTCCCTCGTCCCCTCCGAGGACCGGACGATCCAGGACCAGATCCGGCACCTGGACCCGGAGCACCCCCTCATCTGTCCGTATTTCATCAGGAGCAAGGTGTTTGTGCGGGGCGACGAGGAGAGCGGCCTGCGGATGGCGTCGTCCGTGACGCTCAGGCAGAAGGCCGACAGGGTGAAGAGCGAGGCGATCGCCCCGGAGAACCTGAAGTCCTTCTGCAGCGGCATGTGCCCGTACGAGACGATGATGCAGGCGGCGCGGGGTGCCGACGTCCTCATCTGCAACTTCCACCACCTCTTCAACGACGATATCAGGGACCAGTTGTACGCCACCCTCGATATCGAGCCCAAAGACGTCCTCCTCCTCATCGACGAGGCCCACAACTGTGGCGACGTCGTGGAGGGGATCCAGAGCGTCGTCCTCGAATACGAGATGCTCGAACAGGCGATGACCGAACTCGCCCACCTCTCCCGGACGATGAAGGACGTGAACGCCGTCCGCCAGATCCTCCCGAACATCGAGACATTCATGGAGGCCCTCAGGCGCTCGGAGAAGGGGGAGGACTGGTTCGACCCCGGCATCTTCCACCGGTCGGTGGTCAGGGGTTCGCTGTACAAAAATCTCGAAGAGATCGTCGGCGACCTCTCGAAGATCGCAAACCGCATCTCTGAAAAGAACAAGAGCGCCGGGGTCTACAAGGAGAGTGCGGTCGAGCGCCTCGCCGACTTCATGTACCGCGTCTTCCGTGCCGGTGCGGACCCGACCTTCCTCACCCTGTACCGCTCTGCCGAGGGGAAGGTGGAACTGGAGGTGCGAAACATCGACCCCGGCGAGAAACTCCAGGAGATCGGGCAGGCCCACGCCGCCTGCATCCTCATCTCAGGCACGCTCTCGCCCCTCGACGCCTACAGGAAGTACTACTTCGGCGACATCCCTGTGCAGACCCTCTCCCTCCCGAACAGTTTCCCGAAGGAGAACCGTCTTGTCGCCTGCGGTCGGGACGTCACCACCGCCTACAGGATGCGCCAGAACAAACAGAACACCGGGAGGATCGTCGAGTACATCAGGGCGTTTGCCCATGCCCGCGGCAACCTCGCGGTCTACTTCCCCTCGTACCAGATCCTGAACACCTATGCCCAACTCTGCGGCGGCCGCATAAACGGGAAAGAGGTCTTCACCGAACCGAAGGAGTCCAGGGAGGCGACGGCCGCTCTTCAGGAGTTCGTCTCTCTCCCCGAGAAGGGGCGGGCCGGGATCCTCTTTGCCGTCTGCGGCGGCAAGTGGAGCGAGGGCCTGGACTACCGCGGCGAGATGCTCCGCGGGGCGATGGTCGTCGGCCTCCCCCTCGCTCCCTACAACAGCGTTCGGAAGATGGTGATCGAGTACTACAGGCACAAGTTCGGGCGCGAGGGCGAGTTCATCTCGTACACCCTCCCGGCGATCAACAGGGCCACCCAGGCCCTCGGCCGGGTTCTGCGGACACCGGAGGACACCGGCGTCCTCGTCCTCGCCGAAGAACGCTTCCTTGACCCCGGCGTCTTCGCCGGCCTCCCCCCCTGGATGCAGCAGGAGATGGAGGTCTGCGACGTCGTCAGGTTCAGGGAACTCGTGGCGACGTGGAAGTAGAGGGCCGAGGATTCCTGTGCTGGGGGACTACGCCGAAAATCAGAGATTTTCTTGAACTCGCTGTCGCTCGTTGCCCCGGTTCCCTGCTCAGGATAGGGGTGGAAGGCGGTTGATCGGTGTCACGCGCCGGGGGACTTTTGCCCCGGTGAAAAATATGGGGAAGGCCGTGGATCTACGCACCCCCCCGGGGGGTTTCACCCCCCGGTCCCCCCACCATTAGGATAGAGGTGAGATGGTTCCCTCTCCTCAGATGGAGAATATAGTGATGAGGGAGAAATGGGCGTAGGTATGCTTGATACGACGTAAGGCCGAAAATGAAAAAGCAGCGGCGACATGACAGGAAGGGGACGGGTCAGAGTTACCCAACCCCGCACGCTATCACCGGTGCATATCATTCTCTCCCGAGTCCCCACCACCACCCTTTTCTTTCACGACGCAAAACCCACCTGCAGGATGGGAGTGCAGGAAGGAAGTTGCCCCTTCGGGCTCTGGCATGTCCATGTCGTCTGGTCGGGAGACCGCGTCCTCCAGGTGCGGTTCGGGCGGTCGCCTGCCCTGGCACGGGCGCCGGCCCCCTTTGTCCGGTACCTTGCCGGCGACCCCGCCGCCCTCGTCGGCCTCCGGAGCGCGGCAGTCGAGGGGGACACCGTCTATGCACGGATCTACCGGGCGGTGCAGGCGGTCCCGTACGGGGAGACGGCGACCTACGGGGAGGTCGCCGCACGGGTGGGGACGTCGGCGCGGGTCGTCGGCAACGCGATGCGGGCCAACCCCACACCCCTCGTCGTCCCCTGCCACCGTGTTGTGGCGAAGGGCGGGATCGGCGGGTTCTCTCCTTCGGTTGATCTGAAGCGGGCCCTCCTTGCCATGGAGGCGGGAAGGGGGATATCTTAAGCCCCTGCGGTGCAAACCTATGGAGTGATTTTTCCATGAAAGTGCTGATACTCGGAGCAGGTGCAGTCGGCCTCTCCCTTGCGGCCAGGCTCTCGGACCACTGCGACGTCCATGCCGTCTGCAGACAACGGCATGCCGATGCGATCGCAGAGCGCGGCTTTCGGATGACCGGTCTCTGGGGCGAGGGGACATTCCATTTCTCCGCTTCCGAGACCGTGCCCGAAGGCGAGCGCTATGACTTTATCTTCATCACCTCCAAGTCGCTCGCCACCCGGTCGGTCTGCGAGGAGTTCGCCGACGTGATCAAGGACGCCGAGACGGTCAGCCTCCAGAACGGCATCGGGAACGAGGAGATCATCGCGGCGTACACCGACCATGTGATCGGCGGCACGATCATCACCGGTTTCGAGTGGGCCGGGGACGCCTCTGTCCATGTCTCGGTCGTGGGCGGCCCGATGAAACTCGGCCGCTTCCCCGACGGCCCCGACCCGAAGGTCGACGCCCTCGTCGCCCTCGTTGAGAAGGCAGGCATCCCTGTCGAGGGGAGCAGCCACATCAGGGGCGACCTCTGGGCGAAGACCCTGTACAACTCCTCCCTCAACCCCCTCGGCGCCCTGATGGGCGTCCCGTACGGGAAACTCATCCACCCCATGACCTGGGGGATCATCGAGCACGTCGTCAGGGAGGCCTTTGCCGTCATGGCGCGGGAAGGGGTCCGCGTCCCCTGGAAGACGGCCGACGACTACCTCGCCTATCTTCACGACGTCCAGGTGCCGAGCACCGCCGAGCACCACGCCTCCATGCTTCAGGACATCAAACACGGGCACCTGACCGAGATCGACTTCATGAACGGCGAGATCGCCGCACGCGCCGCGACGTACGGCATACCTGCCCCGTACAACGACTGCATCACAAAGCTGATGCACTTCCGCGAGTCACTTCTGGGGTAACATGCGGACGGGCATCGTGCTGGTGGGCGGCGAGGGGCGCCGTGCCGGCGGCGTGGAGAAGTATCTCTTCGAGTTCTGCGGCAAGACGTTCATCGAACGACTGCTTGAGACCCTGAGGGGGGTGGTCGACGAGATCGTCATCGTGGCACGGAACAGGGAACAGTGCGCCCGTTTTGCCGGCTTCGAGGATGTCGTCTGCATCTCCGACCTCAGGCCCGGTCTCGGCCCCATCGGCGGCCTCCATGCCGGGTGCCTTGCGGCGCACGGCGAGACACTCTTTGTCGTCGCCTGCGACATGCCCTGCATCAACGGCGGGGTGATTAACGCCCTTTTTGACGGTCTCGACGATTTCGACGCCGCCATCCCCTTCTGGAACAAGGAGATGTACGAACCCCTCCATGCCGTCTACCGCCGTTCGGCGGTCATGGACTACCTCAGGGAGCACGAGTCCCTCTCCCTGCGGGCGATGATCCGGAGTCTCAACGCACGATATATGGATGTGGAATCTTTCCGGGAAATGGACCCTGACCTCCTCACTTTCACAAACATCAACCATATCCACGACCTGGAGAAGTTCAGGGCCCAGTTCGAGGCGAAAACCGGAGCCAGGGTCGAGGACTGAGACCTGAATCTTTTTTTTGAAAATGAGTCGGGCCTCTCCCGGGTCATTCACTCCCGGCATCGGCCCGTCCTCTGACACTTATCGGACCGCAAAAAAAGTGGAGGCTCTCTTATTCTTCCTTCGTCTCCGGCTTTTTCGGAGTTTCGGGGTGGAGCGGCGGGAAGTGGACCCTGCGGCCGCTGGCGTCGCGTGTATATTTCCCGAACTCGGTTTCGAGGAGACTGTCGCCGGTGAAGACCGGGCCGTCCCGGCAGACCCGCAGACCGTGCGGGTCGGTGGCGCAGGACCCGCAGACGCCGATGCCGCACTTCATGTACCGGTGAAGGGAGAACTGGCCGCGCTCCGCGATGTCCGCCTTCTGGAGACGGTCGAGCACCTTCACCATCATGATCTCCGGGCCGCAGACGCAGATATGGTCGTAGTCGGCAAGGTCGGTCTCGTCCATCAGGTCGGTGACAAAACCGTGGCGGCCGGCCGTCCCGTCGTCGGTGGCGATGCGCAGGGTGCACGTCGCCCGGATCAGCGGGGCGAAGAGGAGTTCGTCTTTCGTCCGCGCCCCGAGAAGGAAGGTGCTCACCTGTCCTGCCGAGACAAGGTTCAGGAGAGGAGCGGCACCGACACCGCCGCCGATCGCGAGAGTCTTCCCGCTCACGATGAACCCGTTGCCGAGAGGCCCGCGGATACCGAGGCGGTCGCCGACCTGCATCGTAAAGAGGGCCGCGGTGGCGTCCCCCACCTTCTGGACGGTGATCGAGTGGCTTGAGGAGAGGGCCATCGGGATCTCGTCGATGCCCGGCACCCAGACCATCACGAACTGGCCGGGCGAGGAGGGGATGGCCGGGTCGAAGTAGAAGGTCCTGATCGACGGGGTCTCCTGCACGATCGCCTTGATCGTCACCGGCACCGGCATCGTGGGGATCTCAGTCATGGTGCGCCGCCCCCACGATCTCGTCGGCCGCATGGCCGTCCTTTGCATAGAGGTCACGCCCGATCCGCTCGAAGACCCGCACGTCGTCGACGACCGCGCTCCCGATCTCGACCGCCTGCGCACCGGCCATCATCATCTCGACGACGTCGTTCGCCGTCGAGACCCCGCCGCACCCGATGATCGGGACGGAGCAGGCCTCGTACAGGTCCCAGACACACTTCACCGCGACGGGGAAGATCGCCTTCCCGGAAAGTCCGCCTGACCTGTGTCCCAGCACGGGCCGGCGCATCGCGGTGGAGATCCGCATCGCCCGCACCGTGTTGACGGCCACGATCGCGCTCGCCCCGCCCTGCTCCGCCGCCTTCCCGATGGTCGTGATGTCGGTGACATTCGGGGTGAGTTTCACCCAGACCGGCAGGCCGTACGAGGCGACCGCCCGCGTGCACTCGAGCACCGTCTCCGGGTCAGTCCCGATCGCCGCCCCATACCCCTCGGCATGAGGACAACTCACGTTCAGTTCGAAGGCCTGCGCCTGCCCGGCGAACCACCCGGCGACCTCCTTGAACTCCTCGGGGTTGCCCCCGAAGATGCTCACGACCACCGGTTCGCCCGTGAGGGGCTCCAGTTCCTCGACGAAGTTCTTCGACGGGTTCGGGAGGCCCATCGCATTGAGCAGTCCGCAGTCCGTCCTGATCAGGCAGGGGCCGTGGTGGCCCGCATTGGGCGCGGGGCCGATGGACTTCGTGACCACGCCGCCGGCACCGAGCCTGAGCATCCGCGAGAGTGAGGCGCCGGTCGTCCCGAGGACGCCGGCCGCAAGGATGAGGTGGTTTCTCAGGCCGACGCCGCCCGCCTCGACATCGCCAGGTTTGAGGGTAATCATCCTGATGAGATTGTGGGTCAGGATTAATATAGTGAGTGTCATCCGGTTTCCTGACAGACAGGTGCGGATGCACCGGGAGGAACAGGCGCAATGCGAAAGAAAATGCCCCGCTTTGTATCGACGCCTTCCCTATGAACAATCATATATCACCCGACCGCGAATCTCTATGGCGTGAAAACGGCGATACTGGGCGGCGGGCTGACCGGGGTGACTCTGGCCAGACTGCTCCGGGAGAGAGGCGAAGATGTGGTCGTTCTCGAAGCGGAGCCTGAATACGGAGGTCTCTGCCGGTCGAAGACCATCGACGGCTTCACCTTTGACACAGGCGGATCGCACATCATCTTCTCCCGGGACGCCGGGGCCCTCGCATTTATGAAGGAGGTGCTCGGGCAGAACCGCACAGAGAGGCACCGGAACACCAAGATCTTCTACAAGGGGAAATACGTCAAATACCCCTTCGAGAATGGTCTTGCAGACCTCCCGAAGGACGACCTCTTCCTCTGCATCAACGAGTTCGTAAAAACTCTCATCAAAGCGGAGAAAGGGGAACTCTCCGCCCCCCGGAACTTCAGGGAGTGGATCGTCCGCACCTTCGGGGAGGGTATCGCCGACTGCTATATGGTCCCGTACAACCGGAAGATCTGGAAGTTCCCGCCCGAGGAGATGTCCACCCACTGGGTGGACGGGCGGGTCCCCCGGCCGCCGGTGGAGGACGTGATCAAGGCGGCGGTCGGCATCGAGACAGAGGGCTACACCCACCAGGCCGTCTTCTCGTACCCCGAGGTGGGGGGCATCGAGGCGCTGGTCAGGGCGATCGCCGCGCCGGTCGAGGACATTATCAGGACAGGATTCGCGGTCAGGTCGGTGAGAGAGGAGGACGGTGCCTTCGTGATCAGCGACGGCACAAAGGAGGTCAGGGCGGAGAGGTGCGTCTCCACCATACCCCTCCAGGCCCTCCTCCCCTGCCTGGAGGACGTGCCTGAGACGGTGACGGAGGCCTGCAAAGCCCTCGCGTACAACTCTGTCGCCTGCATCTGCCTCGGCCTGAAGGGCGGGATCCCGCCGTACTCCTGGGTCTATGTCCCGCAGGAGGAGATCGGTCTCTTCAACCGCATCTCCTTCCCCTCGGGCTACAGTGACGGGAACGCCCCTGACGGGTGCGGGTCGGTCCTCGCCGAGATCACCTACCGTGACGGCGACGAGGCCGCCCTGATGGACGACGAGGCCCTCATCGACCACACTATCGAGGGCCTGATGAAGATGGGCGTCGTTGCGTCCCGCGACCAGGTCGTCTCCGCCTCTGTCGACCGCCAGAGGTACGCGTACGTCATCTACGACCTCGCCTACCAGAAGAATGTCGGGGTTGTCAGGGACTACTGCCGGGGCCGGGGCATCGACCTCGTCGGCCGTTTCGCGGAGTTCGAGTACATCAATATGGACGCCTGCATCCGCCATGTCATCGATTTCGTGAAGGAATACCCATGAAGGTCAACTTCTTCGTCGAGGACATGCTCTTTTTCAAGTACATCGGGTGCGCCACCCTGGCAAAGACCCTGTACGGCGCCCTCGCGAGGGAAGAGGCCGGCCCGGAGGTCTCCTGGAATGCCCGCGGCCGCGACTTCGACCTCGTCCACTACCACACCTTCGGCCCCCTCGCCCTGACGAACAAGAAATACAGCCACGGCGTCAAGGTGCTCACCGCCCACTCGACACCGCGCCTCAACACCGGCAACCTCGCCTTCTCGGAGACGGTGAACCACTTCTACCCTGAAATTTACGGGGGATTCGACCACATCATCACCATCTCGCACCTCTGCGAGGAGGAGGTCCACGAGATCGCCCCCGACGTCCCGACCACCCTCATCCCGAACGGCGTGGACAGGGAGAGGTTCAGGCCAGACCTGGCGAAGCGGGCGGCATTCAGGGCGAAGTACGGCATCGGCGAGGACGAGAGGGTGGTGCTCTCGGTCGCCCAGCAGACGCCGCGGAAGGGTATCCACGACTTCCTCGCCCTCTCGCACGACCACCCGGACCTTCACTTCGTCTGGGTCGGCGGGTATCCGTACGGGAGGTTCTCCAAGGACCACGGCCGGATCGAGGAGGAGAAGGAGAGGTGCGGGAAGAACGTCACCTTCACCGGTTTTGTCGACGACATCGCCGCCGCCTATTGCGGGGCCGACATCTTCTTCATGCCCTCCTATGCCGAGACCTTCGGCCTCGTCGTGCTGGAGGCCCTGGCAAGCGGCCTGCCGACCGTCGTCAGGCGGATCCCGGAGTTCGTCGAGATCTTCGGGGACGCCGCCCTCTTCTTCGGGGACAACGAGGAAGCGGGGACGCTCTTTGGCGACGAGGCGGCGCTCGGGAGGCACGCTTCCCTTGCACGAACATTCTCAGGAAAATTCGACATCAATGAGGTCGCAGACCTCCATATGAACCTCTACAGGGAGTTGATTGGTCAATGATCTCGGTTATCGTTCCGACTTACAATGAGGAGGCGAACATCGCCTCCTGTCTTGAGTCTCTCTGCAACCAGACTCTGCCGCGCGAAAGGTACGAGATCATCGTCGTGGACGGGAACTCGAAGGATGCAACGCGGGAGATCGCGGAGAGGTACGCCGACCTCGTCTTCGTGCAGACGAGCAAGAAAGTCGGCGGCGCACGTAACGACGGTGCGAAGGCCGCAAAGGGCGAGATCATCGCCACGACCGACGCGGACTGCATCATCCCGCCCGACTGGCTGGAGCGGATAGAGGCGGACTTTGCCGGTCACCAGGATGCGGTGCAGGTCTTTGGCCTCGTGTACCCGAAGGAGAAGGGGATCAAGAACGCGATCTCCCTTGCCCTGGCAAACTTCTTCTCCCGCGTCGGCGCCCTGACGCACACTATCTACTACACTCTCGGGTGCAACACCGCCTTCAGGCGCAATGTCTTCCTGCAGGTCGGGATGTACCGGTGCATCGACGCCGGCGACGACCTGGAGATCGCCCGCCGCACCCGGAAGGTCGGCACGGTGCTCCTCGACCCGAAACTCCGCGTCGCATTCGACATGCGCCGGTACGAGCAGTTCGGGACGCTCACGTCGCTCTGGGAGTGGATCGCCATCGTCGTGCGGGGCGGCGACAGCGAGACGTACAGTTACTCGAAGCGCGAGTACAAATAACTCCGAAATTTCATTTTTTGTCTCTGGAGAGGTGATTGCCCGATCCTCTCCCGGAGGTCATCCCAAAACGGATCCGAACCTTCATGCACGCCGATGAAAGGACGCACATTCGGTTCTGAAAAATCCTGTTCTGGCGTCTTGTCCGGGGGGTTTCACCCCCCGCCCCCCATCATTGCGATGGGGGGCGGATGGCAACCTCCTTCATCAGGATCTCCGGTCTCTCTTCCCCGACCCTATCCTGTTTCGGGGGAAACCCCCTGCATCGAAAACCTATGGTTTTCTCAAACTCCCTTCGGTCGTTCCCCCCGCCATTATGATAGGGAGTAAACGGTAGACCCCTGAGTACATACAGGGTCTATCCTTCCCCCGTCCCATCCTATTTTCGGGGAACGACCGGAGGGAGTCGAGAAAATCTTTGATTTTCGAGTTCCGGGATATGCTCCTATCCTGAGGGGTGAGATTATCTCCGGTTCATACCCCGGGATACATCGCTTCCGATTTCCCCGGAGTAATATCGTTTTGTCCCGTTCCCGAACCTGATGACACGCGGTTCCGTATCAAGGGTGTCGCCGTTTGCAAGGCCCGTGGCTATCACACCGATAGGAAGGGAAGCAGTCGTCTCAATATATGTATACCCTCCATAGTTCCCCCGACCGGCTCCGTCTCTGACACCCACGGCCGTATGATATTTGCCGTCAAAATACAGGAGTGCGGCGTCGTACCCCTCGCGGGTCATGAGACCGATGAGCAGGACTGATCTGTCGTCACAGTCGCCTCCTTCGATGACCGTTTCCACGGGAAATTTCACGCCCGTCTCGTTGAAGTCCCCTTCGAAGGGGATCGACCGGACAAAAGCGACAAGGAGTTCGAGGTATTCGTCGTCGTTCAGGTTGCAGGAATCGCGGATGAATCTCATGTCCCCGAGAATCTCTCCATAAAGGCTCTCCTGATACCTGTCATTGATGAAAGAGGAATAATATTCCTGCAGGATCTCCTCCGGCGGTTTGTGTGTAAAAAGGTGAGCCTCTTTCAGGGAGCGTTTCGCTCCCAGGTACACCGGCATCTCGACGGGAAAGGTGACCGAATGGTTCTGTGAGTGAAAAGAGAATTGATACGTGACATTTCGAACTTCCTTTTCCCCATATGGGACGATAGCGGGATATTCGTTCTCTTTCAGAGGGACCAGACCGGAAAACGAAAGCAACACTATGCCACCGGCCGCGACGGAGAGCACCAGCACGACCCAGAAGATTGGCCTGACCTTTGCGGACACGCGCAATGGGTCAACGTCCGAAAACCTATTTTTTTTGGTGATCCCGACGAAATGCACCCGGCACATCCGGTCCAATCGGCCGATCTGAAAAACCGCTGTTCCATATAGACAGGCGAGTTCTCGACACAGGTATGAATATCGATGTTTCCATCCTTTCTTCCTCAAAAAGACGAGAGCGTCGCCTGCACCTCCCTCCCGAAGCGGACGAAGGGACCTGCGTCTTTCATGCGGACGCCGCACCTCCTGAGGTCGGCAGGGGAGACGAGCGGCGCCGTCCGCCGCGCCGCACAGATCCGGCGGGCGCCGACAGGACCGATCCCCGGCACGCGGAGGAGGTCGGCGAGAGGGGCGGTGTTGATATCGACAGGCGGGAGGTCCTCTGCAAGCACCCTCTTCGGGTCGGCGTCGGGAAGAAATCCGTCGTCGTCCATCACGTCGCGGAGCAGATCCGGGGAGATATGATAGAGGTGGACGAGGGCGTCCATCTGGTACAGGCGCCTCTGCCGCCAGAGAGGAGTCGCCTCCCGGCACGCGAGAGGCGTCCCTGCCACCGGCGTGAACGCGGAGTAGTAGACCCGCGCCGGTGCGAGACGCCCATACTGCCTGGCGACACAGGAGAGGATCTCGGCGTCGCTCTCCCCCGCGGCACCGACGACAAGTTGCGTCGTGTGACGGCCAGGCATCGCCTCCGCCACCCAGGCCTGCCTCTTCTCGATGTCGCACCGATAGTCCTTCACCCCCGCGACCTCGGAGAGGCGGGATGCCGACGGCGCCTCGATGTTGATCGAGATCCTGTCGGCCACCCGCGCCGCATCGGCGATGTCGGCCCGTGCGGCGCCCGGGAGGACCTTGAGGTGGAGGTAGCCCTGAAAACCCCGCCGCCGCAGGACCTCGCCGGTCTCCACGATCCCCTCCATTGCCGTGTCCACGTCGCCCGCGATTCCTGACGAGAGGAAGAGGCCGTCCGCCCTCCCCTCGCGGTGCATCCTCAGGAAGGCGTCGGCGATCTCCGCCGGTGCCGCGGAACACTCTCCCGTACCGGTCCTGACACCGCAATAGGCGCAGTCGTACGAGCAGCGGGCGTTCAGGAGGACCTTCAGGAGACGCCCGCACCCGCCGGCGGTGTCGGGCGTGTCCAGGTCGGACCCGGGATATCTCTCTGCCGGCGGCGTGATCACACCCTGTCTCTCCATCAGACACCCGTCACCCCCAGGCGGGCAAAAGGGATCGCCGTGCGGCCCGAAAGTGAGGAGACTATATCTGTGTCCATGGCGATCGTACCCCCATGACTCCGGAATTCGAGGCGGTCAGGACCGTGGCAACACTGATGGCCCTTGCTGCACGGACGGCGCCGAAGGGAAAGGGTGTCGACACCATCGAGGTCGAGGTGCTCACCGGCACCGACCTCACCGACCTCGCCGACGCGATGCGGGCCTATGGCGAGGAGCACACCCTCGGCTTCTTCCTGCGGGACGCGAAGAACATCGAGAAAGCGGATGCATGTGTCCTGATCGGGTGCAGGGGGCAACAGACCGCAGGCGTCAACTGCGGCGGCTGCGGGTACCCGACCTGCACTGAGATGGCCGCCGCCGCAGGTGAAGAGGCGAAAAACGACGGCGTCCCCTTCAGGGGACCGAACTGCGTGATCAGGATGACAGACCTCGGCATCGCCGTCGGGTCCGCGGTAAAGACGGCGTCCATGCACAACGTCGATAATCGGGTCTTTTACTCCGGCGGCGTCGGCGCCCGTATCCTCGGCCTCCTCCCTGACTGCACCGTCGTCTACGCCCTCCCTCTCAAGGCCTCAGGGAAGAATATCTTCTTTGACCGCTCATAGAAACAGGCATGCCATTGATGAAGATCAGGGGCGGTGACCTCGACCTCGTCGAATACGATTTCGAGCCCTTCAGAGCAGGGACAAATATCCGCCCCCTCAGGATCGACCGGCCCCTCCGGCCCGTGCCCCGGCCCGGCACGTTCACGGTCAGGGCCCCGGCACGCATCCACTCGACGGTCCTGGACATGAACCGCTTCTCTCCCGACCAACCGGGTGGCGGAGGCTTCGGATATGCCGTCCGGGTGTACAGCACGGCACGTGCGGAGTGCACCGCCGAGGGCATCGAGATCGAGTACGAGCGTAAGCCGATCATCAGGCATATCGTCGAGGCCTTCAGGGCGACGGTGGGTTACCAGGGCGGGTTCAGGATCGCCGCGGACGACCACCACTACAAGCATGTCGGCCTCGGGTCGACCGGCACCATGCTCCTCGCCGTTAGCCATGCGATGAACGCAGCCCTCGGTTCCCCCCTCACCGCCGAGGAACTCCGGATCCTGGTCGGGAGGAACTTCGTCGAGGAGACGGCCGAAAATGATGACAGGGTGGCGTTCGGTTTCGAGACCGGTGTCGGCCCTGCTGCCAGCACCTACGGCGGCTTTGTCGTCATGGGCGACGAACTCGCCCTCGCATACCGCCACCCCTTTGCCGAAGGAAAGAACGTCTTCGTCATCATCCCGAAGAGCGGCATCTCCTCGTCGGGGAAGAGCGAGTTCGACCTCCTCATGAACCGGGCACGCGACCTCGACTACCGCGACCGCCCGATCAAGGCCTACATGGTCCTGATGGACCTGCTGCCCGCGCTCGAAAGGGGCGACCTCAAAAAGGCCGGGGACGTGATGTGGGAGATCGAGTTCAGGGGGTCGAAGAGGGCCGAGATCGAGCACCACGACTTCGCGATCTACAACATCATGAGCAGACTGCGCGAGGCAGGGATCGAGTTCGTGGGCATGAGTTCGGTCGGCCCCTCCATCGCCGTCATCACCGGAAAATCGGAGGAGGAGATGAAGGCGATCGCCGACAGCCTCGGTCTATCCGTGGCCCTCTCGACGGCGGTCGACAACGAGGGCCTGAAGGTCACGCAGACGGCGTGAATCCCTTCTCTCCTATTTTTCGAGTAATGTAGAGTTTCTGATCCGGGATTCCCGTTCCGGGGGACTTCAGTGAAAATCCGGTTTCCCGAAGGATAGGAATATCTCAGAGCCGAAAAAAAGTCCTCATCCCTCGAAGAAGGGGAGAGGTCAGTTCCCCTTCTCGACAATATAGACGTTCAGTTTCCCGAGGGGACGGACGGTGAGGGTGCCCATCGCCTTGAGGGCGCCCTCGAGCCAGGCGAGATCAACGGAGACGAAATCTTCCCCGCCATGCAGTTCGGCAAAGCCCTCTTCGGTGAACTCTGCAACGACGAACTTCTCATACGAGACCCGCGCCATTTCGGAGAGTGCCTGCTCCCGCCGATCTTCGGGGAGATGGTGGAGGGCCCCGAAACAGATGCCGATATCGAAGGCGTCCTTGCAGTACGGGAGGTCGGTCGCGTCGGCCTCCTCGAAACTGATCTTCTCCGCGACGCCCTCGCGTTCCGCCTCTTTCTCCCACTCCCTGATCTTCTCTCCGTCAATGTCGACGGACGTGACATAGCAGTCGTACTCCTTTGCGGCGATGAGTGAGAGAGGGCCGGCACCGATGTCCAGCACCTCCCGGTCGCTCACGTCCGCAAGGTCGAGGACGACCTTCCTCTCCTCAAGAAACATGCCCTTCTTCATTCTCCCCTCAGCATCCTGTCTATAGCGGCAGCAGCCTTCTTTGCCGACCCCATCGCCCAGATGACGGTTGCGGCGCCGGTCGCCACGTCCCCGGCCGCGTAGACGCGGGCGATGGCCGTCTGGCCGTCCTCGTCCACGACCACGTTGCCCCGGCGCTCGCGGGTCAAAGCGGGGAGCATGGAGATGAGGAGGGGGTTTGGGCCCTGACCGATTGCTTCGATGAAGACATCTGCCTCAAGCACGAAGTTGCTCCCCTCAATACATGAAGGCTTCGGCCTCCCGCTCTCGTCGAGGGCGCACATTTCCATCCTGGCGCACTCGACACCGGAGACCGTCTTCTCGCCGAGCACCCGCACCGGGTTCGCGCAGCAGACAAAACGGACGCCTTCGGCCTGTGCATTCGTGACCTCGACCGCACGGGCCGGGAGGTCCTCCTCGCGCCGCCGATAGACGAGGGTCACGTCGGCGCCGAGGCGCCGCGCCACCCTGGCCGCGTCCATCGCCACGTTGCCGCCGCCGGCGACGACGACCTTTGCGGCGCGCTTGACCGGCGTGTCGAACCCGGGGAAGCAGTTGGCATGCATCAGGTTCACGCGGGTGAGGAACTCGTTTGCCGAGTAGACCCCGCAGAGGTTCTCGCCCTCGATGCCCATGAAGTACGGCAGGCCGGCGCCTGTGCCCAGGAAGACGGCGTCGTACGCGAGGAGTTCCTCCGTGGAGACGCTCCTCCCGACGAGGTGGTTGAGCCTGATCTCGACGCCAAGGGCCTTCACCTGGTCGATCTCCGCCTGGACGATCTCTTTCGGGAGACGGAAGTTCGGAATGCCATACATCAGCACGCCGCCGGCCTCGTGGAGGGACTCAAAGACCGTGACCGCATGACCCATGCGTGCAAGTTCGGCCGCAGCCGTGAGGCCTGCCGGGCCTGAACCGACGACCGCCACCTTCTTTCCGGTCGGGGCGGCGACCTCCGGGGTCGTCACCCCGTGTTCCCTCTCCCGGTCGGCGACAAAGCGTTCGAGCGCGCCGATAGCGACCGGTTTCTCCTTCTTCGAGAGGATGCACGCTCCCTCGCACTGGGTCTCCTGCGGACAGACACGACCGCAGATCGCCGGGAGCATGTTGTCCTTCTTGACGACCTCTGCCGCGCCCGCGAAGTCCCTGTTTGCGACCCTCTGGACGAATGCCGGGATGTCGATGCAGACCGGGCAACCCTTCACGCAACTCGGCCGCACGCAGTTCATGCACCTGAGTGCCTCAAGGACGGCGTTCTCCTCGGAAAGCCCCTTGTTGACTTCGTTGAAGTCCTTAACGTGCTCTGAGACCCCGGTCATCAGTGCTCACCGCCGCAGCACCCGCAGCCGCCATGAGGGTGGTGGAAGTGTTCGAGCGCCTCCTTCTCCTCGTCGACGTACATCCTCTGCCTCTGCATGAGACCGTCGAAATCGACCTGGTGGGCGTCGAACTCGGGTCCGTCGACACAGGCGAACTTCGTCTCGCCGCCGACCGTCACCCGGCACGACCCGCACATCCCTGTGCCGTCGACCATGATCGGGTTGAGGGAGACAAAGGTCTTGACGCCGTACGGCTTCGTCACGCCCGAGGTCACCTTCATCATGATGGCCGGGCCGATGATCCAGACACACCCCAGTTCCCGCTCCTTGAGGAGCTGGTCGAGGACGGTGCTTGCGAAGCCGTGGATGCCCTTGCTCCCGTCGTCGGTGGTGATGAAGAGTTCATCGCAGGCCTCCTTCATCTCGTCTTCGAGGATGAGGAGGTCCTTGTTCCTCGCCCCGATGATCCCGATGACATGGTTTCCGGCTTCCTTCGCCTCACGAGCGATGATCGGGGTGCTCGCGACACCCACGCCGCCGCCGATGACGACGACGGTGCCGTATTTTTTGATATCGCTCGGCGTGCCGAGCGGCCCGACGACGTCCCTGATGGCGTCGCCCTTCTTCAGGGTGGAAAGGTGCTCGGTGGTCTTGCCGATGGTCATAAAGATGACCCGTACCGAGTCCCCTTTCACTGCCGAGATGGTGATGGGGATCCTCTCACCGGTCTCGTCGATCCTGATAACCAGGAACTGCCCGGCCCGGGCGTGCCGCGCCACCTGGGGCGCGTGGATCCACATCTGGAACACTTTATCTGCGAGCTGTGTTGCCTCCTCAACCAGATACAAACTCTACCACTCCAATGTCAAATGACTCTTGCTTCATGAGGTTAGCGTTCGATGCACTTTACTTTACGCACTTTCACCGCTATGCCGCGGTGGGACCTGACCATGTCCGACGCACCCATCATCGCCCGCCCGGTCGCCAGGGCCGAGGGACCGGCGACGAGCACCTCGTCGCCCGGTCTGATCGCGGGGTCGGCATCCATCACGCCCGGCGCCAGCACGTCCCCGTGCGGGACGAAGGCGTCGATCCGGACGCGGTAACCGCTGAGATACTCCCAGCCCTCGAAGGTGGGCTTGTACAGGCCTGTCCCGGGGTCGATGTTATAGAGAAGGGTCTTCCCCTTGAAGACCGCCTGCCGCCGGGGTTTCCCCTTGACCTGCATCCCTTTCGTCTCGACCTGTTCGCCGAACTGCCAGGAGAGGACGCCGGCGACCGGTGTGGTCCTCATCTTTCTCTCGCCGTCGAGGGCCTCGTCGAGGGCGCGCAGGGAGGCGGGGGACGTCGGGTGGCCGGTGCAGGTGCACTCGAGTTCGATCCCGCATGCCCCGGCCGCCATCTCCGCGACCTTCAGGGCCCCGCCTTCGAGGTGGGCGATCACCCTCCCGTACGGGTGCGCCTGCAGGTAGCGGGTGAGGATGTCGGAGAGGAAGGCGCACTCCTCGTGGTCCCAGTACCCGGTCACCGGGACGTCATAGTGGCCTGCCGGGTAGACGGCCTCGACCTCGCGCGGCACGACGCCCAGGGGCGAGGTGATGATCACCTCGTGGGCGCGGCCGGCGATGGCGGCGATATAGCGCTGGTGACTCTGCGACGAGGAGTAGGGTTTGCGCACCGCGCAGGGGAGGAGGACGGCGACGTCGTTCCTCGGCGGGACATAGCGCCCGATCACCCGCTCGGCAAAACGCTTCACCTCGGGCCTGTACATCGACTCGGCCGAGTTCGCGCGCAGCCTGACGGCACGCGCCGCGGGCGCCGCTTCCTCGGTGATATGATACTCCTGGTCGAGGAGGCGCAGGGCGGTGACCTGGTCCGGGTCCATCCGGCAGCGCTGCTCCATCAGTTCCCGAAGTTGCCCGCCGGCGATGAACCGCCGCACTGTGGCGCACTCGGCCCGGAGGGCGAGACGGTTGTGGAGGCCGAGGTCTCCTTTCGCGCACCCGGCGCAGGAGCAGGAGCCCTCTTCGATCTCCGCGAACGGGAACTCCCCTTCGGGGGTGCAGAAGAGGCCGCGGGCGGTCATGAGGTCGACGGCCGTGAAGTCGAAGAGGTCGAAGCCCAGGTAGACAAGGAAGCACGCATTCGAGGGGAGGGCCGCGGCCGGAGCATACCATGCCGCGTCCGGCGGGACCTTCTCCCTGAGGGCGGCCAGATGGCCGACCATGTTCCGCGCGTTGGCGAGGGTGGTGTGCCAGTTGGCGACGACCGCGCACTGTCCCGACTCGCCGCCGCCGAGGGCGGGGTGGACGATGACGGCCTCGCCGCCTGGCTGGACGAGATACTCCCGCGCAAACTCCGGGTCTGCAGAGAGGGGGACATTTGCGTGGTGGAGGGCGGCGAGTTCGGGGTAGATCTCCTCCATGTCGAGGGGGAGAGGCGTCTGGTACGTGCTGTCGTCCACCGAGAAGAGACCGGAACGGCCAAGGCCGTCCCGTCCCCTCACCTCAAATTGTGTCGGCATTCAGCACCTCCACGCCGGGGAGTTCGCCCCGCACGAACGCAGCCCATTCGACCGGACAGAGAACGGATACCGTGCTCTCCGGGTGGGTCTCGACGAGGCGCGCGATGCCGCGGCACCCGGCCCGCATCATATCCTCGTCCCAGGACGGGACCTCGGACTGCCCGATCGGGAAGGTCTCGGAGAGGCCCTCCGGGTACGGCCCGAAGGGCGGTTTGAAGAAGAGGATGTCGTCGTAGTCGCCCGGCGCCTTCCCTGCCATCGCGACAAGGACGCGGGGGCCGAGGGTGAAGCGCTCGACCATCGCGTGGTAGCGCACGACTTCGGTCCGCATGCAACTCTCCGAGCCCTGGTAGAAGAACCGTCTCTTCGAGACATTGTCCTGCTCTTCCAGGTCCTGTGCCTGGCGCAGGAACTCGCGGTAGCCTTCGAGGAGGCGCGGGTGGCTCCGGCACCGGAGGTCCAGGAGTTCCCAGAGGGTGCCGTCGGTGATCGCCTGCCTGATCCTCGCGATCTCGGCGAGGGTGACATAGAGGTTGTGGAGGGCGAGGAGACGCACCCTGTCAGGGCTCTTCTTCAGTTCCTCGGCCGTGTGGCTCCGGCAGACCTGGCAGGGGCAGGGGAGTTCGGAGAGTTCGTCGATCTTCAGGCTCCCGTAGGTGGTGAGGTACCGGCCGTCCTTCGCAAAGAGGGCGTAGGCCGCGGAGTCGAAGATGTCGCAGCCCATCGCAGCACCCAGGGCGAGCATGGAGGGGTGGCCGGCGCCGAAGAGGTGGACGCAGGTGGCGGGGGAGAGGCCCTTCTTCGCGCCGAGGACGACGTCGACGAGGTCCTTGTACCGGTAGTTCTCCATCAGGGGGACGACGGCGCCGACCGGGCAGAAGTCGAAACCGATCTCCTGGACGGCCCGGGCCGACCTCTCCCGCAGGTCGGGGAAGAGGGCGCCCTGGACGGGTCCGGCCATCTGGGCGTCAGGGCCGAGGTGCTCCCTCGCCTCGCGGATACGGGAGAGAGTGATCGCGAGTTCCTTCTCCGCACGCTCGCGGTCGGCGTCGGGCGTCGTCGGGATGTCGAGGGGCACGATGATATCCGACCCGATCGCCTTCTGGAAGCTGACCGTCTCCAGGTTTGTGATCTCGACGCCGCCGTAGACCATCAACTGGAATGAACCAGAGTCGGTCATGATGACGCCGTCGAAGTCGAGGACCTTGTGCAGGCCCTCGGAGAGGGCTCTTTCCCGGTACTCGGCGCTCTTCGAGAAGATGTAGGCGTTGGTGATGATCGCCTCGACGCCCATCTCCTGCATCTCCCGCGGCGTGACGAGGGGGAGGTGCGGGTTGACGACGGGGAGGAGGGCCGGCGTCCTGATGGTCTTCTCCCCCACTTTCAGCCTGCCTGCGCGCGCGGCGATGTCCTTCTGGAGGATCTCAAAGGATATTCCCATTTATGCTCCCTCCTCAGGGAAGATCTCTCCTTCGAAGGTGGCGACCTCGACGTCGGCCTTCTTCCAGCAACCGGGCGAGAGACCGGCCTTGATGCAGGTGTGGTCGAGGAACTCTTCCGCGTCCCAGCCGTACTCGGTCGCGACCTGCGGGAGGAGAAGTCCTCTCCTGTCATGGTCGGCGAGGATCAGTCCGTGCCGCCCGACCTCCACGTGGCCGGCCCGCTCCTCGGGCGGGCAGGCGAGGGGTTCGGGGGCTGTGAGGACGGTGACCTCGACCCTGACCTGCGGGAGTTCGGCGGCCTGTACCGGCGGGAAACGCGGGTCTTCGAGGGCGGCGGAGAGGGCCGCGTGGACGATCCCCTCGCCCAGGGGCATGACCGGATACGGGAGGCCGATGCACCCGCGTAAGGTGCCGTCCCGGGTAAGAGTAACGAATACGCCCCTTTTCTCAGAAAATATCCGGGGCAGTGGCGGCAGGGTGAACTCCTCACCCTGAAGGCTCTTTTCGAGGGCGTCGCGTGCGAGGCGCACCGCGGTCCCGCCCTCTTCACTGGTCAGCGCAAACATTAGTAATATATTCAGGGGCCCCCATATTATTAAGAGGAGAGGGAGAGTGCGGCCGACGGTGGCCTTCGGGCCGCTGAGGAAAGTCCCCCCACCGACCAGGCACGCAGCCGTACACAAGTGCGGATGGCGAGAGTCATGGCAATGACACAGAAACGACACGCCCCGCCGCCAGTTATGAAACGGCCGAGCCTTCGGGCGAGAAGCACCATCGGGTGCGAGTTAACCCGTTGAACGTAACGGCGGGAACCGATGAAACGGTGAATCCCTGCGGGTGCAAGCCAGAACAGGGCATACGGGCGCCTGGGCCTGCCCGGGTTTGGCGCGGAGCTGAATGCCGCATAGAACATAAGGGGGCTTACTCCTCCGACTCCACCATTTTGTATCCTCATGCCTCCAGCAGGAGCGACCGATGAAATCAGATTAGCAGGGTATTTTTATTCCCTGACTTTCTCCGGCCAGAAAACAAAATCGAAATTTTTTTATGTACCCGCGCATTTTAATATCTGGCACTTATCATGACACTATCAAAGAAAATAACCTATATTCTGGTTATATTTGCATTACTGACTCTTGTCATGGCCTCAGGTTGCTTCACGATGAATGTCCACGCGACGGCAAACCCCGACGGATCGGTCAGCGACTATCGCGTCGAACTCACGACAACCTCGTTCGTCTATACTATCCTGAAACAGAATGCCCGAGACGAAGGATATGCGGGCGTCGGGGACTATGTCCTGGCGAGATCGGATGACGGGGCCATGTCCTATGACGAAGTCTGGGACGGCGATTCGGTGACCATGAAGATCGCGGGCACCGAAAAGGTCGTACCTGACGGGACCAACTGGACACTTGCAAAAGACAGCGGGTTCCTGATCTACACGGACAGGAGATTTGCAGGCGCCGAGGGGATGGGCGAGTCGGGCAAGATCACCGATGCGATGCTTGGCAGTTGCTCCGTCCACTATTATCTGGAGATGCCCGGGAAGATCGTCGACTCCAATGCCAACACGGTCAATGAGAAGACGGCCGAATGGCATCTCACCGGGTCCGACGTCTTCAAAACGACAATCTATGCAAAGAGCGAACTGCCCGCCTTCCCTCTCCCGGGTTTCGGCGCCGTCCTTGCGGTCCTCGCCCTCGGGCTTCTGGTGTGGAGACGGCACCCGTAACATCCCTTTTTTTCTCGGGAGAATTTTTTTGTCTTGAGTGCTTGTGGAGGATGGCATTCTCCTTCCGAACGATTTTTGCGGGTAGTCTCTGGAAGGGATTGTCGATCCACCACCTTCCCATAATCTGGACCGGGGAAGAAAGACAGAGACCCTGAGAACGGAGACAGCCATGCACCTCCGATTCGATGTGGGAGTCTGGAGATGCGATCGGAGGGAGTCAAGAAGGTCGAAGACCTTCACTGTAGTCCCCCGGCACAGACACACCAGAATAGGAATTCTCCGGAGCATTTTATCGTCCCTCCAGCCGCGAGGAGAGAGCATCCAGCACTGTCGACCATCCTGGATTGGGCGGGTCAGGCAATGCATATTTTTATTGGATGGAATCACCATGAGTAATACCATGTATATTCCCACCCCCGCGGAACTGAGGGCCAAGAGGATCCTGCTCGGCCTCCGCCAGGCCGATGTCGCACGAAAAGCAGGCATTTCACAGTCCATGGTGGCCAGGATCGAGTCGGGCACCGTCGACCCGAGGGTGAGCACCCTCAGGAAGATCGTCCAGGTTCTGAAAGTTGCAGAAAATCCCTCGATCACAGCAGGATCAGTGATGCACGCCCCCGTCCATGCCGTCACCCCTGACGACGCGATCACGACCGCCGTCGCGATCATGGAGGAGGAAGACGTCTCCCAGTTGCCGGTGATCGAGAACGGCTTTCCCATCGGGTGCGTCTCGGAGTCGGCGATTGTCAATACCATCGAGCAGATCGGGATCGCTCGGGCACATACACGAAAAGTGAAGGACTTTATGGAGTCCAGTTTCCCGACAGTCCCCCCGGACGCCGATGTTGAGACAGTGGTCCACCTGCTCCAGCAGCACCATGCCGTCCTTGTCCTTGGCGGGGGAAAGGTTCAGGGCGTGATCACAAAGCACGACCTGATCACTCTTATTGGTTAGATCAGGGAGACAAGGTTTCTGAGGACGGCGGCAGGGTCCTTTGCCTTCACGACCGAGGAGGCGAGAAGGACACCGTCGGTCCCGAGTTCCAGCGCGATTTTTACGCACTCGCCCGTGCTGATCCCGGCGCCGGTGAGCACCTTCACCTGCGGGTTGACCGCCCGCACCGCCTCCACCGAGCGCTCGATGATGCCGGGGTCGGCCCTGGAGACAGAGACACCCGTCCCGATCAGTTCAGGCGGTTCGATGGCGACATAGTCGGGGGCAAGGGCCGCTGCTGCGGCGGTCGTCGTCTCATTGTTCGTGCAGATCACGGTTCCAAGCCCTGCACCCCGTGCTGCAGAGAGACCGGCATCGATACCGGCGAGCGTGAGACGCCTCTCCGAGTGATTGATGAGCGTACCCGTCGCCCCGACCGCCTTCACCTGTGCGGCAGTCACATGGCCGGTATACGCTCCGGGAGAGACGCCGTCGATATGCTGGGCATAGACGGGGATGCTGAACCCGGACGCGATCGCCGCAAGATCGGTGAAGGCCGGGGCGACGCCGATCACGACACCGCTCTCCCCGCTGACCGTCGCGGCGGCTGCGGCAATGGCGGCGGCCCTCTCGCCCATGCCCTCCGTATATGCTTTCAGGTTGACGAGGATCAGGGGTGTCGCCATTTACTCCCTCTTGATCGTGATGATGTCGCCGAGAGTCGTCGCAAGCCTGCCCCCCTTCTGTCTCCTCACCTCCTCGTCCGAGACATCGAGGAGAGAGATGCCGAGCACTTTTTCGAGCTTGACCCGCACCTCGTCTTCAGGGATCAGGTCGCCCTTCTCGATCTTCCTGATCAGGACCTCACGTTCCTTGATCTCGTTGGCAAGGTCCTTCTGGGTCCAGTTCTTCTCCAGACGGGCACTCTTGATCCTTTCGCCAAAGTCCTCGACTATCTCTCCGACCATCAGGTCGAAGACGTCACGGCCCCGGCGTTGAGGGGCCCCCGGTGTAGCAGCGACGGCTTTCCGTTTCGATTCGACAGGCCGCGGCTGTGCCACCTCCACCCCGAGGGTCGCACACTTCGGGCATACCTGAAGTACCGCACCCTCGATCCGCACTCTTTTCGGGGCGCCCTTTATTATAGCCCCACATAATTCGCACTGCATACTACTCGCAAACACATTTAAGTCACTTTATACTATATACCTATTCGAGGAGGACGATGGGGGACAGCGGCTGTGATTCACCCGACCCGCAGAACAGCGAAGAACTCTGCAAGTACCTGCTCGAACGGATCTCCAACCTGGAAAACCGCAACCTGGAACTCAGGGAGCGAATGCGCCAGATGGAGTCTGAAAAGCGGTATGTGGAGACGCAGAAGATCCGCTACGAGCGGGAAATGCGGAAATTACGGAGCGAGATCGAACAACTCAGGAGTCCTCCCCTCATTGTCGGTGAGATCCTCGACATCATCGACAACAACCGCGTCGTGGTCAGGAGCAGTGCAGGCCCGCGTTTCCTTGTCCGGGTATCCCAGTTCATCGAACCGAAGGACCTGAAGGCCGGGAGCAGGTGCACCCTCAACCAGCAGTCCCTTGCCCTGATCGAGGTGCTCCCGAACACCTACGACCCGCAGGTCTACGGGATGGAACTGGAAGACCGGCCTGAAGAGCGTTACTCCGATATCGGCGGGCTGGAACCGCAGATCCTGGAGGTGAAGGAGGCTGTCGAACTCCCGCTCACAAAACCCGAACTCTTCGAGACGGTGGGGATCACCCCGCCGAAGGGTGTCCTGCTGTACGGGCCTCCGGGGACAGGCAAGACCCTGCTCGCCCGTGCCGTCGCCCACGAGACAAACGCCCACTTCCTCCATGTCGTCGGCTCCGAACTCGTGCAGAAATATATCGGCGAAGGGGCACGTCTTGTGCGTGAACTCTTCGACCTCGCCCGCGAGAAGGCGCCGACGATCCTCTTTATCGACGAGATCGACGCCGTCGGGACGCACCGGACGGAGTCCGTCACCTCGGGTGACCGCGAGGTCCAGCGGACCCTGATGCAACTCCTGGCAGGGATGGACGGCTTCGAGGCCCGCGGTGACGTGAAGATCATCGGGGCGACGAACAGGATCGATATCCTCGACCCCGCCCTCCTCAGGCCGGGCCGTTTCGACCGGATCATCGAGATCCCGCTCCCCGACATCGAGGGACGCCTCTCGATCCTGAAGATCCACACAAAGGGCATGAACCTGGCAGAGAACGTCGACCTCACCGGGATCGCCTGCCAGACCGAGGGGAGGAACGGCGCCGACCTCCGTGCGGTCTGCATGGAGGCCGGGATGTTCGCGATCCGGGAGGAGCGGACGACCGTCACCAACGAAGACTTCGGGCGGGCGCTCCAGAAGTTCATGGCCGACTTCGAACGTCAACCCCTGAGAAATACAGTCGGCGAGATGTTCGCCTGAAACTCACCCTTTTTTTTAGCATATCCCAGGAGCATATCCCAAAACTCTCGTTCATTCCCCTTCCCCCGCATGCTGACCTCGGGAGAAAATCTCATGATCGGGTCGATGTCTTCCCGAATACCATGAAGAGTCGTGCGAAACCACCGCCTTCCCCCACCTCTCTACCGGGGGACTGACGCCCCCGGACCCCCGAAACAGGATAGGGTCGGGGAAGAGAGATCCTGATGAAGGAGATTGCCATCCACCCCCTATCCTGGTGGCAGGGGGACCGGGGGGGCGAAACCCCCCGGAACAGGCACATCTGAATAGAATTTTTCTCCCTATCGCTTCAGGAAGTACTTTCCCATGAGGGTTTCTACAGAGCCAATAAATGAGTGTTTTTTTGGCTCTGTAGAACCGGGCATGAGTCTCGGGGGACTCACGCATACGCGATGAAAATTGTTTTTTGTGGTCTGCTGGTCAACATGCCTTCCCCCACGCTCGCGCCGGGGGACTACCTCGAAGACCTTCGGTCTTCTCGTTGCCCCCGGACCACCGCAGTGCGATAGGGCCGGGAAGGCAGAATGCGGACCTCCCATCTCGAAAAGGGGATGCTCGATGAGAGTTAGAGTCTCGTGCAAACCCGGAGAGACATTCTCCAAGATCATTTTCATGGTAAATCCTATTCTGGAGTGTCTCGTCCGGGGGGCTGCCACCCCCCGGTCCCCCGCCATGAGGATAGGGGGGTGGAGGGCAGTCCCCTCTTCAAGATGCACGTTTGCCCTTTTGAGGTCCAATCCTGAGCAGGGGTCCGGGGGCAAAAGTCCCCCGGTGCGAAGATGGAGGAAGGCGGTTGGGCCACGTTCATACACGGAAAAGGCGAGGGTTTCTACAGAGCCGTTTTTTTCTCTCTCTCCCCGGGGAGACCCCCGGATCCCCCGAAGACGATAGGGGAGGGGCGGCAGCAATTTCTCGAACGACACCGTACTTCAGAAATTTCTTCCGGTCACAACATATCAAGGCCGGAGAGTTCTGGGATGGCCTCTTTCTCTGCCGTCTCTGGATGTGTCCGCCTGTTCTCCGCCTGAGAGAAAGACGTCCCCTCTCCGTACCCGAGTCCTTTCCAGAGCGTGAAGGACCAGGAGGATGGCACGTGCTCTCGTCTCTGGATGTACGGGCAGTCACCTGACCTGGATCACCTCGCCGGGAAGCGCCCACACCTCAAGGGTGCCGTCCGGTCCCTCCGTGATCACGGGGCGACCATCGGGAAAGCCGATGAAGAAACGGTGGTCCGGCGGTTGGTCCGGGTCGACCGCCCTCTGCTCAATCGCATGGGCGTAGGCGAGGGTGCAGGAATGGCCCGGTGCCATCTCGAAGAGAGTGAGTGCAACGTACCGTCTGAGGTACCACCTCAGTTCTGCGGCAAGGGAGAGGGCCACACCAAGGGATACGACCCTTATGGACATACCGTACGGCATTTTTTCGGGGCGGTAGAACCTGAGGATCTCGCGGCTTGTCTCTGATGCAAAAAAGGTAGTGGTGAGGTCGACTCCCTCATGCGGGATGAGGAGCAGGCGCATGGTCGGTTCAGATGTACATCCGGAGATCGCCTGCGTTTTCCTTGCGGCTGACCTTCCGGATAGCCTCAAGGAAGTCGTTGTGCTCCACGGCCACGGCATTCCTGCGGACCGCCCGCATGCCGGCTTCGCGGCAGACCGCCTGGATCTCGGCGCCTGTCATACCCTCGGCGAGGGGGACGAGCGCTTCCAGGTTGACATTGTCAAGGCTCATCTTCCGCGTGTGGATCTTGAAGATCTCCCGGCGCGAGTCGGCGTCAGGGACCGGGACCTCGATGATCCGGTCGAACCGGCCGGGCCGGAGAATCGCCGGGTCGAGCATGTCGACGCGGTTTGTAGCCGCCATGATCCTGATATTGCCGCGGTTGTTGAAGCCGTCCATCTCGGCAAGGAGTTGCATCAGGGTCCGCTGGACCTCGGCGCTTCCCGAGGTGCCGTCGTTTGTACGCTGGCTTGCGATCGCGTCGATCTCGTCGATGAAGACGATTGCCGGGGCGTGCTCCCGCGCGAAGTCGAAGAGCTCCCGCACCAGCTGCGCCCCTTCCCCGATGAACTTGTGGACGAGTTCAGAGCCCGACATCCTGATGAACTCGGCATGGGCATTGTGCGCCACGGCCTTTGCGATGAGGGTCTTCCCCGTGCCGGGCGGGCCGTACAGCAGGATACCCTTCGGGGGTTCGACGCCGACCTTCTCGAAGATCTCGGGCCTGGTGAGCGGGTACTCGACCGCCTCGCGGACCTCTTCGATCTCTTCTTTCAATCCGCCGATCTGTTCGAACGTGACGTTCGGCGCCTCTTCAAGCTCCATAACCCTGACACGGGAGTCGTAGGTGATGCCGATGGGCTTCACAATGGAAAGAGCATTGTTCACCGCAACCTTCATGCCCACACTCATCCCGTCGTAGAGTTCGGGGTTGACCCGTGTGATGTATTCCTGGTTGTTTCCCTGCTGCCTGAGATAGACCTCGCCGTCACCGAGTTTGTCAACAACAGCTGCAACAAAGAGCGGGACCCGCTTGAGCTGGTTGTTTTCCCGCCGCAGCTGGTTGACCTCTTTCTGGAGCAACTCGTTCTGCATCTTCAGGTCCAGAACCTTCGCCTTCATTTCCTGGACCTGGAGTTTGTACAGATTATTGTCATTGTTGACGCCAATCACAGAGTCTTCCATGTCACTAATATAGTGGATTCTTTATACATTTATTAGGTGTGTCTGTGATAATCAATGGAAGAGGCATTGCTCGGGGAACTGCGACCGGGAGGTTGCTCGTTTCCCCGGCACCACTGTCATTTCTCTCAGGGGTCGACCCTGAGAGCGGCGTGATCATCGAAGAAGGCCATCCCCTCAAGGGTGAATCGATTGCGGGGACGGTCCTTGCATTTCCCTTCGGGAAGGGTTCGACTGTCGGGTCCTATGTAATGTACGCCCTCGCACGGAACGGGAAGGCGCCGGCCGCCATCATCAACGAGGAGGCCGAACCGATCATCGTCACCGGCGCGATCATCGCCCATATCCCGATGGTCGACCGCCTCGAAACCGGGCTCTCGGGCCTGCCTGCAGGCGTGACCGTGACCGTGACGGTGGACGGAGAGGCGGGGACGGTTTCATGGGAGGCATGAGAGGGCAGACAGGATGCAGGTGAACTGGCGGGAGATCACCGCGGCGAAAAATTCCTTTGCCGCCCTCTATGCGGCCTGCGAGGCAGAGGGGATCACCGTGCGGCTGTCGGGCGGGCCCGAAGGCGACGTGACCTGCTACAGTCTCAACTCCATCAATGCCCCGCACTTCCAGGACGAGATCGCATCGGCGCCCTGCACCACCATCGTCGGCGGCCCCCATGCGGCGGCATGCCCTGCGGAGGTGGCGAGGTACGCCGACTATGTCGTCACCGGCGAGGGTGAGCACACCCTCCCGCGGCTCCTTCGGGCGATCGAGGCAGGGGAGACCGGACCGGTTCCGGGTGTGGCCACAAAGGACGGCATCTGTCCTCCCGACCATACGGTCTTTCTCCCCGCGTATCCCCCCTTCTCGCAGTTCAAAGGATACATCGAGATCTCCCGCGGCTGCCCTTTCGGGTGCGCGTACTGCCAGACCCCCCGGATATTCGGGAGGCGGATGCGCCATCGGCCCGTGGAGGAGATCGCCCGGTATGCGGCACGGTTCCGGGACGCCCGTTTCGTCACCCCGAACGCCCTTGCCTACGGTTCTGACGACGGCATCCACCCTCGCCTCGACCGCGTTGAACGCCTGTTTCGTGCGCTCCACACAAACCAGATCTATTTCGGGACCTTTCCCTCGGAGGTGCGGCCCGAGTTCGTCACCGACGCGTCTCTCGACCTGATCTCGGCGCACTGCGCAAACCGCCGCCTCCATTTCGGGGCCCAGTCGGGAAGCGACAGGGTGCTCGGACTCCTGCGCCGGGGACATACCGTCGCCGACGTCGAGCATGCCCTCGACCTCTGCCGTGACCATGGCTTCATGCCCGTGGTCGACTTCATCGTCGGCCTCCCGTGCGAGGAGGACGAAGACGAACTGGCGACCCTCGCTCTCATCCGCGAGGTCACGCGCCGTGGGCAGGCCCATGTCCATCTTTTTATACCGCTGCCCGGGACGCCGATGGCAAACCTGGGGCCCAGGGGGCTTCTTTCGGAGACGCAACGCGATCTTGGCCGTCTTGCACTAAACGGGAAAATTTCCGGTTCCTGGGACGATCCTGAGAGAAGATTTTATAGGAACCGTTAGAGAAGTTCTATCATGATGGATGTGCTTTTGCTGGCAGACCTTCATGGCCAGTTGGGCAAGCTGGAGTCCTTCATGGCCCTCCAGCCCGACTTTGTCATCATTGCTGGCGATCTCACACAGTTCGGACCATGTGATATGGTCAACAAGATGACCTCGCTCATCGACGTACCGTGCTTTGCGGTACCGGGGAACTGTGATCCATGCGATATCTGCGATGCTCTCGAACACTCGGACTGTGTCAATCTCCACGGTGCTACATTCTCGCTCGGGAAGATTTCGATGGCCGGCGTCGGCGGGTCCAACCCGACGCCCTTCGAGACGCCCTTCGAGTTGAAAGAAGAGGAGATTGAACGTCTGATCAAACAGGCTACGGCTCACATGGACAGGAATGTCCATAATGTGCTGGTCAGCCATGTCCCGCCTCACGGCGTCTTTGACCTGGCCGGTGAGGACCATGTGGGCAGCACAAGTGTCAGGAACCACATCAAGGAGTTCGACCTCGTCTGCTGCGCTCACATGCACGAGAACAAGGGGGTCACCGAGGTGGACGGCGTCACGATCGTCAACCCGGGCCCGGCCTCGGAGGGCAACTGCGCCCTGATCCACTTCGGCGACGAACCGAAGGCGATCGAGATCGAACTGCTCACTGTCTGAGCAGTTCAAGATAGGACTGCGGGATGTGAGAACCCTCTATCCCCAGTTCTCCTTTAATTCGTTCGATCTCTTTTTCCGCTTCCGCCCCTGCTTCGTGCGCCATCACCTCGATCTCGACGAAACTCCCGAGGCCGTCCACCTCATCGAGGGCGACGGACGCGGTCCCGAGGGCAAACTCCTCCCTGTGCTTCCTGACCTCCGCGCTCCTGACAAAACCGAGGCGGCGCAGGATCTCCTCCAGGTTCTCCCCGGACTCCACGGTCAGGTTGAACTCTTCCCTGGTCTTTGCACCCTTTGTGGCGAGTTTCGGCCCTTTATAGGTGAGGGTGCACCTCTCGCCCTCGTACCTGACCCTGAGGGCCTCGTCGGTCCGGCCGAAGTCCCGCACCGGGTGGTTGTAGTAGACGTCCTGCTGGTCGGCGACAGACGGCGTTCCGGCGCCGATCCTGACAAGACGGGAGCGGACCTCCGGGAGATCAGGGACACGTATTTTTGTTTCCACTTCAAACATCTATGGCACCATTTTAAGTATTTTCGTCGAGACTTGATATAGACAAGGTGTATATTATGGCAATTCAGGAAGGAGACATCGTTAGACTCAACTATACCGCCCGTGTGGAGGGCGAGATCTTCGACACCACCGTCGCCGCTGATGCAGAAGAAGCAGGCATCAAGAGCCAGAAGGACTATGCCCCGATCGTCGTTCGCGTCGGGAGCAACCATGTCATCCCGGGCCTTGACGAGGCTCTCGTCGGCAAGGAGATCGGCCAGCAGTACGAGGTCGAGGTCGAGGCCGAGAAGGGCTTTGGTCCCCACGACATGAAGCTTGTCGAGTCCGTGAACGCCAACCAGTTCAGGGAGAAGCCAAAGTTCGGCATGCGTATCCAGTCGGGCGACCGCGAGGGCGTCGTCGTCAATGTGGTCGGGAAGAGGGCCGTCGTCGACTTCAACCACCCGCTCGCCGGCAAGGCGCTCTCCTACACCTTCACCGTCGAGGGCATGGTCGAGACCGTCGAGGAGAAGGCAAAGGGCTTTGTCAAACTCTTTGCAGGCCGCGAGATGGACGTCACCTTTGCCGAGGGCACCCTCACCCTGAACCTCCCGGCAGGGATCAACTACGACCGCCGCTGGGTCATGGCCCGCGGGATCGTCGTCCACCAGATCTTCGAGTTCATCCCCGAGGTGCAGGACATCGTCTTTGTCGAGTCCTTCAAGCGCCCGGAGATGCCGGCAGAAGAACCGGCAGTTGCCGAAGCTGAAGCGAAGGAAGAATAAATACAATCCCCTTTTTTCCTTTCCGTCAGCCCAGCAGTCCTGCATGTGCGGAGCGAAGGGGCTCATCAGGGGACCGTTTTTCAACTGTCGATCTGTGGGAAGAGATGTCGATCCGTTTTCATTCACAGAGGGTATTCGGAACGGATCCTACCCTCTGTCATGTCGACACTGGAAAGATCCTGGTCTATTGTCTGTGCCGGGGGGCTGCCGCCCCCCGGTCCCCCTGCCACCAGGATAGGGGGTGGAGGGCAGTCCCCCGGCTAGATCGTGGGGAAGGCAGTGGATCTGTGTACCTCTTCATAGGATCGGGGTTACATCGGCCGAAGTACGAGGGTTTACCATGAAAATGATCCCGGGGAACGACTCCCGGGTTCGCACGGGGCTCTGACTCTCATCGAGCATCCCATTTCAGAGATGGAATCTCCGCCTTCTGCCTTCCCGGCCCTATCGCACTGCGGGGGTCCGGGGGCAACGAGAAGACCGAAGGTCTTCGAGGTAGTCCCCCGGCGCGAGCGTGGGGGAAGGCATGTTGACCAGCAGATCCCAAAGAACAATTTTCATCCCGTATGCGTGACCCCGCGGGTCATGCCCAATTCTACAGAGCCAGAAAATCTTTGATTTTCGAGTTACGGGGGCTGGGAACGGAGTGAGCACAAGAAAATCTTTGATTTTCGACGTCAGTCCCCCGGCAAAGAGGCGGGGGAAGGCGGGGGTTTCGCACGATTTTTCAGGGTATTCGGGAAGACATCGACCCGATCATGAAATGTTCTCTCGAGCCCCCATGCAGAGATGGGGAGAGTGAACGAGGGTTTTGGGATATGCTCCTGGGATATTTTCCGAGCGGAACAAGGGTTCAGGGACGCCCCCATAGAAAAGAGAAAATGGGCTTTGGAGAAATCCTCCTCCATCGGTTGATAGTGCGTGCTGATCCTCTGCCTTCCCGTTCGCCGGGGGACTTTTGCCCCCGGACCCCCGCGCGAGGATTGGTCCCGGGAAGAAAAGGTCGGAGTCCTGGAGGAGGAGGAGGCCATCCCTGCCCCTATCGTAATGGCAGGGGGTATGGGGGGCGGCAGCCCCCCTGGACCAGGCACATCTGAATAGAATTTTTCTCCCTATCGCTTCAGGAAGTACTTTCCCATGAGGGTTTCTCCAGAGCCGAAAAATGATATCCCCCCCTCACCCGAGGGGATAGCGGAGCAGGGCGGCGATGCCGCCGAGGGCGTTGAGTTGTCCGCCGGGGTCGAACTCGGAACTGAAGACGACGACCCGCGCGTTGATCCTCTCCGCCTCTTCGAGGAGACGGGCGATGCCGGCGTCCCTGATCAGGGCATCGGCGACGAGCACCTCCTCGGCAGCGCCATATTCGACAGCCTTCCTGACCTCGGCCTTTCCGTACGCCACCGCCCCGCCGGTGCCGATACGTTTGAGCACCTCGTCCATCCTGGTCACCTCGCGGGCGAGCTGGAGGTCGCCGGCGAGTCTTTCGAGGACACCCTGGCCGATTGCGTCCTGGACGGCGCCGCGGCCGATCCGCCGCGTCTCGACGGTGACGACCCTCTCGCCGAGGTCGGGGTCTTTCGCCTTCAGGTACCTGACAAAGTCTTCCTTGACAAAACCCGGCCCCGCGACGACGACCGGGCCGGTGACATCCTTCAGGGAGGACAGGGCGTCGGCAAAGAAGGCGGTCCTGCCGTCGATCTCAGCACCCTTCCCGCTTCCTGCGGTGATGGTCGTGACCCTCTCCGGGCCGTACTGCCGGATCCTGAAGAGTTCGGCCTCGCCTTCCTCGATGGTGAGCACATGGACGACATTGTGGAGAGAGGCCCCGACCGCCCTCTCGACCCTTTCGAGGTCGATCCCCCGCCACCTCCTGATCACCGAGATCTCGTAGCCCGGCTCGACATTGAGTGTATGGTACGAGGCGATGTCCATGCCCGATTCGATGATGCCGCCGACCCTGAGGCGGTTGGCGTACGGGTGGAACTCCACCTTCTCCACCCTGATGCCGAGGCGGACCTGCCTCTTCTCGGCCTTTTCAGGGCGGAGTTTGTCCGTCGCCGCGTCGACGGTCCGCAAGGTCGTCGCAAAGACGAGGTCGCGCGGCTCGATGAGGTGTTCAAGGTGCCAGAGGTCGTCGAGAGACTCGGGGAACAGCCTGATCTCGCCGTACGATCCTTTCAGTTCGCCGTACTCAGCCTTCATGCTCGCCCACGATATCAGACCCGCCCGGCGGGACAAAGGCGGCGATCGCCTCGGTGTTCAGCGCGGTCTTCAGTCGTTTCCAGGTATCCTCGCCGATCTTCTCCCTCATGAGACGCTGGACCTTCTTTGCCACGTCGTTCGGTTCGAAGGTGCCGGGAGAAAGTTCGACGACATATTGTGTCCGTGTCCGCACCGCCGCCACCGGCCCGCCGATGATCGCAACGCTTGGCTCTTTCTGCACCCCGATTGCCGTGCCGAGCTGGACGTCCTTCACATAACGCCTCTCGCCCCGCACGATGAAACCGCCGCGGGCGACGAACTCGCCCGACTCGGCGGTCTTGCTCACCTGGTCGGGGCGTGCGAAATAGACGTCTGCCGAGAAGTGCCCGGCCTTCCAGGCATTGGAGTACGATGCGGCGAACTGGGCGACCTCGTCGTCCATGTGCTCGGTCTCGCCCTTGACGATGACGACCGAACCGCCGTGCACGTCGGCGTGGACGAAGGTGTCCTTCCCCTCCATATACTTCTTGACCAGTTCTTCGTTCTGCGAGGCGTCCCGCCCGCCGAGGACGAGGGTGCCGTCGGTCGTATAGAACCACCTGAACCTGTGGAACCACTTCTTCTTCAGGAGGTGGAGGGTCTCTTTCGGTTTCTCCTTCGGTTTTGCGGCGCCGCGCTCTATCGCCGCAAGGGCGCCCTCGGTCTTCTTTCTGAACTTCTTGACCTGGTCGTAGTAGTGGTCGAGGTTTGCCTCGACATTCTCGTGGACAAAGATCTTCACCCGCACCCCGAGGTCGAGGTCGACGGCCGCCTCGGCCGGGTGGACGGCGACGACCGCCTTCGCTGCAGGGAGGTCACTTTTTTTGAGGACTTCCTCGATCTCCTGCCAGGAGAGGCTCTGGCTTGCCCGTTCAAGGGTGGCGATGACGTCCTGCACGAGGGGATAGTTGGTGTAGACCGCCTCGACCGCCTTCTCGGCCTTTTTGATCTTCCCCGCGAACTTCTTCAGCGCCTCCTCCTGCTGGCGGAGGATCACCTCTTCCTTCGAGAGTTTCGGCCGTTTCGCCTCGGCCTTCACCGCGGCGGCTGCCTGGAGTGGATAATATGCTTCCAGGGCCTTGTTGAATGTGGAAAACGCCTCTTTTTCCTCTCCCATGCCCCGGATCGGCCAGCACCCACTCGCCGTGGTCACCGGTTCCCTCTGCCCCTCGACCATGCCGATGACCTGGTGGAGCGCTGCATACACCGCCCCGGCATCGGCTTCGGCAGCCGGAATGCTCTTGTCGACCCCGGCACGGCTGCAGGCGAGTTCGGCATAGGCGCCGCCGAGGAGGCAGTTCACGGCAAGGGTCCTGACAAGATCGCGGTCTGAGGCCCTGAGCATCGCGGCGAAGGACTCGCTGTCGAAGCCGCTGCAGTCAGTCCCCTCGGGGAGGGCATAGGCCTCTCCAGGCACGACGGAACGGTCTTTGAAGCGGTGGTGCCGCAGGGGCTTGGTGATCACCCCGGCCTCGTCGAGGAGGATGGCATTCCCCTCGTCGAAGAGTTCGATGACAAGCCTCAGTATCCCGGCCTTCTTCGCCACATCGATATAGAAGATACGCTGGAGGCCGTACTGCCCGATGGCAGTCACCCGTCCCCCTTCGAGGTGTTTGCGAAGGAACATCGCATACCCCAGGGGATTTTTCGGGGACTCGGGGAGGGCCCCGACCAGGTGGGCGCGCCTGCCCGTCTCGACGAGGAACTGGTACTTCGCCCCCTCGTTCCCGTTGAGGCGGATCCCCAGGGTCTTCGCATCGTACTGATAGATCTTGCCGATCCAGAGCGGGAGCAGGGCCGACAGTTCCGCCGTCAGTGCCCTGACATCCATCCCGCTCATCCCCTGTTCGTTTGCCATTGTCCCACGCTCTTTGTACGTATGGGTCCAGAACGCTCTTTAAGATGCCCCCGCAGGTATGGACACCACCGCGTGCAGGTCGGCACCGCTCCCCTGCCCGGAGTTTCTGCCCGTGCCGGTCCCGTCGCCCGTGCAACACGAAATTAAATATGGCTACAACGCACAAAATAGACCACTGATGCATCATGGGCGAGGAGGAAAAACTGTCGCAGGCACCCGAAGCGCCGAAAAGCAAAGGCGCAAAGACGAAAGAGGAAAAACAGAGGGAGCATAAAAAGCGCATCCGGAGGACCCTTGTTGCGTGCTTCCTCGGTATCGCGACTGGTCTGCTCTCCTTCTATATCTGCGGGACTCCCGACCCTGCGACAGGTCTGCAGCAAAACCAGATCATCGGCATCCTCCTCCTCATGGCCGGTGTGGTCTTCCAGAAACACATCTTCATGCTGATGAAGATCGACTACACCGAGTTGAACAACAAAGACTGGTTCTATCAGGCGTTCATGACCTTCGCCTTCTGGTTCATCTCCTGGTCCACCATGCTCACCACTTCATCGATGTGATCATCCATGCGAATCGCCGTCGTCCACAAAGATAACTGTCATTCAAAGAAGTGCGGACAGGAGTGTATCATCTACTGTCCGCGGGTCAGAAGCGGGGACGAGACCGTCGTCCTCGATGAGGAAGGAAAGGCGGTCATCTCCGAGGAACTCTGTGCCGGATGCGGCATCTGCGTCAAAAAGTGTCCGTTCGGGGCGATCGATATCGTGAACCTCCCGGAGGAACTGGAACAACCCACTCACCGGTACGGGCCGAACGCCTTCGTGCTGTACGGCCTCCCCATCCCTGTCGAGGGGAAGGTGACCGGCATTCTCGGCCCGAACGGTATCGGGAAGTCCACGTCCATCCAGATCCTCTCCGGCCAGATGCAGCCGAACCTGGGGATCTTTGACGCCACCGTCTCCTGGGACGAGATCATGAAGAGGTTCACCGGGACCGAACTCTTCGATTACCTGAAGCACATTTCGGGGAAGGAGATCAAGGTGGCGGTGAAGCCCCAGTACATCACCCTCATACCGAAGGCCTTCAAAGGGACGGTGCATGACCTTCTGGCAAAGACCGACGAGAGGGGGGTGCTCGGCCACCTCACCGCGGAACTCACCCTCGACTCCATCCTGGACCGCGACATCCAGAACCTCTCCGGCGGTGAACTTCAGAGGGTGGCGATCGCCGCCTGTCTGGCGCGGGACGCCGATTTCTACTTCCTCGACGAGATCACTCCCTACCTCGACATCTACCAGAGGATGGCGACGGCCAACCTGATCAGGGAGGTCGCGGAGAAGAGGCCTGTCGTGATCGTCGAGCACGACCTTGCGATCCTGGACATGCTCGCCGACACGGTCCATGTCGCCTATGGCAAACCGGCGGTCTTCGGCGTGATCACCGGGCCGAAGGGCGTGCGTGTCGGGATCAACGAGTACCTCGAAGGGTACCTGCCCGAGGAGAACGTCCGCTTCAGGGACTCGGCCGTCGTCTTCGAGAAACGGGCCCATGCCGACGAGACGAGGCGGGAACCTCTCTATACCTTCCCGCAGATGTCCAAGCACTATGACCGCTTCCACCTCGACGTGAAGGGCGGCGAGATCCGGAAGGGCGAGGTGCTCGGCCTTGTCGGTCCGAACGGCATCGGGAAGTCCACCTTCGCAAAACTCCTCGCGGGCGTGGAGGAACCTGACGGTGGTGCCCTCGACGAGAAGATTGCCATCTCGTACAAGCCCCAGTACGTGAAGGCCGACTCCACCGACACGGTGGAGTTCACCCTGCGCCAGATCACCCGGCGTTTCGACACCTCGTACTACCAGCACGAGGTGCTCGACCCTCTCGGCCTCCGGCAGATCCTCCAGTCGCCCCTGGACACCCTATCGGGCGGCGAACTCCAGAGGGTGGCCATCGCCGCCTGCCTCTCCCGGGAAGCCGCCCTCTATATCCTCGACGAACCGAGCGCCCACCTCGACGTGGAGCAGAGGATGAGCCTGGTGCGGGTGCTCAAGCACCATGCCGAGGGGAAGGAGTGCGGCGTCATCGTCATCGACCATGACATCTACCTCATCGACATGATCTCCGAGCGCCTCGTCGTCTTCGACGGCGAGCCCGGTGTTGCCGGCGAGGCGAAGGGGCCGTTTTCGATGCGCGACGGCATGAACCTCTTCCTTTCGCGCCTTGGCGTCACCTTCAGGCGGGACAAGAGCGGCCGGCCCAGGATCAACAAGCCCGAGTCGTACCTCGACCGGGATCAGAGGTCGAAGGGCGAGTATTACTACGCTCAGGCCGAGGAATAAACAAAAGAGTGTCGGGGAGTTCGATGGACTCCTCTCGTTTTCAAATAAGATGGTTTTGCCGGGTCATTTTATTTTTATCTACACACTCATATCGTCAATCATTGCTCATCTCTCTCAGAACATCAGGACTTTTTTGCCTGCTCACGAGTTTTCAGGAGCCATGCCATGTTCTTCCCCGCATCTTTTGCCCGCATCAGGCCTTCCTCGTCTTTAAGAACCTCCCCGATCTCTTTTCCGACACCGACAACGGGGAATCCCGGGACTGTCATCCCGCCTATGAGCAGGAAATGCAGAAGGGTGTCAAGGGTATGGAACGTGCCGCTCCGCCGCACCGCGACTGCGGCCTGCGCCACCTTGCGCTGGTAGAGTCCCCCGTTTGCCAGGGATACAAGGCCCGCCCGGTCGATCAGGGCCTTCATCTCGGCTGTGACATCGGTGAAGTAGACCGGCGAACCGAGAATGATGCCGTCCGCTTCGACCATCCTGTCGATGCAGTCGTTGACACAATCATCATCAAAGACGCAATGCCCGTCTTTTTTCTCAAAACATTTCATACAGGCAGTGCATCCCCGTGCAACGCGTCCGCCGAGGTATATCTCTTCGGTTTCGATCCCCTTATCCCTGAGTTCTTCGAGCATATGCCCGATAAGGATGGAAGTGTCCCCCTTTTTCCGGCAGGCGCGTCATACACTCTATCTTTCCAGAACCGGTTTTCAGTCAATTGTGTGCGTCTCCATGAATTGATCCGTGCAGCAGGAGGCAGTGACGAACTGGGGAATGAGGACGAAGACCGCACCGAGGAGGGACTTGCGGCCCATTTCCAAGGCGCTATAACGCTCTTTGTAATCGGGAGTGGCCGTCGACGTCGGTGTCGATGAGGTCCGGGTCGCTGGTGTGCCGGTTGCCGAAGCCGTCGAGGAACCCGTTCGTCTCGTCGTCGTCGAGCAGGCCGTCCTCTTCCAGGTCGTCGTTGTTCAGGGTCGCGGTGAGGGTGGTCGTCCGGTCCGTCTCGATCGTCACGGTGGCGGTAAACGGGGCGTAGCCCGGAGATCCCCGGCAGAACGCTGATGCTCTTCATCTTTTGTGGGAACACCTGAAGAAGAGTACCATCTCTGAGAAGTGAAGAAGAAAAGATCAAAAAGAGGGGGCTTAGAGCCCCTCAATCCCGGCCTCGTGCCAGGCGATGAATTCCCTGATCAGTTTTGCCGCCACCGCCGCGGTCTGGCCAGCGTCGATCGGGCAGACCTCGACATAGTCGAATCCCGACGCCCGCGCTGCAAAGGCCCGCACCACGCTCCTGAGATCGCGGGTCGTGATCCCGAAAGGTTCGGGCGTCCCGAGACCGGGAGTGAGACAGCAGTCGACCGCGTCCGCGTCGATGGAGAGATACAGACTCCGGTCGCCGATGATCTCCTTGATATCCCTGATCACCGCCGCAATGCCCCTCTCCGCGACATCGTCGGCCGTGTACATGTGGAGTCTCTCCGACTCCGCGACGAGCTCGAACTCCTCTGCAGGTCCGCTCCGCGCCCCGATGATGAAGATATCCTCCACGCCGAGGTCCATCACCCGCCGCGTCGCGCAGGCGTGGTTCCACTTCGTCCCGCCGAACTCGTCGCGCAGGTCCAGGTGGGCGTCGCAGACGACATAGCACGCGGGCTTCACAGCCTCGACCGCACCCGGCGTGACCGTGTGCTCACCGCCGATCAGTATCGGCACCTTGCCGTCCTGCACGATCATGGCGGCCGTCTCCCGCACCTGGTCCACGACGAGGTCGGGGAGAGAGAGCACCTCAAGGTCGCCGAGGTCGCAGACGGCAACGTCCCCAAGGTCGATACCCGGGTCAGGAATATAGGTCTCGAAGTTGAACGAGACTGCCCTGATCGCGCCGGGTGCGTCGCGGGAACCTGCCCTGTACGAGGATGTCCCGTCATACGGCGCCCCGAAGATCACATAGCCGGCGTCGGCATACTCTGCTCCGGCGTCGGCAAAAAGAGTATTTAGGAAAACTTCCATGAATGCTCCTCCTGAGCACCGCTCCGGCCAGACGGCCGTGCAGGCTCAGAAGTCCAACTTCTTCTTCCCGAGGGCCTCGATGTACTGGACTTCCTCGCCAGCCTTCATCTCGGCGGCCTTGTCCTCAGGGACCTCAATCTCAAACATGGTGAAGTCCTTGACGTCCATCATCTGGACGGTGGTGCCCGCGACAGAGATGACCTGCCCGACCTTCCGCTCGACGACAGGCACGTACACCTTCGTCGATACCGGCTGGACGATCGAGCGCTTCTGGCCGTCAAAGATGCCGACGACATCGATACGGGCCTTGGCCGCACCGTGCTTGCCGGGCTTTGAGGTTGCAATCCCAAGGATTTTGCAGGGCTCATCATCGACCACAACATAGCGGCCTTCCTTTAACTTACCAGTCTCAGTCTGTTCCTTCATTGAGTTCACGCTCGCAGTAGTAATTTATCATGACGGCCATAGATAAATACAACGCACGTGAGTTTGCATGGACTTCATCAGGTGGTGCGAAAATCTGGCCGGGATAGTCGAGGATGCCACCCGGGATCTTGCTGGCAGTCCCGAGGGCGGAAAGTATATCCGGATGGGCGCAGACGGCACCCCGACCGAGCGGATAGATCAGGTCGCGGAGGAGTGCGTTATCGCTGCCCTCAAGGACGATCCCTTCTGCCGCCGCCTCATCTCCGAGGAAGCTGGCAGCGTCGATGTCGGCGGAGAGAAGGGGACGGTCTACCTCGACCCCATCGACGGCACCTACAATGCAGTCCATGGCATCCCGTTCTACACTATCTCCATCGCCTATGGCGAGGACGGCGTCCTGACAAAGGGATTTATCCGGGACCTCTGCACTCACGAGTCCTTCTGGGCGGAGAAGGGGAAAGGGGCCTTCCTCGACGGGAAACCCATCCATGTCTCGAATACGTCCCTGCTTGAAGACAGCGCACTCTCGGTCTACGGGAGGAAGTTCGACCCGGCCTCGGTGCTCAGGATCGGGCAGAAGATCCGGCGGTGGCGGCTGCTCGGGGCTTCGTCCCTCGAACTCGCCTATGTCGCCGCAGGCAGGCTCGACGGCTTCGTGGACGTCAGGAACACCCTCCGTATCATCGACGCCGCCGCAGGGATCGTTCTCTGCGAGGAAGCAGGGGGGACGGTGACAGGACTGGAAGGAAGCCCGGTCGCCTTCCCCGACGAGGTGAGCATCGGGCGGTGCCTGGTGGCCACGAACGGCGTCCTCCATAACAAGATCATCGAATACCTGAGGTAACAGACGTGAAGGCCATCCTGATATCCCGTATAGACCGGCCAGATGTGCTCGACTATGCCGTCGAGATAGAGAGGCTCCTTCTTTCGTACGGTTATCATGTGGCTCTGGAAGGGAGCACCGCCATCGCCCTCGGAAGAGACGGGGAAGGGGAGTGGCTCGACGAGACCGATGCCGACATCGTCGTCGCCGTCGGGGGGGACGGCACTGTCCTCCTGGCCGTCAGGAGGATGAAGAGGCAGATCCCGATCATCGGGATCAACAAAGGGCATGTGGGCTTCCTCGCCGACCTCGAGTCCTCCGAGGCGCAGGCATTCTTCAGGGACCTGCAGAGGAAGATGAGACTCGAAATGCGGATGCGCATCGCCCTCAGTGCGGGGGGAGAACCCCTGGGCACGGCCCTCAACGAGGCGGTGATCGTCACCGAACGCCCCGCGAAGATGCTGCGGTTCACCGTCGTCATCGACGGCATCGAGGTCGAGGAGTTCAGGGCCGACGGTCTGGTCATCGCCACGCCGACCGGTTCGACGGCCTATGCGATGAGCGGCGGGGGGCCCATCGTCGACCCGAAGTTCGACGGCTTTCTCCTCGTCCCTCTCGCACCCTACATGCTCTCTTCACGGCCCCATCTCATCGAGAGCAGCAGGGACCTGCGGATCAAGCTTGAAAGCGATAAACCGGCTCAACTCGTCTTCGACGGCAGAGGGAGCACGACACTTATGGACGGCCTCGATATCTCGGTGAAAAGGGCCGACGCACCGGCAATCTTCATCGACGCCGGGAAAAATTTCTTCCTGAAGGTTCGCGAGAAACTTCATAGCCTATAATATTCTTGATATATTTGCTGGCAGGCACATTTTTATGGTTCATGGAGGAGAGGAGTAGACTACAGGAGGAACAAAAATGAGTGACATACGGACGAAAATCGATTATGCGGCTGCTTCTGAGGCTCTGAAGAAAAATCTCAATTTATCGCACTCGCCGGTGGCCGTCGGGTTCGTGCAGTCGAAGGAACAGATCCCCGCGGGGATGGAGGAACTTTCCGAGACCACCCGCCACTGTCAGATGGTCAACCTCGCCCGGAAGGAGGGGAAGGTCTTCTACGCCACCGCGGAGAAGCACGCCTGCCAGGGCGGTGCCTGGGCCCTCGGCCTGAAGGCGATCACGCCGAGCCTGAAGAGCGGGGAGTTCTACTTCAAGCTCGGCAAGTTCGACACCTGGGGGGCCTGCAAGCGGACGATCGATCAGATCCCGCACATGGAGTCGGGGCTGACCTATGCGACGATGTATGCCCCGCTCGAAAAGACGCCCTTCACCCCGACGGTCGTCCTCATCGTGGCCGAGCCGCGGGTGATGCTCAAACTCGCCCAGAGCGTCCTCTACAAACTCGGCGGCAGGATCGAGTCGAACTTCGCCGGCATCCAGTCGGTCTGCGCCGATACGACCGCCCAGACCTACCTCAACGGCAAGGTGAACTTCTCCCTGGGCTGCGACGGGTCGCGCAAGTTCTCCGGCATTGCAGACGGCGAGATGGTCATGGGCATCCCGGTCGAACTCCTCCCTGATATCGCCGCGGCGCTCCCGGTCGTCACCGGCGCTCCCGGGTCGATCTGAAACTTTTTTCTTTTTTTTCAGTTCTTCGAATCGATGGTGCCAGGATATGAGCGATAGGCATCGAATCCCACCCCCCCACCCCCGCCACCGCAAGGCAGGATAGGGGGTGGATCGGTGCCGGGGAAACCATATCCGGGATAATCCTGAGTGCGGGTGCGAGCATCAGCGAGCTTGAGAAAACCGTAGGTTTTCGAGGGTTGCAGGGGGCGGCAGCCCCCTGTCTCAGAGATTGTCTTCATCTCACAGAAGATCGAATCCCTTCCCCCACCCACACCCCCGCACATCAGGAGGAGGGCAGATCGGTACCTGGAGAGATTATATCCAGAACTATCCTGCGTGCGGAAGGTTCACTCTCCGCCCTCATCCCCTTCCTTCACCGCGCGGACCACCGCCTCGCATGCGGCCGGGACTGCGGCCTGCACCTCAGGGGTCATCTCGTCTGAGAATGCCTCGATCTCTCCCCCCTCGATCCCGACGATGACCACCTCGGCCATGACCCCTACCTCGCGGGCGAAGGCGACCGCCTCCGCGATCCCGAGGTCGTGGAGGGACATCGGGAAGACCGACGACGGAGGCACCTCATGGAAGACCCGGACCTCGCCCGGTGTTGTTCCCATCCCTGTCATCGCGTCGACGATGACGACGCGGTCGCAGTCCTCCATCAGGGGTATGAGCCCGAAGCCGCCGAGACCGCCGTCGACAATATCGAGTTCCGGGTGTCTTGCAGAGAGACGCTCCATCACGGCGTGGCCGACACCGTCATTGCCCATATAGGGGTTGCCGCAGGCGATGACTCTGACCTTCATCAGAAAAAAGAGGGGCTCTGGAGTATTATGCCTTCCCGAGCCAGGCGTCGACCTGGTCAGGATGGGCATCGATCCACGTCTGTGCGGCGTCCTCGTGGGACATGCCGCCCTCGATGTCGAGCATCACCGACCCCATGTCGTCCGGTGTCCAGGAGAAACGCTTCAGGATTGCATAGGCCTCGGGATCGTCCTCTGCAAGCCCCTTCCGGGCAAGAGTACCGATGTACTCCTCGCCGCCGTAGACTCCCTTCGGGTCGTCGAGGTACTTCAGGTCCCAGCGGGCGAACTTCCAGTGCGGAGTCCACCCGGTGACAACGACCCATTCCTCCCTGTCGACGGCCTTTTTCAGGGCCGCGGTCATGCCGGCACCTGAACTGGAGATGAGTTCATAGTCGAGGCCATACACATCGACTGCGTCCTCGGTCGTCTTCATGACCCCGGCACCCGCGTCGATGCCCACGATCTTCCCGTCGAACCTGTCCTTTACACCGTTCATCTCCTCAATCGAGTCGATGGTCACATAGGCCGGGACAACGAGACCAATCTTCGCGCCTTCGAGGTTCTTGCCGACCAGGTCGAACTGGTCCCCGAACCTGTCCATGTAGGCCTTCTGCGTCCGGGGAAGCCAGGCCGAGACGGTGCAGTCCACATCGCCGCTGGCGACGGCCTGGTAGAGGGGTGCGGCGTCGACAGCAGTGATGGTGACCTCATAGCCCGCCTTCTCGAAGACCTGCTTGAGCACGTTGGTGCTCGCGATCTCTGAGTCCCAGAGGACGTAGCCGATGGAGATCGATTTCTGTTCTGAAGGCTGTGCTCCTCTGTCTCCGGTGCAGCCGGCGGTGAGGACGAGTGCGGCGGCCACGAGGCCGACCAGAATACATACGATTGTTTTGCTGTTTTTTATCATACTATCAACTCGGGAAAATGTTTTTATCGTTCTGTACGCGCGGGTGCCAGGCTCTGGGTCACCCGGTCGAGGATGATCGCGATGATCACGATCGCAAGGCCGCCCTCGAAACCGAGGCCAATGTCGAGGCGCTGGATGCCCTCCAGCACCGTGTAGCCAAGACCCTGGGCCCCGATCATGGCGGCGATCACCACCATCGAGAGAGCCATCATGATACACTGGTTGATGCCGGCCATGATCGTCGGCAGGGCGACAGGCAACTGGACCTTGATCAGTTTCTGCCTCTCGGTGGTCCCGAAGGCGTCGGCGAGTTCGGTCAGTTCCCCGGGCACCTGCTGGATCCCGAGAGTGGTGAGCCTGACCACAGGCGGCATCGCAAAGATGACGGTGGCGATCATGCCGGGCACGTTGCCAAGGCCGAAGAAGACCACCGCGGGAATGAGGTAGACAAAGGCCGGCATCGTCTGCATGAAGTCGAGGCCCGGCTTGACGATCCTGTGCGCCGTCTCAGAGCGCGCCGCAAAGATACCTGTCGGTATCCCGATGAGAAGCGCAAAGAGCGTGGCCACCAGGACCAGCGCAAGCGTTTCCATTGCAAGGGGCCAGAGGTGCAGGTCCCAGATAAGGAGGAGGCCGATTGCGGAACCGACGGCGAGTCTGGTGTTGCGTTTCGTGACAAGCCATATGAGAACCGACGCCACGACAATGAAGACCGGCGGCGGCAGGACGAGGAGGAGGGACTTCATCCCGCCGATGATCGCGTCCAGCCCGTCGCTGATCCGGTCCAGGGCGACGGCGAAGGTGATCTCGATCCACTCGACGAGGGCCTCGACCGCATCGCCGAGCGGGAGCTTCGGGAGGTCGAAGGAGGTCATACGCACTCCTCCTCACCGTTGCCGGCGACGGCCAGGGCGGCAAGGAGAGAACCCCTGACAATGACACCCTTGAGTCGGTTGCAGGCGTCGACGACTGCAACGGGATACTGGCTTGTGGCCACGAGGCCCAGCAGGTCGCGGACAGGCGTCCCGGGGCTCGTGACCGGGGTGTCGGTGATCAGGATCTCCTCGATGTTCGTCTTCTTTGCCCGTGCCGCTGCGACGGCATCGTCGACGGTCACCAGGCCCCTCAGGACCTTTCCTTTCCCGACAACGAAGATTGTCGAGATCCCGTGCTCTTCCATCAGTTTCAGGGCGACCCTGGGGCCGGAAATGATCGATACAACAGGTTCGGGAGGCTTCATGACGCCTTCCGCGGTGAGCACTCTGGTCCTGTCGACGCCGGCGACAAAACTGGCCACATAGTCGTCGGCCGGCGAGGTGAGGATCTCCTCGGGCGTACCGACCTGCACAATGCATCCGTCCTTCATCAGGGCGATCCTGTTCCCGAGTTTGAGGGCCTCGTCGAGGTCGTGGGTGACAAAGACGATCGTCTTCGAGAGGTCATTCTGGAGGTCGAGGAGTTCGTCCTGCATTCCTGTCCTGATAATGGGGTCGAGGGCGCTGAATGCTTCATCCATCAGGAGGACGTCGGGGTCGCTGGCAAGGGCGCGGGCCAGGCCGACCCGTTGTTTCATGCCACCGGAGAGTTCGTCGGGCGTGCTCTCCTCGTAGCCGGCAAGGCCCACCATCTCGATGGTCTTTCCTGCCTTTTCGATCCTTTCTCCCTCGGGCATCCCCTGCACCTCCAGTCCGAAGGCGACATTCTCGATGACGCTCCTGTGGGGGAGGAGGGCGAAGTTCTGGAAGACCATGCCCAGTTTCTTCCGTCTCACCTCCCTGAGGGCGCCCTCCTCAAGAGAGGCGATGTCGGTGCCGTCGATGAGGATCTCCCCGTGGCTTGGTTCGATGAGGCGGTTGATGCACCGGAGAAGAGTGGACTTTCCCGAACCCGAGAGACCCATGACCACAAAAATTTCACCTTCGTCGACAGAGAGGTTCACGTCCCTGAGGCCGACGGTCTGCCCGGTTTCCTCCAGGATTTCGTGTTTTGTCTTCCCTTTTCTGAGAAGGGAAACGACTTTTTCCGGATGTTTTCCAAAAATATTATATAACGATCTGATTGTAATTTTGGGTTTAACCATCTCCTTATTCATGAAAGCCTCCGCTATGCGGTCTTCAAAACCCCCTTGAGGGCAGGGAATCTCTAATGCCCGGACAATACCGGCAGTCCTGCCAAACCCCGCATGAATCAACGTTGAACGCCGGAATAGGGCGCCCAAAACAAGACGATACTTGCATTCACGCGGTAAGCAGGAGCTGATTGTGCTGGTCAGTCATACTTCTGCGGTCATATCATAAATATATTTTTCATTTGATATGTCGAGGGTGAAGGAAAGGGCGGTTTGTCCGTGATCGATCGGAATAAAAGGCTTATCTTTTCGGCGCGAGAATACTACACCGGTGGTTTGGTGCAGGTATCCATGAAGATAGAGGTGAAGGACGCCCCCGGCCAGCTGGTGGCCGCCCTCAGGCCGATCTCCGATGCCGGCGGGAACATCATGGCCGTGATCCACGAGTGGGACCCGACGCTGAGGCCGAAGACCAGGATCGTCCAGGTCGTTCTCGACCTGCCCGAGGAACGCCTCGACGGCCTGATCACGACTCTCAAGGCCGCAGGGGTGACCATCCTCAGGCTGGGAGAGGAGCGTCTCCTCCTGAAGCGGAGCGTCATCATGATCGGTCACCTGATGCACACCGACCTCTCCGACACTGTCGGCCAGATCGACCGGACCGGGTACGCCGAGGTCGTCGAGATGCATATGACGATGCCGGGGATCGCCCAGAGGTCGTCGGCCCTCCTCACCATCTCCGCGACAAACCGGGCGCACATGGACGAGGCTGTGAAGATCCTCCGCATGGTGGCGAAAAAGAAGGACCTCCTCCTCGTCGAACCCCTGGAGGAGGTGGCATGATGCGGGTCGCCATTCTCGGTCTCGGGTCTGTGGGACGGGGCGTCGCTTCGATGCTCGCCAGGAAGGGCCTTGGTATCACGGTCACCGGCATCGCCGACTCGAAGAGCGGGATCTCCGACCCTGCGGGTATCGACGTCGCCGCGGTGCTTGAAAAGAAGGCGAAGACCGGCCTCTGCGGCGACCAGGCCGTGACGGCACGGACGATCGCGGAGGGGGGCGAGTACGACGTCCTCGTCGAGGTGACGCCCACCGACGTGGAGACCGGCGAACCGGCCCTCACCCATATCAGGGCGGCCCTCTCGATGGGCAGACACGTCGTCACCTCGAACAAGGGGCCGATGGCCCTCCACTTCAGGGAGTTGACGGCCCTGGCAGAGGAGCACGGCGTGCAACTCAGGTACGAGGCGACGGTCTGCGGGGCGATCCCGATCATCCAGACCCTCCAGCATGGCCTTGCCGGCAACACCGTCCACGCGATATATGGCGTCATGAACGGGACCTGCAACTATATTCTCACCAGGATGGCGGACGAGGGCCTCACCTACGACCAGGCCCTTGCCGAGGCGCGGGAACTCGGTTATGCCGAGGCCGACCCCACCTTCGACGTGAAGGGGATCGACACCGCCCTCAAACTGGTCATCCTCGCCAATACGATCTGGAATAACGGCGTCACCCTGAAGGACGTCGAGTGCACGGGCATCGACCTCCTGACCGCGGAGGCGCTGACCCTTGCCGGGAGCCAGAACTCTACCATCAGGCTCATCGGCGAGGTGGTGCCGGAGAAGAGGCTGCTGCGGGTCTCGCCGCGCATCCTCCCGAAGAAACACCCCCTCGTCGTCCGCGACACCCTGAACGCGGTGACGGTCGTCACCGATATGGCCGGGGCGATCACCGAGGTCGGAAAGGGGGCGGGGTCGGTGGAGACGGCGAGCGCCGTCATCGGCGACCTGCTCTTCATCAAGAACTGTCATGTCACGGGTCATTGAGAAGAGGCGGGACATTCTCGCCCTGATGCGGAGTTCGACTCTCGAAAATGGGCATTTCACGGTGCAGGAGATCGCGGAGGGGAGCGCCCTGCCGCGGAGCACGGTGCAGGACTGGGTGAACCGTCTCCTCGACGAGGGGTGTATCGTCCAGAAGGAGGAGAGGCGTGGGCGGCACCCGGCCGCGTATGCCGTCGCCTCGGCCCTCCCTGCGAGCGCGTGCCGGCGGATCTTCACGACTGTCGACGGCGAGCGGGTGGAGTGCTACCATGAGTGCCTGAGCAGCGGGTGCGCCGCCTTCTGCGCATACCACCATGGCCGGGCAGGCGGGGCGCTCGTCCATGTGCAGAGGGACGGCACTCTCCTGCGGGAGTGCGGCACCCTCACCGAGCACGAGGTGGAGATCGGCCTCCCGCCGCGGCCGGCCGTGGGCGTGGTCGGGATCAGGCGGGAGGGGGACGAGATCGTGCAGAGGATCCGGTGCACCGGCGGCCCGGCCTACTCCCTCACCGACCAGATGGCCGAGGCCGAGGGGGTCTGCTCGGTCAAGACCAGGAAGGTCGGCGGCGGGATCGTCGAGGGCGAGGTGCGGACGCGGGCCCTCGTCCTGGTCGGGATCGGCGTCGACGACACCGACAGTGCCGAGGGCGGGGCGACCTTTGCCCTGGCCCTGGCCCTCCTCCAGCACCTCAGCACCCTGGACGGTGTGATCCCGATCGGCCACAGGGTGGCGATGCTCAAGCCCGACCTGCCGGAGAGGACGGCGGGCAATTCGTGCAGTTATATCGAACTTGCCGCGGACCCGGCTGCCTGCCCCGGCATCGCGGAGAGGGCCCGCCGTTTCGTCGCCGCCGAGGCCCTCTCCCCCGAATGGGGGATCGCCCTCAGGCACGGGTTCTGCCCTCTCCCCGAATTGCGGGCCTTCGGTGCCCGCGCGAGGGCCGAGGTGGTCACCGTCGAGGAGGCGCGAGAAGTCGCCACCCGGAACGGCGTTCAGGTCTGCGGCGGCCGCGGCGTGATCGGGGCCCTCGCCGCGGTGGCCCTGCGCGGCCTCCCGAACAGGATCCTCCTCGACCCGTTCGCGCCGGTGAATCGGGCGCCGTGAGAGAAGGGAAAAATTCCGCTCCTCGTCGCGGTCGCCCAATGCCGTGTGCTGTTACAGATTCCTTGCGGCGCCCCCCGAACCGGCAAGTCTCCGTGTCACGGTAATGATTTCTTCAATCCCCCCTCTGTCTGCGAATCCCGACACTCTCCACCTGACCGTTCCCTCCTGGTCGAGGAGGTACAGGTAGGCACGGGAGGGATCGTCCATCCCGAGCACTTTTCTGATCCGCTTCGTGTTCTCAAAGACGGTGATGATAGAGCCGTACTTCGCAGGGTCGATGCCCTCCCGCATCCCCGCATTGATCACGCCCCCGAGAAAGAGTTCGTTCTCTTTCTCGATCACCGGCACCTCATAGAATGCGATCTTCGGATCGCCCGCAAACTCCTCCTCAAAAGGCGTCCGCCACGAGTCGATCATGGACTGGGCCCCCCTCTGCACGGCCACGGCGATCAGGGCGACCATCCCCTTCAGGTCTTTGGGCAGGATCACCTTCCTCCCTTCGAGAGTATGCCCGGAGAGAAGGGGAAAACGCGCCTCGACAACCTCTGCTGATATCCCGGCCATAGGTGCCGGACGACACCATGTGATATAGGGTTTCTCACCATCTCAGATCGGCGGGGTGGAGAGGAGGATGCTCAGCCCGAAGAGGAGGGCGATCAGGATGATAATGAGGACGGCCGTCCGTGCGATGTACTTTTTCGCGGCGATCTGCTCGTAATATTCCCGCGGGCCGATCCGCAGGGAGAGTGTGGCGATCAGGGCCCCGGCCATCATGCCGATGACGTTCTCCAGGACGAGCACGGTCGAGGGAAGGAGGCTTTCCCTGATGAGAACCAGGGAGATGCCCATCACGGCCGTCGGGGGCAGGAGGGCGGCGGCGATCGCGACGCCCGCGATGAGGTCGGACATCCCGCGGGCGAGGGCGAGCACCGAGGCGAAGCCGAGGAGGACGGCCATGACGATGTAGATCGGGCTGACGACGGTGCGGGAGAGGATCTCCGGCGTGAGGGAGAGGGGCGTCACAAGGTGGAGGAGGTAGGTCGTCGCGGCCGAGAGGGTGAAGACACAGGAGAGGAGCGCTGCAAGGACAAGGATGCTCTGGAGGCCGTCACGCACCTTCCCGATCGAGATGTTGATCGCGAAGCCGTAGATGGGCCCCAGGATCGGGGAGAGGAGCATCGCCCCGATGATCACCGCCACATTGTTGAGAAAGAGGCCGGTCAGGGCGATGATCCCGGCGATCGATGTGAGGACGAGTTTTCCTGCGTCGAGCCTCTGGTACGGCCGGGTGGTGTCGAGGAGTTCCTCGATCGGGGTCTTTTCCGGCTGCTCCGTCTTCTCCTCGACCCTCTTGAGGTACGGCGAGATGACGAAGTCAGGCGAGGAGACCTCGATGAGGTTCTCCCGATAGCGCAGGTCGAGGAGGGGCCTGACTTTCTCGATGAAGGAGTCGAGGTCGTTGTCCGGGAGAAAGAGTTTGACCTCATAGATCCCGTCCTCCTGCAGGACCACATGGTGGATCCCTTCGAGGAGGGGGGCAAGATTCTCGTAGTCCTCCTTTCGTGCGTTGATCAGGACTTTCTTCACGTCTGTCTCTCCTCCAGTATTATATCCACTTTTTCCTCCTGAAATAGAAAAGCATGCCGAGGGCGACGGCGGCCATCAGGGCGAGGGAGGAGTGGTAGCCGAACTCCCACTCCAGTTCGGGCATCTGCCTGAAGTTCATGCCGAAGACGCTCGCGATGAAACTGAGGGGGATGAAGATGGTGGCGATGATCGTCAGCACCTTCATCACCTCGTTCATCCTGTTGCTCGTGCTCGACAGGTAGATGTCGAGCATCCCTGCCCCCATGTCCCGGTAGGTCTCCAGCGCTTCGATCACCTGGACGGTGTGGTCGTAGACGTCCCTGAGGTAGACCTTTGTCTGGTCGGCGAAGAGGGGCGAGTCCGTCCTCTCAAGGGAGGATATCACCTCCCTCAGCGGCCAGATCCGTTTCCTGAGGTACAGGAGATCGCGCCGCACCCCCTGGATCGCCCTGATCACGCCGGGGTCCGGGTCCTCGATGAGGACGTCGTCCACCGCCTCGATCTTCTCGCCGAAGGTCTCCATCACCGTGAAATAACTGTCCACGATAGTGTCGACGAGGGCGTAGGCGAGGTAGTCGGCGCCGGGTCGCCGCGCCCGCCACTTCCCCGCCCGGATCCGCTCCCGCACGGGATCGAAGACGTCGCCCTGTCTTTCCTGGAAGGAGATGACGGAGTTCCTGCCGAGGACGATGCTGATCTGCTCGTCCACCAGGTCGCCGTCTGCCGAGTAGCCGATCATCTTCAGGATGATAGAGACCGTCCCGTCGTACTCCTCGGTCTTCGGCCTCTGCTCGGTGTTGAGGATGTCCTCCAGGACGAGGGGGTGGAGGCCGAAGATCTCTCCGATCCTCCCGATGACGGCAGTGTCCTTGAGGCCCGTCACATTGATCCAGGTGACAGACTGCCTCTCCAGGTAGGGGAGGACGGCGTCGACGCCGATGCCGGCCTCCTCCCTGATCTCCTCCCCGGTGTAGTCGATGACGGCGATCTCCGTCGTCTCCTGCCCTGCGTCCCCGACATAGACGAGAGATCCCGGGGGGAGACCTGCCTTCTCCGAGCGTCTCCGTGCGGTGCCGTCCATCTCAGTCGCCCCTTCCGGTGTCGCAGGGGGGTGCCGCCCCCTTCCCCCGCCGTCCCGAAGCGAGGACCGTCCCGACGGCCCTGAAGGCGTCCTCGATCTCGGGGAAGTTCGGGACGCAGTGGTCTTTCAGGATACGCACCGCGCCTTTCATGCTCTCGCCGCCGAGGAGGCAGCAGACGACCATCTTGTCGGTGTTCCGGGAGAACCTGACGATCTCGTGGGCGAGTTCGACCGGGTTCAGGACGGCCGAGGGGACGCTGACGACGCATGCGACGTCCCAGAGGTCCTGACGCGCGATCATGACGTCAAAGACGCGGGCGAACCGTGCGGCCCCGCCGTCACCGATGATGTCCATCGGGTTCGTCCTGTTCCAGATCGGGGGGAGGAAGGCGTCGAGGGCGTCGATGACCCCGGCGGGGAGCGGTGGGAGGGGGACGCCGTGCTTCTCCGCGTAGTCCGCCGCCAGGACGGCAAAACCCCCGGCGCCCGAAATGACGACGCACCTCTCGCCCGTGGGATAGCCCTCCGACGCCAGGAGTTCGCCGAGCTGGAAGGCCTCTTCGAGGGAACCGGCGAGGAGTATCCCGGCCTCCCTGAAGGCGGCGGCATAGACGGCGTACGACCCGGCAAGGGAACCGGTGTGAGAGGAGGCCGCCGCCTTCCCTCTCTCGGACGCCCCCGACTTCACGGCGATGACCGGCACCTCGGGGGTCACCGCTTTCGCCGCCTCCAGGAAGCGCCGGCCGTCCCTGACCTCCTCGACGTAGAGGATGACGGCCCGCGTCCCGGGCACGGCGGCAAGGGCCGGGAGGAGGTCGGCAAAACCGAGGTCGGCCTGATTGCCGACGCTGACGACCGCGGAGAAACCGATGCCCGCGGGGATGCTCCAGTCGGCGACTGTCGTGATGACGGCGCCGCTCTGGGAGAGAAAACCGATGTGGCCGGGCTTCGGGGTGATGGGGTCGAAGGTGGCGTTGACCTTTTCGGCCGGGAGGATGATCCCGAGGCAGTTTGGCCCGAGCACCCTGATGCCTGTCGTGGCCGCGATCCTCTTCACCTCCTCCTCCCTCTCCTTCCCCTCCGCACCGCTCTCCAAGAACCCCGCGGAGATGATCACGGCGAGGGGCACCCCCTTCTCCGCGCACTCGCGGAGGACGGCGGGGACGACCGGCGCCGGCACCGCCACGACGGCGATGTCCACCGTATCGGGGACGGCGAGGACCGAGGGGTAGGCCATCCGCCCGAGGACGGTCGCATGCTTCGGGTTGACGGGCCAGAACTTTCCCGGGAAGGAGAGGAGGTTCCTTGCCAGGGCGTACCCCACCTTCCCGGGTTCGGGGGAGGCACCGATGACGGCGACGGACGCCGGTGCCGGGAGGGAGAAGGGCGGTCTTTCCGTGGCCTCCGCCGCCACACGTTTTTCCTCCCGGCAGAGGATCCTCGCGTCCACCGCGCACGCCCCCTCCACCCTGAGGACGAGAGGGTTGATGTCGAACTCCGCGACCCTCTCCTCCGCCATGAACATCCGGGCCGCGCTTGCGACCGCCGCAACGAGCGCTTCTTCGTCGAGGGGCGGCATGCCGCGGTAGCCCTTGATGAGGGGGTAGCCCCTGATACCGCGGACCATCTCCCTGATCCTCTCCTCGTCTGCCGGGAGGACGGCGAAAGCGACGTCTCTCAGGAGTTCGACGAGGACGCCGCCCGACCCGAAGGTGAGCACCTTCCCGAACGCGGGGTCGGTCACCCCGCCGACGATGAACTCCCGCCCGCCTCCGACCTCTTCCTCGACGATCACGCCCTCGATCGCGGCGCCGGGGCAACGCCCGGCGACGGCGGTGACGATTGCGTCGTACGCCTCCATCGCCTCCCCGCGGCTCCGCACGCCTGTCCGCACCCCTCCCGCGTCGGACTTGTGGGCGATGTCGGGAGAGACGACCTTGACGACGACCGGGTAGCCGATGGCGTCGGCCGCGTCCGCCGCCCCCTCTCTGTCCCCTGCAACGGCATGGCGGGGCACCGGGATGCCGTACGTCGCCAGGAGGGCGTAGCCCTCCGCTTCACCGAGTCGCCGGGTCATGTGCCTGCACCTCCGCGGTCAATCGGTGCCCGGCTATAAACGTCTGTCGTCATGATCCCGCCCCCTTCGAGAAGCATTATCCCCCTCTCACGCCAATATCCTTGTATGGCGAACCTTACTGTAGCGGTATTCGGCCCTGCAGGATACGCAAAGGACCTCGGAAAAAAGGGGACGAGCACCGACATCACCTTCTACAACCTGAAAAAGGGTGCGCACACGGTGACGTTCATCGAACCGACCCGGTACCCTGAGCGTCTCGCCCCGCTCTTCTACGCCGCGACCCTTGCGGACGCGGCTGTTGTCGTCGTCGACGCCCTGAACGCGACCTTCGGCGAGTACCTGCTCATGCTCCAGGCGGCGGGCGTGAAGAAGGGCTACTTCGTCCTCCGCAACTATCTCACGCCCGACCAGATCAGGCCCCTCCTGAAGGGGACGGTGCTCGCGGAGTACGAGTGCGTCGAGGACGACCTCGTCGACCTGCGCGAGCGCCTCCTTGAGCAGACAGAGCAGACCGCGATCGAGCGCTCCCTTGCCGACCCGAAGAAGACCTGCGTCGTCCCGATCGACCACTTCTTCAATGTCCGCGGCATCGGGACCGTGATTCTCGGGTGCGTCGCGGACGGCCACCTGCGCAAGCACGACACCCTCAAGGTGCTCCCGACGGCGAAGACAGCACTCGTGCGGTCGGTCCAGAAACACGACGAGGACTTCGAGGAGGCGGAGACCGGCGACCGCGTCGGCCTTGCCCTCAAGAACGTCGAGGCTGAAGAACTCGACCGGGGCTATGTCCTCACAAACGACTCCTCCCTGCGGTGTGCGACCTCCGTGACCGGCACCCTGGACCTCGTGCCCTTCTGGAAGACGCCGATCACCGAGGGCATGGTCCTCCATGTCGGTCACTGGATGCAGTTCATCCCCTCCCGCGTCACCGCGGCCGCGGCCGACGGACGGTCGGTGAAGATCTCCCTCGAACTCGAAAAGGACCTGGTCTATATGCCGGGGTCGAAGGCGGTCGTCACCTACCTCGAGGGCGGGAACCTGCGGGTGGCGGGGACTCTCACCCTGTAATACTCTTTTTTTGGAAATAAAGAGAAGTTTCGAACACTCTTTCTCGAAATATTCAATGTTTTTCAAGCTCCCTTTTTTCGCACCTCCTAATCTCCCATCATTGAGATAGGGGGAAGAACGGCGGACCTCATCAGAGTGTAGAATCCTTCCCCCGTCCTATCCTGATAGCGGGGGCCCGGGGGCGTCAGTCCCCCGGTGGAGAGTCTTTGGGAAGGTCGAGGGGTCAGCACGGATCTCCACGTCATCGGGAGGAGCACAATCTGAGAATGAGAAATTCAACAAATCCAAATAATCCCTCATCCAAAAGACAAACGAGCATCTATAAATCGTACCATTATAAAATTACGCCCCATGGCGAACCTCCTGGACATTCTCAAGAAAATCGTCCTTGCAGTAATCATTCTGATCGTCATTCTGGTCGTTGTCTTTGTATTGATCCTGGGATATTTCAGCGTGTCCGCACCCGAAAGTGCACACTCGGCCTATATCTACGAACTCACTCTCTCCACGACCGGGCCTCTGGAGAATGCAACTCTTCTGATCCCCCTTCCTTCCTATTACAAGGCGGAGTCCGGGAAAAATGAGACAGTCGTCGATATCTCCCGTCTCAGTTTCACGAATTTCGACAGGGAAAATATCTCAGCACTGATCGAGGAGGTGAACGGCGTCCCGATGCTGAAGATCTCGGCCGACCGGATCAGTCCCGTTTACAAAAATCGTATCACACCGATCCCGATCATGCCGGGACAGGACGAGTCCGAACTCCCGCAGCCGACCCATATCTATTCGGATCGATATTCCGAAGAGACACCTGAGCGTGTCGAGATGGAGATGCGTATGTACGACACCTCTGTCGACCACGAGATCGATACAAAGACGCCGGTCGGAAAAGAGCCCCTCTTCATGCCGTACCGGATCACCGACACTATCAGCGGTCCCGACAGCGCCATGTACGGGGACTACTACGTGAGCGCCGGGTCTTCAGGATACGTCTTCGAGACGCCCTTCATCCTCTCCTATACCGCGGATGACGAGAATGTCCTCACCATCTCCTCCGAATTTCATGCGACAAACCAGTGGTGGATAGGGGGCTGGCAGTCGAATTCATACCGGGAGAGGATGAGGCACGAATTTCAGGGAGGGTGCAACGGCACGTATCAGGTGACGGGCGTTTTGATTACCGGGGAAGGGGTGTACTGATATAAAACACAACAACTTTCGCAAAGAAACGAGAAAAACCCCCAGTAATGAAAATATGATCGAGATTATTCTTTTTCTCGGATTTCTCCTGGCCCCGGCAGTCCTGTACGGGATCTTCGAACGACTGCCCTCCCCTCGCCTGAGTGCTCTGATGCCCGTCATCCTTGCTCTCGCCCTCTCGGTGATCGTACCGCGGTATTACCAGTTCCAGGTCGCCGGCCCCGAGGCATTGGCCGGCACTCTGACGATCGTCGCCGTGCAGGTTCTCGGCATTCTGACGCCCCTCCCCCTCGTTGCGGAGAGGTTCGGCAACTGGAGGAAGTACCTTCTGATCACCGCAGTCTCGGCGAGTTCCTTTTTATTCATATTCCTGCTCGGTTTTGCAGGGGACTTCAACGTGTCGCCCGTCTCCGAAGCAGCACTTCAGGCCGGGACCATCGTTCCGTTCTTCTTTTCATCGAGGTTGATATTGACATTCCTTCTGTTCCTGATCATGTCCGCATCGATATGCGGTTTTATCCTCCTCATTTTCTTGATCCGAGAGGATTACCCCGATGTTATGTCTACTATTGGCTGGGTGAGCGCGGCCGTGGTCCTTGCACCGTTGCTATACGTCGCGGACTGCTTTTTCATCGCAGCCCTTGCCGCCGTCTGGTGCCATCTGACGGCGTCCGTCCGTCACCCCTGGTTTTCTCTCGCATTCCCGATACTGCTGGTGCTTCCGGTCTCTTTTCTTCTGACACGCTCTGAAATACTCATCGACCTGTACGATACACCGCTCCTTGTCCTGCTGCTCTCCAGTGTGATCATCTCCCTCGGGATGGCGGCCGCCTTCGAGGCACTCGGATCTCTTCGTCTCTCCCGATTCAACCGGACGATCAATATCCTGCTGGGAGCGGCATCGGTCGCGATGATCGACCTGATTCTGAAATATACCGGCTATCCCGACCTCTTCATCGTGATCCCCGACCACCCCCTGGCCGGTTTTGTTCTCGTCGGCATCATCGTCGCCTCTGTCCTGGTCCTCGGAGGAAGGGTTGTACCGGGGTGCGACCGCCGGGCGTGAGGACGAGTTGTTTTGAAGGACGGTCGGAGACCCTCATTCCCTCTCTCCGAGGTGGAAACCCCTCCCGACCTCCCATCCCGCACCCTCCATCCAGACGACGACGGCCGTCGCCGCCGGCACGGTCAGGTCCTCCGGTGAGACCAGACGCATCTCCACGCGTCTCGTCTCCCCGGCCTCAAGGGTGAAGGAGTCCGGGACATAGGAGACCTGCACTCCTTCAGGCAGGCCGTCGGTCCGGGTGGTCCTGATCCCGGTGCCGGTGTCGGCCTCGGAGGAGACGACGATCGGGAGGGTCGCCGATGCATTCGGTCGGAGGACGAGTGTCGGCGCTCCCGGTCGATCGGCCCCGACCGCTTCGAAACCCGAGGCGTTCTCCGTGTCGAACTCGAAGAGGAAAGGAGACGGCCCTCCCTCTCCAGCGGGTGCGTTGATGATCGGTTTGTCCAGGATGTCGGGCTGGAACGTGGGGGGCGTCAGGACAGGCGTCGGCGCTCCCGGCCCTTCCCCTGCCGTGCACCCCGTCGTGAGAATGGCACATCCCAGCAGGACGAAAGAGAGCAAAAGAGTGAGAAATCTTTTTTCTGTAACCATACATGCACCATTCCTCATTTTGTTTCCTCTTCTCCTCCGGGCCGTGTCCCCGGCCCCGGCGGGACACCTGTTCTGATGTCCACGACCCAGGATATATTCATACAATTATATGGCTGCTCTGTGCAAATCATTTACACATCGGAAAAATTTAACCCTCTGTATCGATGTAATAATCCTGCAAAACTTTGCGACCGATCAGTCCCGCCCGATAGATCTGTCTATGAGTCACTCACGAGTGTAGTGATCCGGATGTCCTGCTGAAGGCAAATGTTCGAGAAAATCCTGACTTTTAGCGATGGGATCGCTCGCCTGGCCGTCATGCACGCTCTAGGAAGATGAGTTTCCAGAAAATATTCTCTATGAATTTTTTGTAACGTTCTGTGATGCCGTACGATCTCCAATGTTTTTCGGATCAAGGAAAAGTGAGAGGTTCCTGTCAATGACTCTCAGAGATCGTGCATCATCACCCGGAGACCTTCACCAGCATCGCCTCGATGCGGTCCACCTTTTTCTCCATTTCCCCGACCTGTTCGGTCATTGCTCGTATCTTCTCTGCCTCTCTCTCCTTTCCCCGGACACGCTGTGCCAGGAGGGTGTCGAGATAGTGCTCGCTCCACGCCTTCGCCTTGCGTATGAAATGGCAGACGGCAAGGTACCCATATGCGAGGACGAAGACGGAGAACAACACCGGCCAGATCGAACGTGCGAAGACGGGGTTTGCCAGAGATACGAGGATGCTCAGGACCAACCACACCGTGATCGCGACCGCCGTCCAGAGGGTCCAGTCCCTGTCAAGATTTTTTTCAGGGTCCATGGACATTCCTCCTACTCGCCCACCTTCGTCAGGACATCCTCGATCCGGTCGATCTTCTCTTCCATCTTCTCGATCTTTTCGTTCAATACGGCCAGTTGTGCACCGGCGTCCTCTTCCCTGCTCTTCTGCTCCACGAGAGCGTCGAGGTACTTTTCCAGCCAGGTCTTCAGGCCCCTTCCAATGATGCAGGCCACGGTCCAGATGAAGGCGAGCAGGAAGACATACCACAATATCCCTGCCATGGAACCGACGACAATACCGAGGTCGATACGATAGGCAATGCCGATGGTGAGCATGACGAGCAACGCTATCAGGAGTCCGATCACCGTCCAGGTCATCCAGTGAAATTCGCGTACCTTAAAATAATCCATACCTTTACTCCTCCATTTTTTGAATCTCATCCAGGCTTACAACCAGTTCGAAGGGAACTGCCCGGTAATATCTCCTCATCAGGGGGGGTTCGTCCGTCACTCTGCTGGTTCCGGTGACGAGGCCCTTCTTCTCCAGCTGTTTGAGGTAGATGTTGACAAGTGTACGTGAGATTGAGAGTTCTTCCGAGATCTCGCGCGCATATTTCTCCTCTTTTGCAATCGATTTCAGAATCCTGAGCCTTTGTTCATTTCCGAGAAATGAAAGCAATTTCGAGAGCTCGGGGATGCTACTGGTTGTAATCATTTACAGGTGCAAATATATTTTTGCACCATATAGCGTTTTCGAAACGTCCCGCGGGTGTGGATGAAACAAAAAAATCGCGCTCGAACTGTTGGGAGGAGATCCCTGTCTCCCCCTATCCAATCACGTCCTCCTGAACATCGCCGCCAGTTCGTCGGGGGAGAAGGAGAGGACCGTCGGCCGACCATGGGGGCAGGTGTACGGGCTCTTCGTGTGGGCGAGCTGGTCGACGAGGCGGCGCATCTGCTCGTGGGTGAGGGGGTCGCCGGCCTTGATCGCACCGCGGCAGGCGACTCTCCGGGTGATCGCCTCCCGCCTCCCCACCGGGTCGCGGGGGGCCTCGCGTATCAGGGCCGAGACCAGGTCGCGGACCACCGCCGGGTCTTCCATCCGGCCGAGGACGATGGGGATCGCGCTCACCGCGTAGGTGTCCGGCCCGAACTCGCCGAGGGCGAACCCCTCCTCTTCGAGGGCCGGCAGGGCGTCCTTCACCAGTTCTGCCTCCTGCGCCGTGAAGGTGATGAGCACAGGGACGATCAGTTCCTGTGTCTTCTGCCCGTCCTGCTGCTTCTCCGTCGCCTGCTCGTACAGGATACGCTCGTGGGCGGCGTGCTGGTCGATGACGACGAGGGAGCGGTTCTCGGCCCTGCCGACAATGTAGGTGGCGTCGACCTGGCCGAGGACCTCGATCTCGGGGAGGAGGTTTCTTTCGGCCCCGGCGAGGGGGAGGGAGGTCTGCCTCAGGCGCCTGTCGGAGCGTGCGTAGAGTGCCGGCGCTTCCGCGATCCCGGTCGTCCGTGGGGGGACAGGGGCGGGAAGCTTCCATGCCGGCGCCGGGCGTGCCGCAGGGGCGGAGAGGAGGTCCCTCCCGTCCAGCGCGGCCCGCACAGCACTGACGATAGCGTCGCAGATCTCCCTCTCCCGGCTGAGGCGGACCAGTTTCTTCGTCGGGTGGACGTTCACGTCCACCTGGGCCGGGTCGACGGTCAGGGTGACGAAGGCGACAGGGTAGCGGTCGGCAGGGAGGAGGGTGCCGTAGCCCTCCTTGAGCGCCCGCACGATCGCGGGCGACGAGATCGGGCGGGCATTGATCGAGAGGAAGACCTGGTACAGGTCGGCACGGGAGTGCGCCGGGCGTGAGATGTAGCCCCCGACCTTCACCGGGGAGGCCTCGAATGCGAGGGGGATGAGGTCTGTGTGGAGGTCTGTCCCGAAGAGGGAGGCCGCCGTCTCCCGCAGGTCGGTCGTCCTGTGGGTGGCGACCCGCTCCCTCCCGTTGTGGACGAGGCGGAAGGAGACCTCAGGGTGGGCGAGTGCGGTCCTCTCGACGACCCCGTGGATATGCGCGAGTTCGGTGTGGAGGGACTTGAGGAACTTCCGGCGGGCCGGCGTGTTGAAGAAGAGGTCGCGGACCTCCAGAGTCGTCCCCTCGGGTGCGCCGACCTCCGCGACCTCGGGCGCACCGCCGCCCCTGATCCTGACCTTCGTCCCGGCGATGACCTCGCCCCCCTTCGGCCGGGTGACCAGGGTGACGTCGGCGACCGAGGCGATGCTCGCCAGCGCCTCGCCCCTGAAGCCCATGGTGGCGACGCGGTCGAGGTCGTCGATCCGTGCGATCTTGCTCGTGGCGTGCTCCCTGAAGGCGAGGGCCGCGTCGGCGCGGTCCATCCCGACGCCGTTGTCCTGCACCCTGATCACGGTGACATGGGTGCGGTCTGTCGTCACCTCTACCCTGATGAGGTCGGCGCCGGCGTCGATGGCGTTCTCCACGAGTTCCTTGACGACCGACGCCGGCCTCTCGACGACCTCGCCGGCGGCGATCTGGTTGACCGTCCTCTCGTCGAGGACGTGGATGACAGGTCCGGTCATGGCGACCCCTCCTTCCCGGCGAGAGCCTTCAGTTCATAGAGTGCGTCGAGGGCCTCCCGGGGCGTCAGGGCGTCGGGGTCGATCTTCTTCAGGGCCTCCACCGCAGGGTCGGGATCCGCCCGCGCCTCAGAGGACGGGAAGAGGAGCATCTGGGTGAACTTCCTCTGTCTCGGCCCGCCCGACGCGACCTCCTCCTCGGTCGCCTTCAGGATCTTCTCGGCCCTCTGCGTCACCGCCCGCGGCACGCCGGCAAGCCGCGCCACATGGATGCCGTAACTCCTGTCTGTGGCGCCCGGGATGATCGTCCGCAGGAAGACGATCTCCCCGGCCGTCTCCTTCACCGCAAAGTGGTAGTTCTTCACCCTCTTCAGGTCGGCCTCCACGTCGATGAGCTGGTGGAAGTGGGTGGCGAAGAGGGTCCGCGGCCCGGTCTTTCCCGTGCCGTGGAGGAACTCGATGACGGCCCTTGCGATGGAGTAGCCGTCGATGGTGCTCGTCCCCCGCCCGATCTCGTCCAGCACGACGAGGCTCCTTTCGGTGACATTGTTCAGGATGTTCGCGAGTTCCTGCATCTCGACCATGAAGGTGCTCCGCCCGCTCGACAGGTCGTCGGAGGCCCCGACGCGGGTGAAGACCCTGTCGACGATGCCGAGGGAGGCGTGGGCGGCCGGGACGAAACTCCCGATCTGGGCCATCACCTGGATGAGGGCGACGGCACGCATGTACGTCGATTTGCCGGCCATGTTCGCGCCGGTGATGATGAGGACCTGGTCGCCGCCGCCGTCGAGGAGGGTGTCGTTCGGGACAAATGAGCCCGGCACCATCTCCTCGACGACAGGGTGGCGCCCGGCCCGGACCGCGGTCCTGACAGAGTCGTCGAGAACCGGCCGCGTGTAGTCGTTCCTCTGTGCGACCGCGGCGAGGGCCGCATAGACGTCGAGGACGCCGATCGCCCGGGCGGTCTCCTGAAATCCGGGGACGGAGGCGGCGAGGGTGGCGACGAGGTCCGCGAAGAGTTCAGCCTCCAGGGAGAGGAGGCGCTCCTCGGCATTGGTGATGAGCATCTCCTTCTCCCGCAGGTCCGGGGTGGTGAACCTCTCGCCATTTGCGGTCGTCTGCTTCCGGTCATAGTCGTCGGGCACGAGGGCCAGGTTCGGCTTCGTCACCTCGATATAGTAGCCGAAGACCCGGTTGTAGCGCACCTTCAGGGACTTGATCCCTGTCCTCTCCCTCTCCTTCTGCTGGTACTCCGCGATCCAGTCCTTCCCCGACCCGGAGAGACCCTTCAGTTCGTCGAGTTCGGGGCTGTAGCCCTCCCTGATCACGCCGCCGCCCTTGAGGTTCGCCGGCGGGTCGTCGACGACCGCGCGGGAGACGAGGTCCCTGACCGCGGGGAAGTCGGAGATCTGGTCGACCGCCTCCCTGACCCGCGCCGGCAGGTCGCCCTGCAGGGCCTCCCTTATCTCGGGCACGGTCTCGAAGGACGCCCTGAGGGTGACGAGGTCGCGGGGCGTGGCATTGCCGTAGGCGATCCTGCCCGCGATCCTCTCGATGTCGGCACAGCCGCGGAGGAGGTCCTGGAAGGTCTCCCGTGCCGGGGTGTTCCCGACGAAATACTCGACGGCGTCGAGGCGTGCGTCGATCCCGGCCCTGTCGAGGAGGGGGTTGACCAGGTACGCCCGGATCGTCCTGCTCCCCATCGAGGTCCGCGTCCTGTCCAGGACATGGAGGAGCGTCCCCTCCTTCCCCTCGCCCCGGATCGTCTCGGTGATCTCCAGGTTCCTGAGGGTGATCGCATCCAGGGACATCCTCTCGGCGGTGGACCGCACCGAGAGGCCGGTGATATGGGAGAGGTCGGAGAACTGCGTCTCGGTGGCGTACCTGAGGGCGGCGCCGGCGGCCCGCACCGCGGCCTCCATCCCCTCGCACCCGAAACCTTCGAGAGAGACGGTGCCGAAGCGGTCGAGGAGCACCTGCCGCGCCCGCACACCCGAGAACGCCCCCTCCTCGTAGGGGGTGACCAGGACGCCCTGCGCGGAGAAACGCTCGCCGAGGCCGCAGGGGAGGGGGCCGGGGACGATGCACTCCTGCGGCCTGTACCTCTCCACCTCGGAGACGACCTCGCCACCGTCCCCGCACTCCTCGACGAAGAACTCGCCTGTGGAGATGTCCAGGAAGGCGATGCCGAAATCCGCACCGTCCGGGCAGAGGGACATCAGGTACCGCGCCCCCGGCGAGGCGATCATGGAGGCGTCGATGACTGTGCCGGGGGTGATCACCCGGACGACACCCCTCTTCACGATCCCCTTCGCCTTCTTCGGGTCTTCGAGTTGCTCGCAGACGGCAACCCTGTAGCCCTTCGCAACGAGGCGGGAGACGTAGGTGTCTGCCGCATGATAGGGCACGCCGGCGAGGGGCATCTTCTCCCCCTCTCTGTCCTTGCCCCGCGAGGTGAGCACGATGTCGAGTTCGCGGGAGACGATCTCGGCGTCATGACCGAATGTCTCGTAAAAGTCCCCCATGCGGAAAAAAATGACACAGTCAGGATGTTCCTCCTTCATCGCATAGAACTGCCGCATGGCAGGGGTCATCTTCTCCTCGGTCATTCCGTATGAGATCGGCCGTGTATCTATTAAGGTGTTTTTTTGAGGGAAAGATAGCGGCCGGGATCGGATTCTTGAAGAACATATCCCAGAACTCTCGTTCATTCCCCCCATCTCTGCATGCAGGGATCGGGAGAGAATATCCTGATCTGGTCGATATCTTCCTGAATTCCCTGAAGAATCGTGCGAAACCACCGCCTTCCCCCAGATCTCTACCGGGGGACTGACGCCCCCTGACCCCCGAAACAGGATAGGGTCGGGGAAGAGAGATCCTGATGAAGGAGATTGCCATCCACTCCCTATCGCAATGATGGGGGGCGATCGGGGGGTGAAACCCCCCGGACAAGACGCCAGAACAGAATTCAGAACAGAATTTTTCAGAACCGAATGTGAGTCCTTTCATCGGCGTGCATGAAGGTTCGGATCAGTTTTGGGATGACCTCGAAAAAAGAGCAGGTTGTGCCGGATGAAACGCCGGAGAGGCGCGTGCGGAACTGGTGCCGGTATCGGCCGCAGGGGCAGGGTACAGACTTCCTTTCCGGAAATATCGGGATGGATATCCAAAAGTAGATAATGACCATATACCAAAAATCGGCTGTGTAGAATCACTGATGAAACGAATATTCAGGCGGTTCTTTGAAAACCACCCCTGATGATTTTCATGGTTTGCACGCTCCCCGATCGATGTGTCTCTCTCGTTCTTCCCTCCAGAGATATTTGGGCGGACGAACGCCGAAGATCAGAGATTCACGGAAGATCGAAGAGGATATGCCGAAGGGAAGCACCCTATCAAAAACATGGAGAATGTCGATGGCATACAACATAGACTGGAACGCCGTCTGGAAGGAATTGTACAATGAGAATGCGGCGTGCCAGGGGAGCAGGGAGTGCGCCTCCACATGGACTTCGCGCGAGAAAGCTCGAGCATTTCTCGCTCAACTGCGGGAGAAACCCGAGCGGACCCGCCACATCATCGACAGCTTTCCGATCGAGGCCGGATCGACGGTGCTGGACATCGGCGCCGGACCCGGCACGCTCGCCGTTCCCCTTGCGTGCCGCGTCGCCCATGTGACCGCCGTCGAACCCTCGGCGGGAATGGCCGATGTGATGGCCGGATACGCTGCAGAAGAGGGTGTGTCGAACCTTGAGATCGTGCGGAAACGCTGGGAGGAGATCGATCCCTCTGTCGATCTCAGGGGGAGGTACGACATTGTCGTCGCCTCGTACTCGCTCGGGATGCCGGATATCCGGGCCGCGATCGAGGCGATGTGCGAAGCGTCCTCGCGATGGGTCTACCTCTTCTGGTTTGCCGGGCCGACGGCCTGGGAGCAGGTGATGGTCGACCTCTGGCCGGCGCTGCACGGAAAGGAGTTCTGCTTTGGCCCCAAGGCCGATGTCCTCTTCAATGTCCTCTATTCAATGGGGATCTACCCGAACGTCGAGACGATACGGAGGGAGCATGCCCGCAAGTTTCCGGATTTCGAAGCAGCAGTTGCCGAGTTCGGGGATCAGTGCCAGATAACGTCTCCGGATCAGGAGGAGATCCTCAGGGAGTACCTCTCCGCGACCCTCTCGAAAAACGGGGACGGCTTCCTGCAGGCGGGGATGATGACGCGGGTGAAATTCTGGTGGGAAGTGGACGGGTGCCGGTGAGCAACATTCGCGGCCGGGGGACTGTCACCCTGATCCTGGATGTTCGGCTCACCCCCCGCCGAAGACCTTCCTCTTCAATATCTCATACGCCTCCTCCGCGATCTCCCTGACGTCCTCGTCGCCGTCCCGCATCGCCGCAAGGAGGGGCCTCTGCCCCCGCATGTCCCCGAGTTGCCCGAGGGCCCATGCCGCCTTCTTCCGCACCCGCGGGTCGGGGTCGCCGAGCCTCCCGAGGGCGTCCGCCGCTCCCCAGCGGTATTCCGGCCTCTCGTGGGCGAGGTTTTTCAGGAACGCGGCGACCATTTCCTCGTGCTCCGCGGCCCGCCTCTCCTCCTTCCCTGCCATGATCCCCCATGGTGTCCAACCGGGAGAACTCTTATGGTTGTCCGCGCCACCAGAGAGGGAGGAAAGATCATGGTTGACCATCCAGACGGAGCGAAGGTCGTCCTCCACACGACGGCGGGCGACATCACCATCCAACTCTACGGCGACATGCCGGTCACCGCCGGCAACTTTGAAAAACTGGTGAAGGAAGGGTTCTACGACGGCGTCATCTTCCACCGCGTCATCCCCAACTTCATGATCCAGGGCGGCGACCCGACAGGCACCGGCATGGGCGGGCCGGGCTACACGATCCCCGACGAGTTCACGCCCTCGAACAAAAACGCCCGCGGCACCATCTCGATGGCGAATGCCGGCCCGAACACCGGGGGAAGCCAGTTCTTCATCAACCTGGTGGACAACAACTACCTCGACCGCATGCACCCGGTCTTCGGCAAGGTTATTGAGGGAATGGAGGTCGTCGACGCCATCGGCAATGGGAGGACCGACCGGCAGGACCGGCCCACCCCTGAGGTCAGGATCACGAAGGCAGAGGTCCTCTAAAACCCTGCCCCGTCTCTTTCTATTCTTCTCCCACGACGTCGAACCAGACCGGGTCCCGGCAGTCCACCGGACCGGTATAATTGATGGTGATCTCCTCGCCCGCCCTGATGCGCCGGCAGGCCGCGACCGTGATCGTGCCGCCCTCGAAGTCCCGGCGGTGGTCGGCGTTCGGGTGGTATGAGTGGTTGTACAGCGAGCCGTAGCCGAGGGCGATCGCGCAGGCCCTCTCATCCTCTCCCCACCCGAAGTAGTAGTTGAAGAAGTTCGTCCGCTCGATGAGGCCCTCGTCCCCCGCGCCTGCCGAGACGATCACCGGGCAGACCTCGATCACCTCGCCGGGGAGGAAGTCCCTGGCGGCGAAGACGCCGCGGCCCCGCCCTGCCGTCTCTCCGACGACGATATCGGGGGGGTGGATCTGTCCTTCGATATCCGCGCCTTCGGCGCTATCATGCAGTCTCACCGACGACACTATAGAAGAGGTGGATGCGCCCTCTTCTGCCTCTGCATCTGCCATATCTGATCAGGTGGCATGGCAAGGGAGATGAAGGTTCTTCCCCTGTCCTCATACTCAGGTTTATTATCCGCAATTCTGAATTTATACAGACATATGGACGTCAATTTCAAGCGTTACGGGCTCTACCTCATCAGGTGGCAACTCTCGACCCCACTCCTTGCCGGCGTGCTGATCCTCCTCTCCACGATGGACCCCATCACCGCCACCATCATCGCCAACTTCATCGGCGGCCTCATCTTCTTCTGGGTGGACCGCTTCATCTTCACCTCGAAGGCCCTTGCCGCCCAGTGGGAGGTGAAGGAGAATATCAGGTGCGTGGACTGCGGAAAGGTCTGCCGCGGATACCGCCTTGTCATGACCTCCAACTACGACAGGACCGACGACAGCGCCCCCGAGTTCAGGTGCGAGGCCTGCTCCGAGAAGAAGACGAAGGAACTGAGAGAGCGCGGGATCGACCTTTAAGTTCAGGACCTGGAGAAACCCTCGCGTAGAGTGATCGCTTCCTGGAGAGGGCATTGTAGAATTCCCGCTCTGGAATGCCGATATCAACCTCAGTGTGAGGGTTCTCACGAGCCCGGATCCGGACGATTTCCAGCCCTTATCCCTCCCTCTCCCCGGCACACGGGAGGGCCGGGAAGGGGAGGACATTACCTGCAATCATACCGGCGGCCTGGGGGCGTTGAGTCCTGCCGGATTTCATCCTGTTTTGCCCAGGGCCCCCGGTATGGCCGGATCTCGGGATCTTCCCGATATGGTTCCGAATGGGTGGTGTGGTCCCCGGATCCGGGGCATATCCGGGCGTATTTGACCCGGGCCGTGTCCCGGATGGCCCTCCACATTCTGACATGCAGGCACCACGTTCATACCGGCACAGGGCGATGCCCCCTCTTCCTTATTTTTGCCCTCCTCCTGATCCTCCCGATCCCCTCCGGCGCGCCCCGCGCAAAACCCTCTGGAATGCCCATGGAATACGGTTCGCATGGAGGATCTTCCGTTGCGCCAGACAACCTTTATCCCTCGCATGACAGATCTGAGAATATCTGATCAGGATAGGAGGTGAGTCCTCAATGACCTATGAGACCCAGAAGCGCTCCTCGTCCAGGGGTAAGAAGGACGCGGATGCCAAAACAGAAACTGCGCCGGTGAAGAAGAGCACCAAGTCCAACCGGCTCTGAACAGTACGGGCAGGCACACCTGCCCATCTCACATACCCCCTTTCACGCACCCTGCGATGGCCCTATATTCCGGGACCATCCACGTTTCAGGGTGGAATATTTTGATCTCATCTCGATCTCGACGAGCGGCCTGGCCATCATGAACCCCACGACACCGGAAAAGGTGGTCCGTGCCGGTGAGGTGGCCGGCCTCTCTGCCGATGACCGGGTTGTGGAATTCGGTTGCGGGTACGGGACGATCCTCGCCCTCTGGGGGAAGAGGTTCGGGATCGCCGGACGCGGCCTCGACATCAGGGAAGACGCCTGCCGGCGGGCCGCGGCCCTCCTCGCAAAGGAGGGCCTCTCCCCGCGGATCGGGATCGACCGTGCCGACGTCCTGGACGAGACGCCCGACCGCCAGTACGACTGTGCGGCCTGCATCGGTTCCTCCCACATCTGGGGCGGTTTTGCCGGTGCAATCGAGGCGATGAGCGCATGGCTCGAGCCCGACGGCAGGATCGTCATCGGCGAGCGGTACTGGGTGCGGGACAACGTCCCGCCCGAGTTTGCCCGGGAGTGGCGCGACGTCCTCACTGAGTACGAGATCTTTCAGGCGGCACGGGACGCGGGCTTCGATGTCGCGTCCATCTTCCGGGCGTCGCCAGACGACTGGGACGCCTACGAGTCGGGAAACTGGCAGGGACTCCTTGCCTGGCTGCGCGACAACCCCGACGACACGGACGCCGACGAAGTGCGCGAGTACCTCTACCGTATCCAGGACGAGTACGCCGCCTACGGGCGGGAGTACATGGGTTTTGCCGTCTATGTCCTCGTCCCGTCCTGAGGACCACCGACATTTATTGCCGCGCTTCTCCCATTGATATTCAGATATGGAGGCCCAGAAAGAGAAGATCTCCTTCGTCGCCCGCATGCTCGACCGCCCCGGCGCCCTTCACCGGGCGGCCGGGATCATCATGCGGCACGGCGGGAACATCAACCGCATCCAGTACAGCAGGTGTATCGACCCGTCCACCGTTTTTCTTGAGGTAACGGCATATCCCGGGGCGCATGTCGCCATCAGGAACGAACTCGCCGCCATCGGCTATCTCCAGACCCATCTACCGGGCTTGAGTTTCCTGCGAATCCACGTCACCCTTCCCCATGTCCCCGGCGCACTCTCCGCGTTCCTTGACCTGACGACGACCGTCGGCGCCAATATCGCGCACGTCGACTTCGACGACACGGGGAGTCATCCCGACCGCCTGACCCTCGCCCTCAGCCTGGAGGAGAGCGGGAAGGTCGACGCCCTCCTCAACAGCCTGAAGTCGCACTACCCGATCGAGATCCTGGAATACGACCAGACCGGCGACACCCTCGACGAGACCGTCTTCTACATCTGGTTCGCCCAGCGTCTGCGGCGGCTGACCGGTCAGGCCGGGGACGACTTCCTCCTCCGCCTCCTCGGCGACATGAACCACATCGCCCAGGACCTCGCCGCCCGCGGCGCCGACCCGCGTCAGGTCTTCGCGAGCGTTCTCCAGACCGGCGAGAGCCTGAACCGGACCTGCGGCGAGGGCTTCTACGCCGACGTCCAGCGGGTCAGGGTGACCCAGGATATGGAACTCTTCTGCTTCCAGCTCCCCGGCGGGGGCAGCATCTACGTCTTCGAGACCCCCGACGAGACCATGATGGTCGACACCGGGTACGGCATCTACTACCCCGACGTCCTCGCGATGTTCAGGCACTATGGCATCGGCGACGGCACGAAACTGACGCGGGTGGTGATCACCCATGCCGACGCCGACCACTGCGGTGCGGGCGGCTTCTACGACGCCCCGGCGTACATGCACCCCGGCACCCTGGCCGAGATCGAGACCTCCGATCGCGCCTATGGCTCTCCTGCCGAGGGTTCGGTCCTGGAGACCGTCTATACGACGATGATCAACCTCTTCTCGCGGTTCAGCCCGCCGAAGAACTTCACCCTCTTCGGCGGCCCGACAGGCGAGGTACGGGGGATCTTCCCGGTCCTCGATCGGTTCACCTTCGGCGGCCGGACCTTCGAGGTGCTGGAAAGCCTTGGCGGCCACGTCCACGGTCTGGTCTACCTTTTCTGTCCCGAGGAGGGCATCCTCCTCACGAGCGACACGGTGATCAACTTCGGCAGTCTCACCGAGGCGAGGAAGGTCTACAACTCCCTCGCCGACTTCCTTGTCACCTCGGTGAACGTGGACTCGGGCCGGGCCAGGGAGGAGAGGCACGCCCTCCTCGACCTTGCGGCCGCGGTGGACCGCGACCTCACCGCGCAGGGAAAGCGCTGTATCATCTGCGGCGGCCACGGTGCGGTCTCCGTCCTGGCGAACGGCAAACTGCAGGTCTTCGGGGAGGTCGAACACTACACCCCGACAGGAAAAAAGGGAGACGAGACGGTCATTTCCTGATCTTCTCGATCATCTCCTCGACCTCTTTTGTCCCTTTTGCGTAATACCCCTCCTCCTCGGGCGAGAGTTCCTTCAGGAGACGGAGAAACTCTCCCGCATGGACGATCTCCTCCTCGGCGATGTCGAGGAGGACCGCCTGTGCGAGTGTGTTGTCCGTGGACTCTGCAAGCTGCTGGTAGAGTTGCGTCGCCTCGTACTCTGCCGCGACCATGAAGCGGACCGCGCGGACGAGTTCTGCATCGGTCATCTTCCGGCCGTATGCGGTGCCTGAAAACGGGTTACCAAATTCCGGCATATCATTTCCTCCGAATACCTCCTCTGCCGGGGGTAAGATAAAGGCATCGCATCGGTTCAGGGAGGGCGTCATGATCGGGATTGATGTATCCTCCTGATTTCAGGAGAAAATGCGCCGATCCTTCGCCTTCCTCTCAATCTGAGCCGGGGGACTTTTGCCCCCGGACCCCCGAAGTTAGGATAGGACAGGAGAAGAGCGATGTGAACACTCTGAGAGAATATTCCTATATCCCTGTCTATCCAGAGTGTGGACGATCGTAGAGAGTCGAGAAGACAAAGTCTTCGAGATAGTCCCCTGGAACTATCTGGATTGGAATTCAAATGATCTAATCCTGCATTTTGAAGAGAAAACTGCCATCCACCCCCTATCCTAATTGCAGGGGGTCTGGGGGGCGGCAGCCCCCCGGCAGATCCCCCCCCCTCTCACCGGATCTCAATCCTCTCCCCCGTGACCATGTAATGGACCTTCTCGGCCATCGTGCAGCAGTGGTCGCCGCACCTTTCGAGATACCGTGCCACCATCACATAGTCCATGCACCGCTCGATGTTCTTCGGGTTCTCCATCATGTAGGTAACCCCCTCCCTGAAGACCGAGTACCTGAGGTCGTCCACGCAGTCGTCCCTCTCGGAGAAGGTGGCGATGGGTGCGATGTCCCTCTGTTCATAGGCGCGGAGGGTATCGTCGACCATCGAAAAGACCATCTCCGCCATGTACGGGAGGTTGAGCATCCGCCCGAGGTGGCCGGATGCGGCGAACTCGGGGACGAGCATGGCGATGTCCTTGCCGTACCGCCCGATGCGAAAGAGGGCATCGTTCATCTTGAGAGTGCAGGCGATCACCCGGAGATCTTTCGCCATCGGTTGATACAGGGCGATGAGAGTGAGCAGGCGCTCGTCGAAATGGTCGGAGAGTTCTGCAAGGTGTGTTTTTCGCTGGAGAACCGACTCTGCAAGGTCCGTGTCCCCGTCCTTCAGCGCCCTGAAGGCGTCCTTCAGCATGTCCGCTGCAAACTCTCCGTATTCGATGAACTCCCCTCTCAGGGCCTTCAGTTCGTCATGAAACTTCTCGCTCATCCTTTCACCTATCCGAAACGGCCGGTCACATAGTTCTCTGTCAGTCTGTTCTTCGGGGCCTCGAAGATCTGGGTCGTCTCGCCGAACTCCACGAGTTCGCCGAGGTACATAAATCCGGTGAAGTCGCTTGCTCGCGCCGCCTGCTGCATGCTGTGCGTGACGATGATCACGGTGTAGCGCGTCTTTAAATCCTCGATCAGGGCCTCAATCTTTGCCGTGGCGATCGGGTCGAGGGCCGAGCAGGGTTCGTCCATCAGGATCACCTCGGGCTCGACCGCAAGGGTGCGGGCGATGCAGAGGCGCTGTTGCTGCCCCCCGGAGAGGCCGAGGGCCGAGGAGTGGAGGCGGTCCTTCACCTCCTCCCAGAGGGCGGCGTCGCGCAGACTCTTCTCCACGATCGCGTCGAGGGCCTTCGTGTCCCTGATGCCGTGGACCCTCGGGCCATATGCGACATTTTCGTAGATCGACTTCGGGAAGGGGTTCGGTTTCTGGAAGACCATCCCGATCCTCTTCCTGATCGCGACGACGTCGGCCGTAGGGACGGAGATATCCTCGCCTGCGAAGAGGATCTCCCCCTCGGTCCTGACATTCTCGACCAGGTCGTTCATCCGGTTGAAACAGCGGAGGAGGGAAGACTTCCCGCACCCCGACGGGCCGATGAGGGCTGTCACCCTGTTCGGTGCGATATCGATCGTGATCTCTTTCAGGGCATGACTCTCCCCGTAGTAGAGGTTGAGATGTCTGGCCGAGAGGATTGCAGTCTCTGTCATGTTACCATCTGACATTCTTCTGGTAGTGATTTCTCAGGGCGATAGCGGCGGCATAGATCCCGACGACGAGGATGAGGAGGACGAGGGCGGTGCCATACTGGTTCGTCTCCGCGCCCGGGACATTTGTCGTGAGGATGAAGAGGTGGTACGGGAGGGCCATCACCGGTTCGAAGACCGATGTCGGCAGGAAGCGTTTCGAGAAGACGGCGGCCGTGAAGAGGATCGGCGCCGTCTCGCCGGCGGCCCGCCCGATCGAGAGGATCGTGCCGGTGAGGATGCCGGGGAGGGCCGGCGGCAGGATGACCTGCCTGATGGTCTGCCAGCGTGTGGCGCCGAGTGCGAGGCTTCCTTCCCGTATCGCCATCGGGACGGTCTTCAGGGCCTCCTCTGTCGTCCTGATGACCGTCGGCAGGATCATGAGCCCGAGGGTGATCATGCCCGCGAGGAGGGAGACACCGAGGTTGAGGAAGAGGACGAGGAATGCGAAGCCGAAGAGGCCGAAGACGATCGAAGGCATGCCGTTCAGGAGGTCGACCCCGCTCCTGATGGTCGCGGTGACGCGGCCGCCGCGGGTGTACTCGGTGAGATAGATCGCCGCCCCGATCCCGATCGGGAGAGCAAAGAGGATCGCGCCGCCGACGAGATAGAGTGTCCCGACGATCGCCGGGAAGATCCCTCCTGCACGTCCGAGGTCGCGGGGCGCCTGGGTAAGGAACTCCCAGGAGAGGGCCGGGAGGCCGTTGACGACGATAAAGAGGAGGATGACCCCGAGGATGAAGAGGACGACCCCGATCGCCGCCCAGAGGGTGGCGAAGGCGAACCTCTCCGCGGTCGCGGGGGCGATCCGGTCGCGGGCAAGGTATGTCGCCCCTGCAACGAGGAGGACGGCAAGGGCCGGGACCGGCGGGATGACGGCGAAGATGACGGCCGCGGCCGCAAGCACTGCAATGATGGAGAGGACCCTCTTCACCTGCCGCCTGTCCGCTCCCGGGAACGCGGCGCCCTGCCCGGCCCTGATCCGGGCCATGACCCAGAGCGCGGCGAGGTTCACGAGAAGGGTGATGAGGAGGAGGACCACCGCCACCCCGAAGAGGGCGTGGTAGTGGGGGGACCCGACCGCCACCTCGCCCATCTCGATACCGAGGGTGCCGGTGAGGGTGCGGACAGGGGAGAGGACGTTGGTGATGGGCTCCGGGATGATGGCGGCGTTTCCCGTCACCATCATGACGGCCATCGTCTCCCCGATGGCGCGGCCCATCCCCAGGATCACCGCCGCCGTGATCCCGGAGAGGGCAGAGGGGACAAGGACGCGGCTGATCGTCTGCCAGCGCGTGGCGCCGAGTGCGAGGCTCCCCTCCCGGTAGGCGCGGGGCACCGTGCTCAGAGCGTCTTCGGAGACCGAGACGATCGTCGGGAGGGCCATGATGCTGAGGAGGATGGACCCGGCCAGCCAGCTCTCCCCTGAGGGCACGTCGAAGGAGATGCGGAGCCAGTCGGTGAGGACCACCAGGCCGAAGAAACCGTACACGACCGAGGGGATGCCGGCGAGGAGTTCGATGGCCGGTTTCACGATGGCCTTCACGCGGGGCGGGGCGAGTTCGGCGATACAGACCGCGCTCCCGATGCCGAGGGGCACGGCGATGGCCACCGCCCCCAGGGTGACGAGGAGAGTCCCGACGATGAGGGGCCAGGCGCCGTACGACGGGGTCGCGCCGGTGGGGTTCCAGGTCTCCCCGAAGACGAAGTCGACGATGCCGACGGTCTCGAAGATGGGGAGGGCGTCACGGAGGAGAAAGAGGAGGATGAAAAAGACGGTGAGCGTGGCGAAGGAAGCCGCGGTCAGCCAGATGAAGCCTATGGCTCTCTCCTTCGCCCGGGCAAGCCTGTTCCCGGAGGAGAGGGCTTTGCGTGCTGCCTGAAGATGACTGTTCATGCTGGTGCTTCACCTCATGGGAGAGGGAGAGGAAGGCCTCTCCCCTCTCCCTGCGATCAGGCGACCGGGACAAAGCCCTCTTCTTCGACGATCGTCTGCCCCTCAGGGCTCAAGATGAAGTCGAGGTACTCCTTTGCAAGCCCGGTGGCCTCGCCCTTTGTGAACATGTTGAGGGAACGGGCGATCGGGTAGTCCCCGCTGACGACGGCGGCGACGGTCGGTTCGACAGTCGTGCCGTTCACGTCGACACTCAACGCCTTCACGGTGTCGTCGATGTACCCGAGGCCGACATAGCCGATGGCGCCCGGCGTCTGGGCGATGGTCTGCTTCACAGCGCCGTTCGAGTTCTTCTCAAGCTGGGTGGGGACGAAGTCCTCCTTGTTCATGACGGCCTCCTGGAAGAACTCACGGGTGCCCGAGGCGCTGTCCCTGCCGACGACGACGACCGCCATGTCAGGGCCGCCGATCTCTTTCCAGTTCGTGATGGCGCCCTGGTAGATCGCCTTCGCCTGTGCGGTGGTGATCGTCTCCACGGTGTTCGAGGGGTGGACGATCACGGCGATCCCGTCTCTCGCAACGACGTGCTGGACCAGATCCGGGTACTTCTGCTTCTCCGAGTCCTTCAGGTCTCGGGAGGCCATACCGATATCCGCGGTGCCCTCGCCGACTGCCTGGACGCCGACACTGGAACCGCCGCCGCTCACCTGGATATCAGCCTGCTGGTGCGTGTCCATGTACGCCTCGGCCGCCTTCTGGGCGATAGGGAGGACAGTCGTGGAGCCGGTGACCGAGATGGTCTCAGGAGTCGTGTCGCCTCCGTCGCCCGTGCAGCCGGCGAAGAGGGTCGCAATCAGAAGAAGTGCCAGGAGAGGCACGGCAAGGAGAGAAATCTTGCTGTTCTTCACGGTTTTTCACCATGAGTAAGAAGCCGGCCATATAATATAACTGGTTTCGAATGAGTCTATGGCGTGCGATATACTCCGTAGAGAGTATGGTGCACTCTATAGATCTGGGCAAGAAATATATTCTCATCCGAAAAACCCTGATACATGGAGATCAGAAAGGTGCAGGTCACCGGGGGGTCGTCCTATATCGTATCCCTCCCGAAAGACTGGGTTATTTCTTCAAATATCAAGAAAAACGATCCTCTTGGCCTCATCGTCCAGCAGGACGGCACCCTACTCGTCACCCCCACGATCAATGCCGGAGTCGCTCAGAAGACGAAGGAGTTCCCGGTGAACGCCACCACCGACCAGGCCTTCCTGTACCGCTGTCTTGTCGGGGCGTACATCGCCGGGTACACCACGATCACCCTCAGGGCGCAGGGGAGGATGCCGCCGTCTATCAGGATCCGGGTGAGGGAGTTCACCCAGATGGCCATCGGGCAGGAGGTCGTGGAGGAGACCGAGACCTCGATCACCATCAAGGACCTGCTCAACCCGGTCGAGATGCCCTTCGAGAAGACGATCACGCGGATGGCGGTGATCGCAAAGGGCATGCACCAGGACGGCATCGAGGCCCTCCGGTCCGGCAACCAGAAACTGGCCGAGGACGTCATCGTCCGGGACAATGACGTGGACCGTCTCCAGTGGCTCATCGCCCGCCAGTGCCACCTGGTGCTCAGCGACCCCGCGGTCTCCCGCAGGATGGACGTCACCCCGGCGGCGGCGATGAGTTATTTTCTTACTTCCCGGATCATCGAGAGGATCGGGGACCACGGCACCAGGATTGCAAAAAACGCGATCGTCCTCCTGGGAGAGGGTGTCGACGGCGATATGAAGGCGATGATCGGGGAGGCGAGCGCGACGTCGCAGACGATCTTCGACCGTGCGGTCTCATCTCTCTTCCACGAAGATCTGGAGGGGGCCAATGCAGCCATTCAACAGGTCGCCGATCTCGAAAAAAAAGCGCGTGCGATCAACAAGGCGGCGCTGAAGTACGCCCCTGCCTCGGCGACGGCGCTCGTTTCGCTTTCCGACAGCATCAGGAGGATCGGGGAATACTCCACCGATATCTGTGAAAACACCATTAACATCCTCATCGACAGGGAGGGCGGGGGCAAGCATTAACCGTGATGACGGTGTCTCCTCTCCCTATGACCGAGGGTACCGGTCCGGTGGAGGTGACCGACACCACATGGGAGGCGACGGTCGAGAAAGGGAAGGGGCCTGCCGTGGTGATGTTCTACAGCCCCACGTGCCCCTTCTGCAAGCAGATCGAACCCTTCTTCCGGCAGTTCGCAGGGGAGTACGGGGGACAGATCCTCTTTGCACGCCTGAATGTGATGGGCAATGCCTGGACGGCCGAGCGCTATGCCGTGCGCCACACTCCCTCGTTCCTCTTCTTCTGCGGTGGAAAGGTAGTCCAGCAGATCGTCGGTGCGGCGTTCCCGGCACTGCTAAAGAAGAACATCGATGATTTCCTGAGGCATGGTGAGGGGTGTGCACGGAGCAGCACGGAGATCGACTATGATATCAGCGGGTATGCATGAACGACGTTCGCGCCGGAGAAGGGTTTTCTCTTTCCCCGATCTCTGGAAATGCATCCGGCATTCGGGAGGTCGAACAAAAGTAAGACACCAATCAGAAATATACATAACCGAACAAAAGAATAAGATTTATATATTGCAATCTACAAGTGTAGGTAGGAGCGAACAGGGGTCTCAGCGACACGTCCCCCCCGTATATATGTGTCTTTTTTCTGGGATGCCTGTCCCTCCACTTTTTTGACGACGTTACCTCAGACCATCCTCCTGACCGTCATGGCAACATACCTGAGGGTGATCCCTGCCATCAAAAAGAGGACGCCGAGCAGCGTGAATGTGCCTCCCAGCAGCGATGTCCAGAAGGGCAGGACTGCTGTGGCCGCATAGGCCGAGAGGGCGGTGACACCGAAGGCTATCCCCCCCACCAGGGCTGCGATGCCGATGATGCCGAAGGTCAGGAAAGGGTTGCTGTACTCCATCGTCCCGACGATGCTCCGTAAGACACCGAAACCATGGGTGATCGGATTTTTCTTGTGCTTGTTGGGTACGTCGTACGTCACCGAGATGGGCACCTCTTTGATGACGATCCCCTGTGCCGAGAGGCTGGTGATCATGTCCGATTCGACATTATAGTCCTTCGACTCCATGGTGAAGCGTTTGATCGCGGACCGGCTGAGCACCCTGAAGCCTGACTGGGAGTCGGTCGTCGTATGCCGGGCGTTGAAGTTCGTCATGGTCGTGAGGACCATCTGGCCGAGCTGACGGTATTTCGGTATCTTGTTCTTGCTGCTGAGGAAACGTGACCCTATGACAAGGTCGGCGGTTCCTTCTTCCACCGGCTCCACCAGCGCCGGGATCTCGCGCGGGTCGTGCTGGCCGTCGCCGTCAAGGAGGACGATGAAGTCGAATGCACCGTCCTGCGCGTATTTCAATGCCGTCCTGACCGCACTTCCTTTGCCGCTGTTCACGGCATGGGTAATGACCTTTGCTCCCGCTTCAAGGGCGATGACCCTGGTGTCGTCTGTCGATCCGTCGTCGATGACCAGGACTTCATCGACATATTTCCGCGTCTGCAGGACAACGGAACCGATGGTAACGGCCTCGTTGTAGCAGGGAATGGCTGCAAGTGACTTCCTTGTTCTGGGCGTTTGTGCGGGGCGGTATATGACCGTCTCGAAAGATCTGGCCCCGCTGATACGGTTTTTTTCCAGATCCGGCCGTACGATCTCGGCCAGAGGCGAACTCATATGAGTTGTTATTGGATCGTATTCCGGGCGTACGTACGCGTCATTTGGTAAAATTGTCAATGTCCCTCGGTCCCCCCCGGGATCGCACCGATGTGCTCTCTCGTGAAGGACTCTAATAGGAGATTCGATATTTATATCTTTCCTCCTCTGACTTGGGGGCTTCTCGTCCCGGTGTTCTCCGATTTCTGGATTCATCCGGAAAAGCGGGGATATTTCCGGAGTTCTGTCATGAAATGTGAGTTCAGGGATGAAAACGGCCTTATTTTCCTGTCCCGGCTTCTTGTGACGGCACGAGTGCTCTCTCGGGAGAGGGGACGGGTCGGAGGGCGACCGCGGCAACATGCCGATCCAGGCTGCTCTGAAAACATCTGCCCGCCCTTTCTTTCTTGCCCGGCTATGTGACGGTATCGCCGGCGAGGATACTCCCGTACTGCGAGCAGTCGGTGACCTTTTCGAGAGGTCTCTGATCGGCAAAGGGAGGGGAGCCCTACCTTGCCGACGAGAAAGTCTCTTTTCCCGATCCCGTGGGTCGCATCGAGAAACCGCCTCATCTGCCCCCACATATTCCCAACGCGCGTGGGCGTCCCGAAGATCGCGGCGCTGGCTGCGCCGAGGTCTCCCGGCAAGAATATCGGGATATGTACCTGAGCCCAGGTACGTGCGACTCACCTCTGCCGACGTGATCCCCGGCCGTAAAGAGCATCTCCCATGGCCTGCAATCTCATAGGGATGGATCTTCACCAGAAAACTCTCGCCCCGACAGACCGGTTTGGCCGGATGATCGCCGACATCGAGGCTGAGACCGATGCGCTCCTCGGCTACCCTGATGCAGACCTCGTCCGCATCATCAGGGAGGTCGGGTTCTCCTGCACCTGCTGTGGCAGGTGCTGCACGCGGGAGCTTAACGACCATGTGTTTCTCCTCGATGGCGATACCGAGCAGGTGAGGACGATCGATCCTTCTGTCCTGATGCCCGCGCCGTACTTCGAGTTCTGTGATCAGAACGGGATTTTTTATGTCTCCGGCTATGCGTTGCGGACACGGGACGACGGGACATGCGTCTTTCTCTCTGAGGAGAGACGGTGCACCATCTATGACCGCCGGATGGCCATCTGCAGGGTATACCCCTACATGCTCCACCGCGAGGAGGGGGAGGACGGCACCGTGGACTGGCGGCAGATTAGCGGACTCAACCAGCACGGTGAGTACTATGCCTCGATCGGAGAGGATGAGGCGCGCAAGATCGCCTGTGAAGTAAGGGCCTATGAAGAGGCGTACCTCGATCAGGAAGTGGCGTTTCTCAGGTGCCTTCGGGACTACTTCGCCGCTAACGACCTGCGGCATATCCAGAAGGTCTATGACCGGCAGATGGCCTTATTCAGGAAGGGGGCGCCGGTGCCGGTGCGTGTCTACTGTCGGGGGGCATTCGAGGAGACGACGGCCTCCTGTGGGGATTATGGCGTGGCATCCCACAGGGCCGGGAAGGTCAGGCGTGCCTGATCAGGGGGGCAGGGGAGGGTCGTGGCATCGCCATCTTTTTTATCAGGCATGATCAACGTATAGTGCATCCGCGCCCCAGTGGCTTAGTGGCATAGCGGCTGACTTGTAATCAGCAGGTCGCGAGTTCAACTCTCGCCTGGGGCTCTCTTTCTTTTGTTCGAATCCCTCGTTTCATCTGTTATTTTATCATTTCTGGCGGTCTGTGCAGATTGCGCGGCCATGGCCGATGTGCTCCTATCATCTGGTCAGGCCAGACCTGCAGGGTCTGATGGTATGCGGACCCGTTGTCGCATCCGGTCGTTCTGAGGCCCTTGAAACCGGAGAAGGGCATCAAGCGATCTGGCGAGCCGAGCGCGGGCATCCTTCTTCATCATCGTGCATCGATGTATCCCGCCGTTCCTGCCTGCGGGAGAACCTTAAATGAGGGAGAAATACAGTAGTACCCTCATACGGAGTGAGACCACAATGGCAGATCTGGGCAAGCCGCACTGCGTCAACCGCCTTCCGGCACGGATCCTCATCAAGGACATCTCCATGGACGAGGCAAACGAGTACATCCGGCGGCATGCAAAGGAGAACTATGAGATGCCGCCCGACTATGCCATCCGGGACGTCATCATCCTTGGCAAATCCCCCCTGATCGTCGGAGTGAAGGAGAAGAAACGGAAAGTCCTCTTCCCTTTCACGAAGCCCTGTTTCGGCACCGCCGTCATGGAGATGGACGCCACACCCGATGACATCGAAAAAATACGTACAGATCTCGGGAACGCGGGATAACTGTCCCGCACCCCCGGTCCCCGCGCAGCCTGTCTATGGCGGTCGCACCCGATCTCTCCAAATAAACGTACCTCCTCAATTATTTTCTGGATCTGTCTCTTTTATGCCCTGTAAATCCCTGCTCATATCGTCCGGGCCGTGTCTGATTTTTCCCCTCCACAATACAATATATAATGAGGGACGAACACCCATGACAATAGAATGGAAGATACCATCAGCTTTTCAACATTTCATCTATCCTCGAATATTCTCAAGGCAATAGAAGATATGGGCTTTGAAGAGCCCACTCCGATCCAGGTCCTTGCCATACCCAAGATCCTGGTCGGAGGAGACGTGACCGGCCAGGCCCAGACCGGCACAGGAAAGACAGCGGCATTCGGCATCCCGGCCATCGAGAAGATCGACCCTGCAAGCAGGGAGACACAGGTGCTCGTCCTTTCGCCGACCCGGGAGCTTGCCATCCAGACAGCCGAAGAATTTTCGCGCCTTGCAAAATATCACGGGAGTATCACCGTGATACCTGTCTATGGCGGCCAGCCCATCGAGAGGCAGTTCCGGGCACTGAAGTCCGGGGTACAGATCGTCGTCGGCACGCCCGGGCGCGTGCTCGACCACCTTGACCGCGGCACGCTCAAACTCGGTGGCGTGAAGATGGTCATCCTCGACGAGGCCGACCAGATGCTCGACATGGGCTTCAGGGAGGACATCGAGACAATCCTTGGCGAGACTCCGCAGAACCGCCAGACGGTCCTCTTCTCCGCGACCCTCCCGAAACCGATCCTGGAGATCTCGAAGCGTTTCCAGAAGAATCCCCAGTTCATCAGTGTCCCCCACCGCGAACTGACCGTCCCGCAGATCGAGCAGTTGTACCTTGAGGTGCGCAGCAGGGAAAAACTCGAGATCCTCTGCAGGCTCCTTGACATCTACGACCCTGAACTCACCCTTGTCTTCTGCAACACGAAAAAGAGCGTCGACGAACTGAACAGCCAGCTTCAGGCGAGGGGCTACTTTGCCGAAGGCCTTCACGGCGACCTGAAACAGGTCCAGCGTGACCGCGTGATGGCAAAGTTCAGGAGCGGCACTATCGACGTGCTCATCGCCACCGACGTCGCTGCACGGGGGATCGATGTCGAGGACGTCGACATGGTCATCAACTTCGACGTTCCCCAGGACGTGGAATACTATGTGCACCGCATCGGCAGGACCGCACGGGCCGGACGGGCCGGACGGGCCATAACCTTTGTCGGCCCGAAGGAGATCTACAAACTCAGGACGATCCAGAAATATGCCAAGATCACGATCGCCCGCATACCCCTCCCGACAGAGAGCGACGTCGAGGAGACACGGATGAGAAATATCGTCGAGAAAATCAAGCAGACCGTCGACAACGGCGAGATGGAGAAGTACATCGGAATGGTCGAGCGGATCATGGTGGACGACTACACCTCCATGGACATCGCCGCGGCCCTCCTGAAACTCAGACTTGACACCGGTGCCGAACCCGAGAAAGCTCCCGACCTCACCCCGGCAAACACCGGTGCCGAACCCGGCATGGTCCGCCTCTATCTGAACCTGGGGAGAGATCAGGAGATCCGGCCGAAGGATATTGTCGGTGCACTCGCCGGCGAAACCGGCATACCCGGCCGGTCGATCGGAGCGATCAGTATCTACGGCACATACTCCTTTGTCGAGGTGCCCGAGGACGCAGCAGCTGCAGTCATCGAAGGGATGAAGGGCAAGACCATCCGGGGATGCCCCGTCGAACTGAAACCCGCGGAAAGGAAATCCTGGTAATCGGATCCCTTTTTTAGGCTCTGTTGAAAACCTTTTCTGGTGTGCCTGCGCCGGGGGACTATGCCCCCGGCGAACGGGAAGGCAGAGGATCAGCACGCACCATCAACCTCTGCAGGAGGTTTTCTACAGAGCCCTTTTTTTATAATTTTTTCCCGGACCGGGGATGGCCTCATAATCCTTCGGCGCCAACAGAAGGGGGATGAGATCGAAGATGATCATTCCGGCAGCCTGTCTTCTCCTTGCGGCCCTGATGCTGGTCGCGGGATGCACGGGTACGGCCGAAAAGCCGAGGGCCGCTCCGGGCGACAACGTCTCTGTCGACTATACGGTTTCATTCCTGAACGGGACGGTCTATGAATCCTCGGTCGGCCGCGCCCCCCTCACCTTCACCCTCGGGAAAGGGAAGGTGATCGCCGGTTTCGATAAGGCCGTCACCGGCCTTGCCGTGAACGAGTCGGTGAACGTGACAATCCCGGTGGAAGAGGCGTATGGTGAGTACAACTCTACGCTTGTCATTATCGTGCCCCGGGAAAGTCTTCCGGCCGATACAGGCATGGGCCAGAGGTTCGTCTTCCCGAATATCGACAGTAAACATGTTTA